>JASLXP010000701.1 GCA_030740295.1 Planctomycetota bacterium
GGCCATGGTGTGAGCGAGTGAGTATCAGGCATCCAGAAGATGAAGAGAACCTTAATCCTAATCTCAATCGACATCATCCTGAATTAAGTACCACGGACGGCAAAGCCATTCCAGCGATGGTCTGAAACGGTTCTGATCCGTGGGATGGCATGCCATCCGTGGTAAGAATCCCTCGGTTGCGGCCAACGACTGCCGCAGGATTGGGAAGAAGATCAGGACTCAGTCAATGAGCGAACTGTTGTTTGGAGCCCGAAGTCCTGGCCACCTGACGGTCACTCCCCCGCCAAAAACGTCTTCGGGTAGTAATCTACCCACGCGCCCCAGAAGATTTCCATTACGGAATAGTTCTGGAGCTTCAGTCCTTTCAGGGGGCCTTCGACAGCACTCCCAAGTATCAGATTCCATGAGTTCCCCGACTTGTCTTTCACAACGGAGTCTTTCACCACGGAATCGAATTTCAGTTTTTTGCCGTTAACCGTCGTGGAATAGACAGCGGCGCCGCCGGTCTTCTTTTCATAGAAGACTAATATTTCGTCCTGCGATTTTGAATCAATGTAAAGGCTGGTTCTTTCAAATAGTTTTACCGGATAGGCGCGTGGGCCGTCGGCTGACTTTATCCCAAGAACAATAGATTTATGGGGCAGGCGATTGTCTTTAACCGGGCGAGATGTGCCGATGCCTACATGCGGCTTTCGGTTATATTTTGCATAGTTTGAAGCAGCCACATGTTCCCGGCCGCCAATACTGAGAACCTGTGTGTCAGGGAACTGGTTTCTCCATTTTCCAAAAGAGATACGCGGGAAGATTTTCAGATCAGTTTCTCTCTTCAGCACTTTGCCTTTGAGAGGGCCATACATCGATTTTCCGGTGATATGAGACCACCAGGTCTCTGTCTGGCGGTCATACATGACCAGTGCGTTTTTCCAGAGTCGGCCTGTGACACCGAATTCGAGGACCTTGTCATCGACTTTGCGACTGTACACGACAGTCGATGCACAGAGAGGTCACCAGGTGATGGCGATTGGATAGGCCCCTATCCGGTCATTGACGATCTCATGTCGATCGAGGAGGTTAATCGAGTAAGCGCGAGCGATTTTGCCATCCGAAATGCCTATGACGGGACTGTTCGGAGAAATCTCGGCGTCTGCTGCCTTTACAAATTTGGGCCGGTCAATGGACCGCAGGGCATCCTTTGCCAGGATTGAAAATATCTTCTCTCCATCAACGACTACATCGGCCACCGGTTGAGCCAGGATCGGAGTTCCTTCACCGTCAGGTGTCTCTTGTCGAAACTGCTGGAATAAGATAATGCCAATCAACAGCAATACAGAACTGATGAGAATGTTGAGATTTCGTGTATTCAATTGACAGATGCTGAGAGTAGGGAGAATCAGTGGGTATCGAAGCGGCGAGTCACTATTTAATTCCTTTGAATGCCAAGCCATTCTGGGCCCAGCGAATCACGCAGTTTTGTTCTTGCTCTGAATAGTAAGACGCCCAGGTTTGTGGGAGTAATATCCAGTAGTTGGCAGATTTCTTCTGTGCTCTTCCTCTCCAGTTCCCTCATTTTGAAAACTTCGGCCATTCGTTCGGGCAGATCATTGATGGCTTCGAGAAGTGCAGTCCAGAATTCCTGCTGTTCGAACGCGTCCTCCGGGTTGGCGCCCCAGTCTCTGGGTTTCTTTTTCCAGTTGGCTGTCTGATCGTATATCTCAGTGGCATTGCGCTCCTCGGTTTCGTAATCACTCAATGGTCTGACACGTTTCTTTGCACGGAAGTGATCGATTATTTTATGTTTCAGGATTCCTACCAGCCAGGTCCGAATGGACGACCTGCCGGAGAAATTCTGTCGGGCTCGCAGGGCTGCCAGAAAAGTCTCTTGTACAAGCTCCTCCGCGACTTCCTGTTTCCGTAACCGCAGCATGGCGTAACCATTCAGGTAATCTGCGTGGTTCTCTACCCAGTGGGTGGGATCAATGTTAGTGTTACTGACTGCCATAAGTCGACCTCTCACTTGACAGGGATTGGGAAAAAATGAGTACAGACTCCGGGCGCACTGAATTCGGTCGTCCGAATTGCGGGGCATCGACACTCAGCCATGAGGGGCTGATTACAGAATGTCTTGGATTTCTTTAAGGTGCTCCGGCCGATCTGCGACCAGAGCATAAGCACAATTGCCTTCAGTCCAGAAAAGCACGGAGTATTCCTTGTTTGAGACAGATGGGAACTTTGGAATAACTATCTGTTTAAGGATGTCTCCAGGCAGGCCGAAGTCTTTGCAGCAAAATTGATACAGCGAATATTTTCTGTCTCCTTTTACCCAGCGGGAGCACACGACGTCTTGGGTGCCCAATCCGCATTTGCGTCCACCCTTTAATTGGAGGTGCTTCGCCAGGGCGGGAATTCTCACATCAAACTCAACCTTCCTTGCGAGGTGGTCTTCAACTTCGCCTTCTTTGTCTGAATCGATGGACACATAATCGATGTTCTGATGGTTGCTGATGGCCAGCATCGCGATGGTGTTCAGGCGGCCTTCGTTTTGGCTTTCTAAGAGTTGAAGGACGCCCACTGTCAGCAACAGCATGGCCGCGGCGGTAGCCGGATAGATCCAGAAACGCCGGCTCGGGAGAGGGATTGGCACTTCATCCGGGATTGCCGTCAGTTTCTCATCAAGGCCTGCAGGGGCGGCCACCCGCTGCAGGTCGAGTCGCAACTGTTCGTCTGACTGGAGCAATTCCAGCCATTCTTTTTCTGCCCACGTTCCGGCCTCAACGATGCGGGTCTCGATTTCCCTTCTCATGGGATCTTCGGTCGGCAAAAGGGCCGCTTCTTCCATGGCCCGGAGCAGGTTTTCTTGTTGTTCAGGTGTCATGATTGACCTCCCATCCGGAATGGTGTGATTCCCGGTTCACGGCTTCGAATCTGGTTAATGTTGTCCTCGTCTTCTTCTGACTTCTTCAGGAATTTTCGCAGGAATTTTCGTGCCCGATGAATACGCGACAGCACTGTGCCCAGTGGGACATCGAGGCTGGCCGCGGCCTCTTTGCAGCTCAGCCCTTCCTGAAAGACCATCAGGAAGGGCTCTTTGTACCTGTCTTCCAGCGCGCCGAGAGCGCGTCCCAGAGCTTCCTGTCTGGAAAGTTCATCCGTATGGTCCGGGGAGGAAATCCTGGCATCGTTTTCTGCTTCTTCGATACCGGCCTCAGGATGCAGGCGTCGGCTGTTATCCCGCATCCAATGGGAATATCGATGCCGGAGAATCTGAAACAACCACGCCCTGCCTTTTGATATCTCACGCAGCGAATCAAAGGACCGCCACGCCTCGGTAAACGCCTCCTGCACCAGGTCCTCCGCGACATCCTCACGACCACATAGCCGGTAGGCGAATCGATACAGGTCGGTGGCGTGTTTGCTCACCAGCTCGCTGTAGAGGTCTTTACGCTCGGCCTGTTTCATGATTTCTGACAATGGTGAAATTGGGCTTCATCTAAGTAGTGCCCGATTATGCCGGAATTATTCCCAGAAAATACGAAAAAAGTGTAGGGGGCTTGATTTCGATGATTTCTGGATGCTTGATGCTGGATGCTGGGATGCTGGGATGCTGGATTCTGGATGCTGGATGCTGCATCCACCTGAGACGGCCATCCTACGTCCTTAACTTCGGCGGCCGAATCGAAGGATGGGCGTCCCCGCCCGTCTGAAGGTCGCATCCGCCGAAGACGGCCGAAACGGCCGAGACGGCCATCCTACAATCTGTATAGCGTACATCTGTTACAACTGGATGCTGGGCATGCAGTCTCAAGACTGAGACCAGCATCCAGCATCGAGCATCCAGCATCGAGCATCCAGCATCCAGAATCCAGAATCCAGAATCGAGTATCCCCAGCATCCAGCATCCAGCATCCCTTGTCCTCCTCGACAACTTGCAGAGATCTCCATTTAATAGCCAGCCCGCGACTTACCTCACATTCTGGACGCCTCTCACGTCACTCCTGCCTTCGATGAGAGGCCATGAACGGAACGCAACTCACCATTCGAGACCGAGCCTGGGCGGAAGTCGATCTTGGTGCGCTCGAGCACAACATCGAAAGGCTTCGCAGATTCTCCGGCAATCGTGCCCTGCTGGTACTCGCCAAGGCGAACGCGTATGGGCATGGCGCGGTGGAGGTCGCCCGGACAGCCATAGGAGCGGGGGCTGCCTTGATCGGGGTCGCGGATGTTCATGAGGGATTGGAGCTCAGAGACGCTGGCATCGATGCGCCGATACTGATTCTGGGGCCTTCTCTTCCTGAAGAGATCCCGATAGCTGTGGAAAACGCTCTCCAGATTTCCCTTTCACCAGCAGATATGTTCCCTTCGATTGAGGATGCTGCGAAGGCTCTGGAGCGGAAGGCCGTCATTCACCTGATGGTCGATACAGGCATGAGCCGGAACGGGATCGCCAGTCAAGAAGCCATCGCGGCTGCCCGTGAGGCGTCGCAGACCGAGCATGTGGAAACTGCCGGGCTGGCGACCCACTTCATCGCTTCCGAAGACGTGAACGGAAGCCTGGTCCGTAAACAGCTCGACGCATTCAGGCAGACGATGGATGCGCTGGCAGCAGAGGATCTGCTCCCGCCTCTCATTCATGCGGCGAACAGTTGCGCGGTGCTGGGGCACGCTTCAACGCATTTCAACCTGGTGCGGCCCGGCATTTCGGTTTACGGCATGAACGCGTCCGACGGATTCGAAGGCAAAGTGGAACTCAACCCGGTCCTTTCTGTCCGGGCTCGCATTACCATGCTGCGCGAAATCAAAGCTGGCGACACCGTTGGCTATGGCGCGACCTTTCGTGCCCGCAGGTCGAGCACTATCGCTACAGTCCCCGTTGGCTACGCGGACGGTTGGCCGACTTCTCTGTCCAATAAAGCCGAAGCGGCTGTGCATGGGCAGAGAGTTCCCATTGCGGGGAGCGTGTCGATGGACTGCCTGACTCTGGATGTCACCGATATTCCGGACATCCGGACAGGAGATGTCGTCACATTGCTTGGGCGGGATGGGCATGCCGAGATTCGCGCCGAAGAATTGGCCGGGCTTTCCGATAGAATCCCTTACGAAGTCACCTGCGGCCTGGGCAGACGAATTCGCCACCACTATCACCGAGCACCGTGCGCACCATCCGAGAAGCCCTCCAGAGCCACCAGCCAAACTTTCTCATTGGTCTCTTCCTGACCGCGCTGTTCGTCCGAGTGGCCGTGGTTGGTTTCTTTCACTATCGAAGCCCGGGGTTCGTGTTCCCCGATTCCGAGCAATACGACAAGGTGGCGGCGAACGTCCTCGACGGCAGAGGTCTCATCCTGCGTGAAGAGAGGAAAGCACAACGGCCCCCGGCGTACCCTGTGTTCATGATCCTGTGCGGCCGCAACCTGCTGGTCATCCGCCTCGCCCAGGCTGCGGCAGGGGCGTTGAGCTGCGTGCTGCTGGTGATGCTGTGCCGCGAACTTTTTCAATCAGACGCGGCGGCCAAGCTGTGTGGCATCGGGCTGGCGTTTGAGCCGTTCAATATCTTCTTTACGAGGCTCGTCCTTACCGAAACTCTTCATACGACGCTGATGCTGGCGGTCATGCTGATGATCGTGCGGGCTCTGAAAGCTGCCGCGGAACAGACGGAAGCTGCCGCGGAGCGTCAGCACTACTCCCTCAGATTCGCCGCGGTGGGTGGAGGACTGCTTGGTCTCGCGATCCTGGTGAAGCCGGCCATGCTGTTGATGCCGCCATTTCTGCTGCCGTTTTGCGTTGGTTTTCAGGCGAAGCGGAGATCCATCGAGATCTGGGCCGTCTGCTGCCTCTGCACGGCGCTGGTCATGTCGCCGTGGATCATCCGGAACTATGTCGTTCTGAACGCGTTTATCCCGACTACTACCCAGGGCGGCGAGAGCCTGTGGGAATCGAACAGTCCCCGGGCCGACGGCGGTCCAATGATGGATCAGGAGTACTGGCCGGAAGGTGCAGACGATTTGCCCGAGGTAGAACGGGACAAGGCGATGTCCGCCGCGGCGAAGAAATTTATCCTCGAAAATCCGGGCCGCTTCCTCGAGCTCTGCCTGATTCGATGGGGCCGCTTCTGGAACGTCCTCCTGAATTTCGAGCAGTACAGGAAGCCCCTTTACATCACGATCAGCATCCTGGCGACCGTGCCTCTCTACGTGCTTGCACTCGCCGGGCTCTTCATCGGTTGGAGAAAAAACTGGCGCACGACGATACTATGCCTTGCCCCGATCGCCTACACCGCGGGCCTGCATCTGGTCTTTGTCGGCTCGGTCCGCTACCGGATCCCAATCATTCCTTATCTGCTCTGCCTTGCCGGCGTGGCTCTTGCCCATTGGTTTCGACTGGAAGACCTGGACTCGGCAAAGCCCGGCCACGAATCATCTCAACCGAACACTGAATGAGTGCTCCCACGCTGACCGTTCTCATCCCCGCCTATAATGAGGCAGCGACCATGGAGCAGATCCTCGAAAAAGTCGAGGCCGTCGATTTAGAGAAGGAAATTCTGGTCGTCGATGACTGTTCGAGCGACGACACCGCCGCCATCGTGGAACGACTTTTTGAAGGTGAGGAACACCGGCACCTGATCCGGCAGCCCAAAAATCAGGGCAAAGGCGCGGCCCTGCGGACGGGCGTGGAAAAGGCGACCGGCGATATCGTCATCATTCAGGATGCGGACATGGAATACGACCCCAACGACTACCCCGCGCTCATTCAACCCATCCTCGATGGTGAGACCGAGGTGGTCTACGGCTCACGCATCCTCGGAAACAACGAGAAATCCTATCACCGCTATTACATGGGTGGTCGCCTGCTCACGATCATCACCAACTCCCTCTACTGGGCTGGCATCACGGACGAGCCGACCTGCTACAAAGTTTTCCGCCGCGAGTTAATCCAGTCGCTCGCCCTGGATGAAGACGGCTTCGGATTCTGCCCGGAAGTCACCGCCCAGGTCTGCCGGCTGGGACACCGCATCGTGGAGAAGCCGATCAAGTATTGCCCGCGCTCTATCGAGGAAGGCAAGAAGATCCGCTGGCAGGACGGCATCGAAGCGATATTGATACTCCTCAAGTGGCGGTTCAAGAAGCTGCCAGAAGGTGGCCGCAGATACGAGCAGCAGTAAGCCAGGCGGCTGTCACTTACACCATTCATTCACGCAAGTCTTAGCCATCCTCTCTACCATCTTCGTGCCCTGTAATTCATTGTAAACCATCACATTCCGGGGATTGAAACTCCGGGGTCAGAGCCTACAATCCTGAACTTGCGTGCGGTCGGGACAGTCCGCCGAAACAACGACTCAAAATTCTAACCTTCGCTACAGGAGCCCATGCAATGAGGTATCTTGCTCTTTCCCTTGCTGCTTTTACTTTGAGCGCGGCCCCGAGCTTTGCCGAGCTGGCCGGCGAATCGGCCGAAGACCAGCGTGCCAAATCCCTGATCAACAAGGCCGATCTCAAGTATGACGTGCGTGAATATACCGAAGCCATTGAGATGTATAAAAACATCATCGACCGCTTCCCAAAGAGCAAGTATCGCTTCACGTCGCACCTCCGCCTCGGCAAGCATTACTTCGGCGAAAAACAATATGAAGACGCGGTCGGCCAGTTGCACAAATGTTCCGAGGGCAGCGAAGAGGCGAAGGAACAGGCGGAAAGCCTTTACCTGATCGGCGTCAGCTACTTCGAACAGAATCAGTATCAGAAGACCTTCTCCGAGCTCCGAAAGGTCACCGCCAGTTTCCCAGGCACGGAATACTGTAACAAGTCCTACCATTACATCGGTATGGCCCACTTCCGCCTCAAGCACTACAAACGGGCGATTGAAGCCTTCCGCATGGTTGGCACATCGGTCGATGAAGCCGACGAAAATGTGAGGAAACTCGCACCCGGCAAACGCCTCTTCATCAAAGTAAACGACCGTGACCTCACCATCCTCTCCCGTCAAAAGAAAACCCTCAAGGTCAAGGCAACCGTCAAGTCCGGTGACGAGGAAGTGGTCGAGCTGCACTCCCGCGGCATGTCAGGCACGGACTTCATCGGCTCAATCAAGACCGAGCTCGGCGAGGCGGTGAAGGGCGACGCAATCCTCCAGGTGCTCGGCAACGACGAAGTCAGCGTCGAATACATCGATACCCACGCCAGCAACCGGCAGCGTGATATCTCCCGCAAGCACGTCATTACCATGTCCGATGACGCCCGGGTCGATATCGTCGACGGCATCTACAAGAGCCGCGTCCAGGGCGTGGCCCTCGACCGTAATGCCAACGTCCGCGTCATCGATTACGACCGCGATTTCAGCAAGGCGGAGGACAGCGTCAAGGTCGTTATCCGTTCCAAGCGCGAGATCAAAGAAGAGGCCGGCAAGATCATCAGCGAAGAAGATCTTCTCGCCAAGGCATCGGACGAGAAAGAAAAGGAGTACGAAATCCTCGATGAGGAAACCATCGAACTGAAAGAACGCTCTGAAGACCTCAACGACCCCGTCGGGACCGCAGCCGAAGGGGAAGCCAAAGGGGAAGCCGAAGCTGCCCCGACCATGTTCCACACTGGTATCTTCACCGGCAACATCATGGTCAAGGAAGGCGAAGCCAAGAAAGGCGACGGCACTATCCAGGCCGAGATGAACGATCGTATTGAAGTCGAATACGTCGACGAAATCCGTGTGACCGGCGACAAGCCCGAGCCACAGAAGGCCGAGGTCGTCGTCGTTCAGGGCCATCTCACCGTGCCCACTCCGTACGAGAGCGATATCAAAAATGCCTCGTTGCGAGTGAAGACCGAGTTGCAGGTCGCAGAAGCGCTTATGAACATGGGCCGCATCTACAAGGAGCTCGGGCTCAAGGAACAGGCCGACGACAAGTTCATTGAAGCCCTCAAGGAATGCGCCAAGGTCGCCCGTGAACGTGGCGCTTACAGCCGCGATCTCGATGAAACCACCCAGTATCTCCTTTGGAAGATCTACTTTGAAAAGGGCGACCACAACCATGCCGCGTCCGTCTGCCTCAACCTCCTCCGTAATTTTCCCAATTCCGAATTCGCAGATGATGCCCTCTTCATGATGGGCAACGTGGCCAAGGAAGAAGAGGAATTCACCTCCGCCATCTCCTACTACCAGCGCCTGCTTCAGGCAGGGCCACCCAGAACCAAAGCCAAAAAAGGAGACCCCAAGGCCAAGAAGACGGTCGGCACCGGCTCGCCCCTCGCGCCGGACGCCCAGTACAACATCGCCGAGTGCTATGAGAAGATGGGCGAGAAAAACAAGTCCAACTACGAAAAGGCGCTCGTCGAATACAAGAAATGCGCTGAGCAGTTCCCACAGAGTAACTTCGCACCCAAGGCCATCACCAAAATAGCCAATTTCTACTACCAGATGAAGGACTACCCACGGGCCCTTGAAATCTACGAGAAGACCCTCCGCGATTACCGGGACGCCGATTTCATCGACCTCATCCTGCTCAACTACGGCAAATGCCTGGTCATGATGAAGGATTACAACGGCGCAAAGGGGAAGTTCAAGGAGGTCATCGATGACCATCCTGAGAGCGCACACGTCTCGAAGGCGCAGAAGTACCTGAAGTATGTGATGAAAAAGTTGGCGCGAGGGTAATATTCAGCTCTGCAAAGAAGCTCGAAAAGGCTGCTCTGTCCGGAGCAGCCTTTTTTTGTGGGATGGCGTGCAACTCTTTCCAAAAGAAACACTTCTGCCCCTTTCTCCGCTTGCCGAACCAGGCTATCCGAGTAGAATCTTTTCTTACGTTTCCAGACCCCGGTTTCCAGCCCGGGCATCCCACCGATTGCCCCCCTCACTCATCTTGATTGCATTCCCCCCAAGACAGCATAACACGGCCGGGCTGTACCCCCTTCGGATGGCGCGAAAGAACCGGAAGACTATTAGTTTCAGTTACTTAAGACCAGATCGACGTGGATAACCAAGACTATACCTCGGAAGACATACAGGTACTGAAGAACATCGAACACATACGAGCTCGCCCCGCCATGTATATCGGCGATGTCACCGAACGCGGGCTCCATCATTGCATCTATGAAGTCGTCGATAACAGCATCGACGAAGCCATGGGCGGGCACGCAAGCCTGGTCATGGTCACCCTCCATGAAGATGGCACGGTGACCGTGCAGGACAACGGCCGCGGCATCCCCATCGACATCCACAAAGATGAGAATAAGCCTGCACTCGAAGTCATCCTGACGATCACCGGCGCCGGTGCCAAATTCGGAGGAAAAGCCTACCAGGCGTCCGGTGGGCTCCATGGTGTTGGCGTCACCGTCGTCAATGCGCTCAGTGAGTGGCTGGAAGCCGAAGTCTACGTGGACGGAAAAGTCTACCACATGCGATTTGAACGAGGTGAGACGGTTACCCCACTCGAGATTCGTGGCGAGACCAAGGCCCGGGGCACGAAGATCACCTTCAAGCCCGATCCTGAAGTTTTTCAGGCGACGGAGTTCCACTTTGAGACGATCGTCAAGCGCATGCGCCAGCTCGCGTACCTCAATCCGGGTGTGAAGATTGTATGCGCTGATGAGCGGACGGATGAAGAAGAGGTCTTCGAATTCAAGGGAGGGATCAGGGACTTCGTAACGTTCCTCAATCAAGGCAGCGATGTCCTGCACGCCGATATCGTCTACATAGAAAAACAGGACGGCCCGCTCTGGGTCGAGGTAGCCTTCCAATACAACATGGGCTACTCCGAAACCATCTTCAGCTTTGCTAACAACATCCACACCCACGAGGGCGGCACTCACCTGAGCGGCTTCAAATCCGCCCTGTCGCGCACCATCAATGCCTATGGCAAATCGAATGGTTTATTCAAGAACGACACATTGACCTCCGGAGAAGACATCCGTGAGGGTATCACCGCGGTGATCAACATCCGCCTCCCGGACCCGCAGTTTGAAGGCCAGACCAAGACCAAGCTCGGGAACAGCGAGGCCGGCACGCTCGTCGAGACCGCGGTAAACGAGGGCCTCGGCGTTTTTCTGGAGGAACACCCCAAAGACGCGGCAAACTTCGTCCGCAAGGCTGTCCAGGCGTCAGAGGCCCGTGAAGCCGCGCGCAAAGCCCGTGAGCTCACCCGGCGAAAGGGAGTGCTGAGCTCCGGAAGCCTTCCAATCAAGCTAGCCGATTGCAGCAGCCGCGAAGTCGCCAGCACTGAGCTCTTCCTGGTCGAGGGAGACTCCGCCGGTGGCTCTGCAAAGCAGGGCCGTGACCGCGTAATCCAGGCCATTCTGCCCCTCAGAGGCAAGATCCTGAACGTCGAAAAGACGCGCATCGACAAGATACTCAAACACGAAGAGATCTGTGCGCTGCTATCCGCCCTTGGCACAAGCATCGGCATCGACGAGTTCGATATCGATAAGCTCCGCTACGGAAAAGTCATCATCATGACCGATGCGGATGTCGACGGCTCACACATCGCCACTCTGCTGCTCACGTTCTTCTACCGCCACATGCCGCAGCTCATCGATGCCGGCCGGCTCTACCTCGCCCAGCCGCCGCTCTTTCGAGTCAAGCGCCGCAAGGACATCAACTACTATCACACCGAAGAAGAGATTGTGGAATTTCTCCTGAGCAAGGGCGTCGAGTCCGCGTCGCTGCAGGTCAGCAACGGCACGGCTGATCCCAGAGTTGTGGAAGGCGAAACCCTCCGCCAGCTCATGGACCTAATCATCGACATTGGCGACCAGGCGCAAAAGCTCAAGAAGAACGGAATCAATTTCGAGGAATACCTGAGCCTTAGAAATACGGAAACCGGCCGTCTGCCGAGAGCCCGAGTGACATATCCCGGCCAGTCACCCATGTACCTGTATTCAGAAAATGAAATCAACGAGTTCATCGCCGCCAACACCCACACACCGGATGAATCTGCGGAAGCCGGGGATGAGGAAGATTCAAGCGCTCCGGTAGATTCAAACACACCGGAAGATTCATCCGAACCAGAAGAATCTTCCGAGGCGAACGGTGAAACTTATGCATTGTTCATCTTCCACAACGCCGCACACATCCAGCGCACACTTAAGCAACTCGAAGAAATGGCTTTCAATGCCGATGATCTCTCACAGGATCAAGATGACTTTTCTGAGGAGCCGCCCAAATTTCATCTCATCAGCGACAACGATGAAGTCGGCCTCCATGCCCTTAATGAAGTTCTAAGCCAGGTCCAGGAGCGCGGGCAGAAAGGCTTCGACCTTCAGCGTTACAAGGGGCTCGGCGAGATGAATCCCGACCAGCTCTGGGAAACAACTATGGATCCCACCCAGCGGGTCATGGTCCGGGTTAAAATGGAGGATGCGGTGAAGGCGAATGAAATGTTCACCATCCTCATGGGCTCAAAGGTCGAGCCCAGGCGCGAGTTCATCGAGCAACACGCGCTCGATGTGCAGTTTCTGGATGTATAGTCGTGGCAACAGACTATTCCTTGCCATCCAGCGAGCTATCCAAGTCACGATCCGGCGGTTCTGCACAAGAATTGTAGTGAACAAGTGCTTCCCAGTTTATCTGCCCATCTTCGCAGAAGTGCTTGGCGAACGACTGTGAAAACTGGTCGACAATAGTCGCATATCTTCTATCAAACGTCTCGTTTTGCTCTGTGGCCACATGGCCCAACGACTCAACTAATTCGGTAAACAATTCCGCCTCCCCGGATATGAAGTGCCAGAATTTCTCTCCGCAGTATTTGAAATAGTCGCCCTTGTCAGGATTGCTGCACCTCCCATAACAACAACCATTCACTGCAACAATGTGAAGTCCTGAATTGTTTGTTCGCAGCGTCTTCCTGGCCTTCTTGAAATCCTCTCTCATTTTCCGAATCTGAGAGCTGTTCCCCCAATTGGGGCCCGACTTGATTGATACTATATACCGAATCTTGTTGTGCGAGAATTCCAGGTCTATCCCTTGCGCTGAGGACTTTCTCCCTCCGTAAACTTTGGAATTAACAAAGATAGCCAAGCCTTCGAGAAACTCGCCGAAAATAGTTTCTTCCTGGGACGACAAATGTGCGTCAAGCAATGTCGCCACCAAATCTCTGGCGGATTGAATGTTCTTGGCGCGAAATAAATACGGATTCTTCCTTTGCAAGATTTTGCTCAGTTTCAAGGATTGAAGACGTTTCAGACGAGTTGAATGAAACTCGCCCAGGTTGCCCTCAACATATTGCTGAACCTCATCGATCTTCAGCTCAGCCATATCTTGCCTCACTGAACAAGGGCGTCTCAGCGTCCGCTATCTTGCCTCGAACAGCTCTGCAATAATCCTCAACAACCTCGATCCCGATTGAACTGCGCTTTAACCGCTGGGCAACACACAGAGTCGTTCCAGATCCCATGAATGGATCCAGCACACAATCCCCTTCAGCAGTAAATAGTTTGATGAACCACTCAGGGAGTGCCTCGGGAAATACAGCGCTGTGGCTCTTGTTGTTGCATTCTGTGGCCATGTGCAGAACGTTGGTTGGATAGGCCTTCTCCCTGGTCAGCCAGTTGGACACGTTCTTTCCGAATCCGCTGCCGACCTTTGATTCGTCCCGGGTCTGGTCGGTTTGACTGAGATTCTTGAGTCTGCCCTGTGCCCAATCGCCCATGGGTACCATCACCTCCTCCTGATACATATTGAATTTCTTGTTTTTGTTAAATTGAAGCAGTCTCTCCCAGGAGTCCCTGAACCTGTTTGGCCATTTTCCAGGATAACTGTTCTTTTTGTGCCAGATAAATTCTTCGGTCCAGAGCCAGCCCTGTTGTCGCATCCCTAAGATCAGGTCGATGACATACGTATGCCTTTCACCGCTTACTACCCGCTCTTTTATATTTAGTATGAATGTCCCCGCGGGCTTGAGCACTCTCAACAATTCCTCTGTAATGGGCAAAAACCAATCTACATATTTGTCCGGATGAACTCCCCCATAAGTATTCTTTCTCTGATCCGCGTAGGGCGGCGAAGTCACAATCAGATCGACTGAGTTACTTTCCAGACCGGGGAGTATTTCTGTGCAGTCCCCGTGATTTATTTCCGTTTGAATCTTCTGCATTATTTGAATTCGGTAGTTCTATTAATCTCCCCAGCGGCTCGGGTTGATTCCAGGCGCTTCGGTCCTCATGTTCGGCGGCTTGTGGGGCTGCTCCCATTCCGCACCGGTCGTGTTAAGGCTCTTGAAGAACGGCTTTGAAATCTCGGGAACGGTGGCGACCAGGTCGGGGTCCCATTCATCCACAGGCTGTATCGGGCCCGCCCAGGCAGGGCGATAGCCCAGTTGCACCAATGCACGGGGGCGCGAGTCCTTATTCGGATGGCTCCCATGCAGCAGCATCGCAGGGACAACCACGGCTGAGCCCGCGGGAACAACGACGGAGATCTCTTCCGGGTGCGATTTATACCTGACATACGCGTTCGCCTCCGCGTGAAACGATAGATGCGTGCGCGGGAGCAGGCGAAATGGGGCCCGGTCGGGTGTGAGCTCATCCAGGTAATAGAGCACACGCACCAGGCGGGGACAACTCCCTTCGTAACCGAAGAGGTCCGACCCGTGAGGTTGACCATCGGTGTGCATGGAAATGCCCGGACAACCGGGAAGCGAACGCTGAAAAAATCCGCGGGTGAAGACGATCTCAGGACCCATTAAATCGGTGAGAAAATCAATCATGGGAGGGTAACCAACCAATTCGCACACGGCCTGGCTGATCCACTGTGGCTGAATAACGGAGCGAGTCTGATTGACGCTGTAGCTGGTGTGGCTCATCTCCGCGTCTTTCAGCTCATCCTTAATCCGCGCGATCCTGCCGGCATCCAGAATTCCCGGAAACACGACATAACCCTCTACTTCCAGATGCCGGATCTGTTCAGGCCGCGGCATGGAGGTAAAGTCCGACTCATCGAGGTTCATAAATCCGATCTCATCGGGAACAGTCTCTGTTTTCTCTGTGCGATTCATAGGTCTTCTGTTTCACAGATTGGATGTTGAAGGGCAAAAGCATGTCCGGGGAGACAAGCCTGTGCAAGCCCATTTACTTGAGGTTGATGAGAATTACAGAAAGCGATGACAGAACGATTCCAATCCACGCTTTCCGAGAGAGTTTCTCTTTCCAGATCAGGACAGCAAGGACAGCCGTAACGAGGATAGCCGCAGCGCTGCTTGCCGGAAACACGATGAGCCCCCCCAGTACCTCGAGGGCGAGAACGATGTAGTTGTTGCCGACAACATTACATGTGCCGAGCAGTATTCCCAGGACGAGCTCTGTCCGGTTTGGCATTTCTTTACGAAGCAGTAGCGCGGCCAGGGCAATCACCCCTGTCGTGCCGAACAGGAACATCAGGAATACGCCGCGCATCTCCGTTGGAGCAATGGAGCTGAACCGTTTCGTGGCGACGCCGCAGAAGCCAGTGACAAAAAAAAGTCCTGCCAGGAGGACAAACTCACGAGAATTCTGCTGCTGCCGCATCTTTCTGGGATCTCCGGGCATGAGCAGAACGATGGCCGCGCAGAAGACCGCCAGGCCAGCTCCCTGCCAGGGGCTCGGCGATTCGCCCCAGCAAAGAATGGCATAGAGCACCGGCACCAATTGCGAAAGCCGCAGAACCGTCGAGGGAACACTGATGCCCTGAAAATCCATGCAGCCCACCAGAAAGAAATACGAAACAATGTAGGCAACACCCCCGAAGATACCCGTGCCGGCTACTCCTGAGCTCACTTCCGGCCAGCCCTGAGAGGCACATTCAAGTGTATACCACGCCCCGGCTACGATGTAGTTCACCATCCCGAGTGGCATCAGTCGTACCTTGCGCCGCTGCCCTTCTTTGATGACCAATCCGAATACGGTAGAGAATAAGATGTGAATGAGGAGGTAATTCACGTGGGTGGAATGCTCTCAGCTATAGCCAGGATTCGTCGGATCGATCTGGGTTTTGTTCTGAACGCCGCCAGGATCTTGAATAATGGTTACCAGGATGAAGAATCGATCTCGGAGCGCTACTGACTTCCAGGCAAGACCGTCTGATGTAATCTACGAAACTTCGTGAACTGATACCTGAACCAACCATACCCGTCCCCATCATGTCAACCATCGACACTCAGCATTATTTCGAACAGGGATACGCCGTCGCCCGCAATGTCTTCACACGGGAAGAGATGACCAGGGCAGGCGAGGCCATCGACCGGATTAAATCACGCCTCACAGAGATGAAGGAGCGAGACGAGCCGTTGCGCATCGGAAACTTCTACGGCGTGGTTGAGGAAGACCCGAACGTGGGACTCAACGTGCGCGCCGCGATGCTGGTGGCCATGCTGGAACCGGAGCTCGACAAGCTCCGTACTGATCTTCGTATGTTGGAGCTCGTCCGCCCTCTGCTCGGGGACACGCTCCGACAAGTCACCAATCAACTGCACTGGAAGACTCCCGGCAGCCGAATGATCATTCAGATGCATACGGATCGACAGAACCGGAAGGGAGCACAAGGAGAGTTTCTGAGGAACATGGAACGGTCGTTCATCCAGACAGCCATCGCCATGGATCCCATGACCCAGCAAAACGGACCTCTCCTGGTGTGCCCCGGCAGCCATCGCACCCCGGAATTGCTTGGCACGGTCAGAGACATATACAGCCAGGAAGACCTGAGGGTTGAAAGCACTGCCGGCATTGACACCTTCGAATGGCATGCAGAACCGGGTGATGTGATCCTCTGGCATCCGGATGTCATCCACGGCTCTGGTATCAATCAGCACCCCACAATGGACCGCCGCATCTACATCAACGGGTACGTAAACGCGCACGACTGCTTATGTGGAATGTGGAGCTTCATCAAGGGCCAGCCCGTCCCGTGCCCGCCGGTCGATGTCCCCGTGATGGTCTCAAAGGGCTGCCTGAATTTCGACCGCTTCCCGCCGCAATCAGAAGGGCGATGGAGGCAAGCTGACCATCGGAAGAACTCTCTGCGGGGCTCATCTGTGGCGAACCGCTGCCATTCCGGCTAAGTCCTCGTCTCAAAGCAGCACATAGCTTGCAGCGACAGTCTCAATAGGACATATAGGACCGACAAGGATGCCAACCTCCAGGGACGATCTCTCCCGAGAACCCAGGCCCGCTCTGAAAAGCATGTATGCAGAGAAAATCACTTTCCGTGTATCCACCATATTCCGTGGCTGGGTCCTCTTCCTTCTATTGGCCCCGCTCCACGCGTGGAACGGCGACCCCACGCCCGTTGACGATTACCATCTCCTCCGAGTGCCACCCACCCACTTCGTGCGGACCGGCAACAACCTCAAACTCATCAAATCCAAAGACGCCATCTTCGGTCAGGCTGTGCCTCTCAAGGATGCGGTCCGTACATCATTCAACGTCCGATTCGCGGGGGAGTACTTCCTCTGGACAAGAGTAAGCCAGCTCAAACTTTCCCCAACGCATGTCAAAGTAAAACTGCTCGAGGGAGAGAAGCAGATCCTCTCGAACACGATCTGTGATGACGCGGGCGGGCCGGGACTCGGAGGGCCTGGTGGCTTTTCCGTCTATCAGGATGTTGCCCTCAAGACCGCTCCGGACGGCACGACCAACGACAGCGGCGATGGCATCTTGCTCACCACTGACAAAGATGACGACGTCGAAGCGGCAACCAACGAGATCCTCATCGACCTCGGCGAGAAAAAATCCTGGGCCCACATGCTGCGCGTGGAATCACCGAAGGGTGACCGGCCCTTCTACTGGTGGAAAGTCGGCCAGGTGAAGCTCGAGGCGGGTTCTTACCATCTGGAAGTCGCACCGCTGAAAGAGCCACATGAAGAGGCTATGCCTTACCTCGGCGCGAGTTTCCTGACCACTTCGGACGAAATCCAGTATCCCTTCGCCGGTGATATCTCTCCGCCGCGCTCGAGCTTCATTCGTTTTCGCATCGACGAGCTGCCCGAGGAAGGCACGACCCTCGGCATCGGCATGCGGGTGCATTACGACCCCTGGAGCACTGGCCGGGGTCATCTGAATCCGTCTGGTTTCCACGTCAAGAATTCAGAGCCTCATCAAATGACCGGCTTCACGCGCTGGTATCGGCTGCAGGATCTCGAACGAGCTCCCGGCATGGGTGGCGGCGAGAGCCACCTTTTCATTGCAGTCGGCGCCGGCCTGGACAAATGCAGGGGCGCTACGCAGTTCGCTGTCTTTC
>JASLXP010000702.1 GCA_030740295.1 Planctomycetota bacterium
CGACTTCTTTGATTATGATACCCCGATGTCGCCAATCCTGATGACCAACCCGCCGTTTTCTAAAATAAGGGAGTTCATCGATCATGCCTTCAGCATCGGCGTGATGTCCATGGCCCTGGTCTGTTCGGAGCGGCTGTGGGCCTGCCAGAAGGGACGGGCGCAGTTCCTCAAGTACCGGCCCAGCCGGTTCGCCATGATGGACTGGCGGGAAGACTATCTTGATTTGGGGGGTAAACCGGATCGCGCCCTCGCGGTCGCCATCTGGGAGGAACCCTGCGCACATATCTGCCGGTACGAGGTCTGGTCGCGGGAGGCGGACGTGTACCCCAGATTTGATTTCACGTCCTTTGAACGCCGGTAGCAGAACGGCCTTTCCATAAATAAAAGTTGGCTGGCCAATATTGACAGATCGGTGTCAATAGGCACATTATGGTACAAACACGGAAACGTATACCATATTTGGTGGAGAGGCCTCCCTCTTGGCGACATCCGATCCGCAGCTTGATGCCTATATCCAGAAAGCGGCTGCCCTTCCTTATGAAGAGCAGAAGGAAATCCTTGGCCTGCTGGAGCGCCTTGAAGAGGCGACCAACCGCGAGAAGGTGGCAAGGAACTTCCTGCCGTTCGTGAAGAGCGTGTGGCCAGCCTTCATCGAAGGCCCGCATCACAAGATCATGGCCGACGCCTTTGAGCGGGTGGCCGAGGGCAAGTTGAAGCGGCTTGTTGTGAACATGCCGCCGCGTCATACAAAATCGGAGTTCGCCAGCTATCTTCTGCCCGCATGGTTTATCGGCAGAGACCCGTCAAGGAAGGTTATTCAGACTGCTCATACCGCTGAACTGGCGGTGGGCTTTGGCCGCAAGGTGAGGAACCTCGTCGGCAGAGAAGATTTTCAGTCCGCTTTCCCAGGTGTGAAGCTGCGTCAAGACAGCAAGGCCGCAGGCCGCTGGAATACCAATGAGGAAGGCGAGTATTTTGCCATCGGCGTTGGCGGCGCTGTCACCGGTAAGGGTGCTGATCTGCTGATCATTGACGACCCGCACAGTGAACAGGAAGCCAAGTCTCCTGATCCGGCAGTCTTCGATCCGGTTTACGAGTGGTATACATCCGGTCCCCGTCAGCGGTTGCAGCCAGGAGGCTCCATCGTTGTCGTGATGACCCGCTGGCATCAGCGGGATTTGACCGGTCAATTGTTGAAATCCTCGCACCAGCGGGACGGCTCCGACGAATGGGAGGTCATACAGCTTCCCGCTATATTGCCATCAGGCAATTCGTTGTGGCCGGAATACTGGTCGAAGGACGAACTGGAAAGGTTGAAGGCCGAACTGCCTGCCGCCAAGTGGTCTGCGCAATATCAGCAGGACCCCACGGCGGAAGAGCAGGCCATGATCAAGCGGGATTGGTGGCGTGTCTGGGAAGAGGACGAGCCTCCGGATTGCGAGTTTATCATCCAGTCATGGGATACGGCCTTCCTGAAAACTCAGAGGTCTGACTATTCGGCCTGCACCACATGGGGTGTCTTCTATCGGCCCGATGATCTGGGCACGGATGCTGCCAATATTATCCTGTTGGATGCTTTCAAGGACAGGATGGAGTTTCCTGAACTGAAGAAGGTGGCCCAGAAGACTTATACCCAGTGGGAGCCGGACGCCTGCATCGTTGAGGCAAAGGCAGCGGGTTCGCCGTTGATCTTTGAATTGCGGCAGATGGGTATTCCGGTCAGCGATTTTACCCCGTCGAGGGGGAACGATAAGATTGCCAGAGTAAACGCGGTCAGCGATCTGTTCGCTTCCGGCATTGTCTGGGCACCGAAGAAGAACTGGGCGGAAGAAGTTATTGAGGAGTTCGCCGCCTTTCCGGTGGGTGCCCACGACGACCTTGTCGATAGTAGCACGCAGGCGCTTCTGCGTTTCCGGCAGGGCGGCTTCCTCCGCGTTGCCTCCGATTACGAGGATCAGGAAATGCCCGCGCAGAGGGCGGAATATTATTAGGAGACGGATATGCATAAGCCGAGAGTGATAGGACGCACCATTGGGGAAGAGGTCCCCCGCAAGCAGATACCCATCAAGGGAACCGGCGCTGCTACCAAGGGCACCAAGTTCTATGCCTATGCGGACCAGATTACCGATACTGCCCAGAAGCCCCCGGCTGACTGGGTATCGACCATCAAGAAGGTCTAGTTAATGGCAATTGACAAGAGCATCGCCCAGGCTCCCACGCGCACCGACAGTACGGTCACGGAGGAAGAGCTTCGGGGTCTTGACGTGGACGCCGAGGGGTCCGCGCTTGAGGTTGCTGTTGTCAATCCAGAAGCGGTGGCGATCTCCACCGATGACGGCGGTGTCGTCATTGACTTTGATCCCGGCTCCGGAGAGACCGGCGGTGATGACGGTTTCGATTCCAACTTGGCCGAGCATATGGAGGACACCGTGTTGGGGCGGCTGGCCTCCCAGTTGAACGGGGAGTTTGAAGGCGACCGTAATTCCCGCGCCGACTGGGCACGGACCTATACGAGGGGACTTGATCTGCTTGGCCTGAAGGCCGACGACAGGACAACCCCATGGCCGGGAGCCTGCGGTGTCTATCACCCGATCCTGACCGAGGCCGTGGTCCGCTTCCAGTCACAGGCGATCATGGAGCTATTCCCTGCCTCCGGTCCCGTCAAGACCAAAATTATTGGCGAGATAACGGACCAGAAGGAAGAGCAGGCGCAGCGTATCCAGCAGCACATGAACTACCTGCTGACCGAGAAGATGACGGAGTTCAGGCCGGAAACGGAGCAGATGCTGTTCTCCCTGCCCCTGGCCGGTTCCTCCTTCAAGAAGGTTTATTACGATCCCAACATGGGTCGTGTCTGTTCCCATTTCGTTCCGGCAGAGGACTTCGTTGTCAGTTACGGGGCGTCCGATCTCCTGACGGCCTCCCGCTACACCCACATGATGCGGAAAAGCCACAACGATATCCGCAAGTTACAGGTCGCTGGCCTGTATCGCGACATCGAACTGTCGCCAAATGCGCCGGATTATTCCGATATTCAGGAGAAATACGACGAGCTTGAGGGGGAAAATCCCACCTACGAGCATGATGACCGCTATGTTTTGCTGGAGATGCACGTCGATCTCGACCTTGAAGGCTACGAGGATACCGATGATGACGGCGACGAGACCGGTATCGCCCTGCCTTATGTGGTGACCATGGTCAAGGGGGGCAGTTCCGTCCTGTCGATCCGGCGCAACTGGTACGAGGACGATGCGCTGCGCATGAAGCGCCTGCATTTCGTGCATTATCAGTACATGCCCGGTCTTGGGTTCTACGGTTTTGGCCTGATCCACCTGATTGGCGGCATTGCCAAGTCGGCAACCTCGCTTCTCAGGCAGCTTGTCGATGCCGGAACCCTGTCGAACCTGCCGGGAGGCCTGAAGTCCAGGGGACTGCGCATCAAGGGCGATGATTCTCCGATCATGCCCGGTGAGTTCAGGGACGTTGATGTTCCTGGCGGAGCCATAAGAGATAACATCACCTTCCTGCCCTACAAGGAACCGAGCAATGTTCTGCACGCCCTGTTGGGGGAGATTGTCGAGGAAGGCAGGCGCTTCGCTTCGATCACCGATCTGAAGCTGGCGGATATGAAACAGGACGCCCCGGTTGGCACCACCCTGGCTCTTATTGAGCGGTCAATGAAAGTCATGTCGGCCATCCAGGCGAGGCTCCACGATGCCATGCGCAAGGAGTTCACCCTGATTGCCGGTATCGTCCGCGACTACGCGGAAGACGAATACGAATACAAGGCCGATGACAAGGAGGCCATAAAGGGCGACGACTTTGATGGCCGCGTGGATGTCATTCCGGTGTCCGATCCGAACGCCGCGACCATGAGCCAGCGCATCATGCAGTATCAGGCTGCTCTCCAGCTATCCCAGTCGGCACCGCAGATGTACGATCTGCCAGAATTGCACCGGCAGATGCTGGATGTTCTGGGCATTCAGGACGCCGAGAAGATCATTCCTCTCAGTGAGGAGATGAAGCCGCGTGATCCGGTCAGCGAGAACATGGATGTGCTGAACGGCAAGCCATTGAAGGCATTCATTTATCAGGACCATGAGGCCCATATTCAGGTGCATATGGCGGCGATACAGGACCCGAAGATACAGCAGCTTGTCTCCCAAAGTCCGATGGCCGGAACTATTGCCGCAGCGATGTCTTCCCACATACAGGAGCATCTTGGCTTCCAGTATCGTCGGGAGATCGAAAAGCAGCTTGGTGTGGAATTGCCGCCGCCGAACGAACCGCTGCCCGAAGACATCGAAGTCAAGCTGTCGCGGCTGGTGGCGGAAGCGGCTGAGAGGCTGTTCAACAAGAATGTTGCCGAGGCCCAGCAGCAGCAGGCGCAGCAGCAGGCCCAAGACCCGATGTTCCAGTTGCAGCAGAAGGAGCTTGAGCTTCGTCAGGCAGACATTCAGAGGAAGGCCGAGACCGACAGGGCAAGGCTCATGCTCAATGCCGAGAAGGAGCGTTCTTCCCAGGAGCTTGAGCGCGATAAGATGGCCCAGGATGCTGAACTTGAGGGCGTCAAGCTGGGCATTGAGATCGCGAAAACCCAGGATAATGCGGCCCTGAAAGTTTCCGAAGCAGAGGAAAGGGCGGTTCTGGAGAGGGCGCGGCTCTCGACGGAAGTGGCAAAGGCCCTTCTGGATGACGACACGAAGAGAAACAGGAATAGTTAATATTGCTTGATCAATCTTTATTTTCGGCTTATCAAAAGATATTGCGGAACCTGATGAATGAAAGGGCCGACGATCTTGCAATGGGCGGTGCTAAGTCTTTTGACGAATACCAGAAGATGGTTGGCATCATAGAAGGACTGGCGACAGCCGAAAGGGAAATGCTGGACCTGATGGAAAAACAGAGAAGGGCCGAAGACGGATCGGGATGAATGGTGAATGTTTCACATGAAACATCGGGGCAGATCGTCACTGCCCGCCAGTTGGCTAACAAATGCGCAGGGGGAGCGTTACCCCCGCTCAGAGCGAAAACGCAAGGAGATACCTGTGTCCGATAAAAAGGTTGTTGAACTCAGCGAGGAGAAGGAGAAGAAGGCGGCGAGTAAGCTACCGGAACCCTGCTCCTATCATATTCTGGTGGCGCTGCCTGAACAGGAGGAGAAGACGGAAGGCGGCATTTATCTTACGGACAATGTGCGGGACCGTGAAGAGACGGCCAGCATTACGGCTTATGTCATGGCGCTGGGTCCCGACTGTTATGCGGAAACCCCTCAAAGGAAATTTCCCAGCGGGGCCTATTGCAAGGAGGGCGACTGGATTGTCATGCGGTCATATTCAGGAACCCGCATCGAAGTTCATGGCCAGAAGTTCAGGCTTATCACCGATGATGTGCCCCAGGCCATTGTCGAGAATCCACTGGGAGTGATACGGGCATGAGCACCGAACCGGAAGCAGTCGAAGAAGCCCAGGACGATCTCTTCACCGAAGAGAAGTCCGGAAACTTTACCGATCCCATCGATGTTCTTGCGGAAGACGCCCCTGACATAGAGGTTTCGGTAATAGACGATACCCCTGAAGAGGACCGTAACCGGCCTCCGAGGGGAGAGGTATCGGAGAATGTGGACGAGGACATTCCCGGCCTGTCCGAGCGCGTCAAGTCGCGCATGGACACGCTGCGTTATGAATTTCACAACGAGCGCCGTGACAAGGAAACGGCACTGCGTGAGAACAACGAGGCAGTCCGCTATGCGCAGAACGTGCAGTCGGAAAACAAGGCGCTAAAGGACCAGTTATCAAATAGCCGCAGATTGCTGTACGATCAGGTTTCCGCGAAGAACGATGTCGAGCTTGACGCTGCCAAGTCGAGGTTCAAGGAAGCCTACGAGACCGGCGATGCCGACGCTATTGCCGATGCGCAGTCGGAGGTCTCGCGGTTGCACGCGGAACGGTCCCATTACAATGTGGCGGTGCCGGATGGTTATGAAGAGCCGCAGGCAGGCGAGGAGCTTCCGGCCCAGCAACAGCAACAGCATGTGCCGCCGCCTGATCCGAAGGCGGTCGCTTGGTTACAGAAAAACACATGGTTCCAAAGACCGGGCTTTGAGCAGTTGACGGGCTTTGCCATAGGTGTTCACGAACAGCTTGTTCGTAAAGGATACAATCCACTGGTTCATAATGAATATTATGAGATCGTGGATAAGGAGCTTAGGGATAAGTTCCCCGAAAGTTTTGAGAAGGAAGCATCCTCTGGAAGTGGGCCTCCGACTTCTCGAAAGACCCCGGTGGTCGCCCCCGCAGGTCGCGGTGGGAGAAAGCCGAGCAAAGTGGAGTTATCTTCCTCTCAGGTTCGCCTCGCCAGCAAACTTGGGATAACGCCGGAACAATATGCGGCACAGGTTGTGAAGGAGATAGCCAATGGCTGACATAGCGGCAGATGAGCGCACACCAAGAGAAGCCGATTCTCGCGAAGCTGACGAGAGAGAAAAGTCTTGGGAACCACCCCAGGTATTGCCCGACCCTGCACCGCAGGGCGGGTGGGTTTTTCGCTGGATCAGAACTTCCATCATGGGAAATCAGGACAACGTTAATGCGTCCAAGAGATTCCGTGAAGGTTGGGAGCCTGTGAGATCGGAAGATCATCCGGAGATGATGATGGCCTCTGATAGAGGCAGTGATTATCTTGGGAACATCGAAGTCGGTGGTCTTCTTTTGTGTAAGACGAGTGAGGAGAACTACAAGGCACGGTCAGAGTATTTTGCCAATCTGGCTCGTCAGCAGCACGAATCGGTTAATCATAACTTCATGCGGGAAGATGATCCGCGTATGCCGAAACTTAATGAATCGTCTACGCGGGTGACTTTCGGCGGCGGCGCAAAGCCTACATAGGCGTTGCCCGTGTGCTTTAACCCTGTCCTTTGGAAGGAGGATACCTAAATGGCTACTACAGCAGCCCCCTACGGTTTCCGTCCTGTTGGTGTTCTTGGCGCAGGCACATTTTCTGGTGCCACAAGGCAATACAAGGTTACCAACAGTTACGGAACCAGCATCTTCTACGGGGATGTCCTCAAGCTCGTTAGTACCGGGACTGTCGAGAAAGACACCGGTACGACGACTGCGACCCCGGTGGGGATTTTTGTCGGGTGCAGTTATACTGACCCCGGCACCAATCAACCGACCTATTCCCAGATGTGGACGGCCAGCACGTCGGCCACCGACATCAAGGCGTATGTGGTTGATGACCCGAATATTGTTTTTCAGGCTCAAAGTGATGAGGCGATTGCCCAAACCGGCCTGGGGAATAATTTCGCGATGGTCCAAACCGCCGGGTCAACATCGATTGGCACCTCTAAGAATGCCGTCGATGGTAGCTCTCTTGCTACGACCAAGACTTTGCCCTTGAAACTCATTGGCTTTGTCGAAGGTCCGAACTCGGCGGTTGGTGACACTTACACGGATGTTCTGTGTAAGTTCAACGGCCCTGGTGATGGTACGGGCGATTCGTGCGCCTGTCATCAGTTGCAAGATTCAACCGGTATATAGAAAGGAGTTGAGCGATGGCTATTTCAAGAGCGCAAATGCTTAAAGAACTCCTGCCGGGGATCAATGCGTTGTTCGGCCTGGAGTATGCGAAGTATGAGGGCGAAGACGCAGAAATCTATGAAACGGAATCTTCCGACCGATCTTTTGAGGAAGAGGTCGCGCTGGCCGGTTTCGATGCTGCACCCGTCAAGAACGAGGGTTCGGCTATTTCATATGACAACGCGCAGGAAACTTTCACCGCAAGGTATAACCACGAGACGATTGCAATGGGATTTGCGATCACCGAGGAGGCCATGGAGGACAATCTCTATGACAGTCTCAGTGCCCGCTATACCAAGGCACTCGCCCGTGCGATGGCCTACACCAAGCAGACCAAGGCTGCCTTCCCGCTCAATAACGGGCAATCAGGCGGCAGCTATCAGTCTGGCGACGGTGTAACGCTATTCAATACCGCGCATCCACTGGCTTCCGGCGGGACCAATTCCAATACCCCGTCAACGGCCACCGATCTGAATGAGACTTCCCTGGAGTCTGCGGTTATTCAGATTGCCAAATGGACGGACCAACGGGGCCTTCTGATCGCGGCGCGTCCGCGTCGGATTATTGTTCCACCGGATTTGATGTTCGTGGCAAGCCGTATTCTGGAT
>JASLXP010000703.1 GCA_030740295.1 Planctomycetota bacterium
GGCCGGGGCGTTGCCCCTTTTCAAATCTTTGTACCATTCACCCAGCCCGTTGGGCTGGGCTAGGCAAACAGCCCGGGGCTTCGCCCCTGAAATCCGTCAAAACGACTCCGTCTTGGAGGACCAGGTAACTGCTGCTATGGATATGTTTGGGGGACGGGGCCGCCTCAACCTTTGATGTTCTGCCTGGGCACGCCAGCGTCCCGCTGGCAACGGGAGCGACCGTAGGTCGCTCAGCCGGCGAGACGCCGGCGTGCCCAGGACTCCTTACGCGGCCTATATTCATATCCGCAACAGGTGCTAAGTAAGTTTTAAGAATCGTTCATGCCGAGGGCCTCGGCGAGCAGTTCTGCAATGTCCTTCACTTCTGCGCTGCTGCTGGTCGCGGCAACGCCGTCGCCGATCATCGTCAGGCAGAATGGGCACGAAACCGCCAGGGCTTCGGCGCCGGTGTCCAGCAGTTCCTGCACACGGCTGGCCCCGATGCGCTCATCGGGTGAATCGTCGAACCACATCCTTCCACCGCCCGCGCCGCAGCAGGAGGTATTACTGCCGCTTCGCGACATTTCGACCAGTGAGCCGCAGCCCTGGGCCCCACTGCCAGAACCAAGCAGGTGGCGAGGAGGTCCAACCACGCCCTGAACTCTGGCCAGATAGCACGGATCGTGGTAGGCCAGCTTTGCGCTGGGTGAACTGTTTCGCAGGTCAGGAAGTTTTCCCTGCTCGACCAATTCCATGAGCAACTGGCTGTGATGCATTACTTCATACTTGCCGCCGAACTGCGGGTAGTCGTTCTTGAAACTGTTCAAGCAGTGCGGGCAGTGCGTAATGATCTTTTTCACGTTGTGCTGATTGAGTGTCTCGACGTTCGTCGCCGCCAGTTCCTGGAACAGAAACTCATCGCCCATTCGGCGCGCGCTCTCACCGGTACAGCGTTCTCTGGGGCCGAGCACGGCGAAGTTGACACCGGCCGTCTTGAGGAGTTTCACCAGGGCACGGGCCACCTTTTGGATTCGACGGTCGTATGAAGCAGCACAGCCAACCCAGTAGAGAATCTCGAACTGCGGGTTGTCCTCAACGGTTGGAACTTCAAGCCCTGCGGCCCAGGCGTCTCGTTCATCGGCCGGCAGGCCCCAGGGATTGCCTGACCTCTGCATCTTCTGGAGCGACGTGGCAGGCGCCCCCCGGAGTTGTCCTTCACCAATCAGATTTCTTCGCAGGTCGGTGATCAGGCCCAGCGGATCGACACCCAGCGGGCAGATGTCCACGCATGCGTGGCAGGTCGTGCAAGACCACGCCGTGTCGGCTGAGATGACCTCACCGGCCAAAGGTGGAATGCCGTCGGCTGTTTCGCATTCATCCACGCCGCTCTGTTGCACATTCAATATCCTGGGGCCGACATCATTAAGGTGGGCTCGTATATCTTGAACCACGTTACGAGGTGACAACGGCTTTCCCGCTTCATGCGCCGGACAGGCATCCTGACAGCGGCCGCAGGAAACGCAGGCGTCAAGCTGCATCAGTTTGTGCTGAGTAAAATCCTGTATTCGGCCCACGCCAATCAGTCCCGTCTCCTCGACTTCCTCCATCGTCAGCGGAGTCATCACGCCCGACTTTTCCGTGCCGGATGCAATGCTCGCAGCGCCTGCGATGGCGTGGAGCAACCGGGTGTACGGAAAAGCCGCGATCAGGCCAAAGGCCAGAAGTGTGTGGAGCCACCACAAACCAAAATGGATCGTGGCAGCGGCGCTGCGTGTCGTGCCGAGAAGTTTGAAGACACTGGCAGCGCCCAGGCCAACGTATGAGTAACCCGGCTGTGGAGTCTGCTCGCGAAGAATGCGCAGCCCTTCAGTGCAGTAGCCTGTCAGGCCGATGGCGATCAGCATTCCGAGCACTGCCCAGTCCAGGGAGGCATGCCCAATGCTTGATGCGCCTCTCCACCGGCGTTGAGCAAACCACAGACAGCCTGCCAGCATCGCCAGCCCGGCCGTATCCAGAACCAATTCATAAACAGCGAAGTACCATCCTTTGTGAAACAGCGGATCGCCCGGCGGTCGCCCCAGGGCAGCCGCGGCATAGTGCTCGACTGCTATCAGAACGGTGCCGATCAGCAGGAGCCCGAATCCACCAAACAGAAGACGATGGGCCACACCCTCGCCGCGTCTGCCCTGACGCAACTTGCTCTGGGATAAGACATCGGTCACCAGACGCTTCAAGACCGTTCCCCAGGACAATCTGCTTTCCTCATCGCGTCCCAGTTTCCACAGGCGCGCTCGCCGGTGGATACCCCAGGCAGCACAACCCATCGAGACCGCAGCCAGGGCGTACATGACACCCCTGGAAGTCGCGTCAATATTTCCCAGGATTTCGCGCGTCAACGGATCACCCGGCATGGAGCTTCTCGATCATCTGTGGAACGACTTCATAAACGTCGCCCACCAGCCCGTAATCGGCGACCTGGAAAATCGGGGCTTCGGGGTCATGGTTGACTGCCGCCACGACTTTGGAGTTCTTCATTCCCGCCAAGTGCTGTAATGCGCCGGAGATGCCCAGGGCGATGTAGAGCTCAGGCGCCACAATCTTTCCAGTCTGGCCGACCTGCAGTTCGTTTGGTGTGATGCCCGCATCTACCAGGGCCCGGGAGCTCCCAGCCGCGCCGTCCAGGCAATCGGCCAGGCCGCCCACCAGCTTCTCGTAATCGTCCGCGCTTTTGAATGCCCGGCCGCCGGAGACGACCACTCGCGATTCGGTCACATCCGGACGATGCCCGGCTTTGGAATCGACGCCAACGAACTGAATCTGATTCGGCAGGGACTTCTCATCGACAGAGAGCGAGGTAATCTCAAAAGGATTTTCAGCCGGCTGGGGTGGTTCATAGGCCGTGGGCCGGATGGTGATGATTTTCGGTTCGCCCTTCAGAACCACCGTTGCCGTTGCCGCACCGGCAAACATGGGTCGTCTCAGCAGAAGCTCTCCATCGCGCCACTCGTGACCTATGACATCGCTGGCCATCGCCCCGCCAAGCAACCCCGCGGCGCGGCCGACAATGTCCCTGGCAAACGTCGTCGATGCAGCGACGATCAGATCGAATTCTCGTTCAGTCACGACTGTTGCGATCACTTTCGCGTACCGGTCCGCAACAGGATCGGCCAGCAACGGGCTGTCACAGCACAGAACGGGCGCGCAAGTGGAACATTGCCTTGCCACGTCTTCAATCTGATGACCCACCACCAGGCATTCGACGGAGCCCTCAGTCTGCCGCGCAATCGAATAGGCGAAACCGGCGGCCGAGGCACTGGCAGGCCGAGCCGTCGTTCCGTAATGTTCAACGACGATCAGTACGCGCATCAGGGGATTCCTTTTAGGTTAGGATCAGTGCGTGAGCTCATTCGATCGTGATGCTGGATGCTGGATTCTCGATACTGGATGCTGGATGCTGGATGCTGGAAGGTGCATTCCCCCAAAGGTAGGCGATATGGGCACGCCAGCTTCCCGCTGGCTCCGGGAGCGACCGTAGGTCGCAAAGCCGGCGAGACGCCGGCGTGCCCAGGGGGCGTTTCAGTGAGCTGCACGTTCCAGCATCCAGCATCCAGCATCGAGTATCGAGTATCCAGCATCGAGAATCCAGTATCCAGTATCCAGTAACAGATGGGGCAGACAGGTCTCCACTGACACACCAATTTTGTGACAAGCCCTCAGTGGGATTCTAGAAACCTGTCCCCACGATGAGAGCTACGATACACCAAGCTGCTCCATCAATTCATCGAGGCTTTCAACGATTACGCAATCGCGCTCCGTGGAGGTCAGTTCCAGGTGCAGCAGTTGAATCCGGGGTTCTAGCGTGACCCCCAACTCATCAAGACCGATTCGTTCGAGGGGCTTTCTTTTGGCTTTCATGATACTTGGCAGCGAGGCGTAACGGGGTTCGTTCAGTCGCAGGTCTGTGGTGATCACCGCGGGCAACGTGATTCGCACCGTCTCCAGCCCCCCGTCGGTTTCACGAGCAACAACCAGGCATTCCTGGCCGAACTCAATCTGCGATGCGAAGGTCGCCTGGGGCCAGGCCAGCAACGCGGCCAGAAATTGCCCGGCCTGGTTGGAGTCGTCGTCAATTGCCTGTTTGCCCATGAGCACCAGGTCCGGCTGTTCTCGCTCGACCAGCGCTTTTAAAATCTGAGCCACATTCCAGGGATCAGGGGCTGCTTCGCAGGGGACCAGAATGGCCCGGTCGGCGCCCATGGCCAGTGCCTCGCGCAGTTCTTTTTCAGCGTCCGGAGTGTCTGCGCAGATCGCAGCGGCCAGTATTTCCACTTCCTGCTGAGGTATCCTCTCGGCGATTCTCACCGCTTCCTCCACGGCGATAGCGTCGAACGGATTCATCACGAAGGACACACCGTCCTCATCGATGCCCCGCGCATCATCGCGGATGCGGATTTTCTGGTCCGGGTCTGGTACCCGTTTGGTTGTGACAAGTATTTTCAAGAAATACCTCGCTGTCGGCTGGCACTGCAATCTGCCCCGTATCTGCCGCAACTGGGCACAGCAAACACTGGAAAACCAAGGGAGATTATCATCCTGATATCAGGTCCGGCAATTCGGCAAAGCGACGCGCCGGCAGCTCTGCCGTGAATGTTGTCGCACGGTGGCTGCTCAGTTCTCAGGCACAAGAAGCCGATCCGATGCGATGGACCAGTAGGCCGGGAGTATGTCATCGAGCTGGATATCCACATCCTCGACGATCCCCGTGGGGGCTCTTCGGATGAGCATGCGCCATGGACGACCGGCATGCTGGGGATTCACCTTGATGTCCGCCTTGTAAGTGGGATTCTTTCCGGTGAATCCGGAGGCTGCTTTTTTGCCATCGGGATCGAAGATCGTCATGGTCGCTGTCTCGTTTGGTCCGGCGGTTCGGAGATTGACTTTGAAGGACTTTGTGCCTGAGGGAACATAAAAGTAAAGAGGGCCTGTTTCCCCGAGGAGATGCAGTCTGTGACCAGCGAGCGCTGCATGATGATTGTGGAGCGTCACCGCCACGGCGTTCTTGCCGCCGTTAACGATGAGGTTGTGGATGCCTTTCTCGTTGACTGGGATGTTCAGGTCTTCGGTCTGATTGGGCTTGAGAATTCCCCTGGCAACAGGCTCGTCCTGTCCCGGAGCGAACAAGAGCCAATGGCAGGACGATTCGTAACGGCCGAGCTGGCTGCAGGTGATGCGCGCCCGGAATGATTCGCCTTCTGTAAGCAACACCACAAAGGCGTGAGGGTCACGGACCGAAACTGCGGGCGGGTTGGCCATGGCCCTGGGTGATGCGATCAGGGGTTTCAAAGGCTGGCCGACGTATTCGGCGATGCGGTTCATCTTCCAGTTCCGGTTTTCAAGCCAGGCGCAGTAGTTCAAGTTGGCCACGTTGTCCAACTCGATAGATCGGCGAAAGAGGGCCAACTCCTCGCGAAGCTGGCGCAGCTTGCGCATGTCCGTCGGCCGTTGGCGGAGAGGGGACATGATGTATTCCCCGACCTGAGCGCAAAGCCGGGCATGTTTCAGTCCCCGGCGAAGAAAGTCCACGCGGGCATTGAATGGAGGCTGTTCTTTCGTCAGTTTGCCTGCTTCGTCAAGGAGCTTGAAGCCCGGCTCGAAGACATCCTGCGGGTAGAATTCATGAGCCACTCTGGGAAACCGGGACCATCCTCCGCCGTGCTCCTTCGAGATGGCTCTGAACCGTTCGCGGTTCTCCGTTGTGTAGCGCTCCCAATAATCAAAATACTCCTTGACCTTCTTCGCGGCTGGGCCAAACCCGGCGTAGTACTCCTCAAGAACACTGTCAACGGGCTGTTCGTGCCGAACGGGCATGCGGCTGAGCAGGTAAAGATTCGTCCCCTGGGTGGACCACATGGCTGTGAGTGAATCGAAGTCCATGCCGATCATCCCGTGCGAGGCGCCGTAGCGAAACTCATCGCCGAACTGGTGCGCGAAGATGTAAGGCATGCAGTAGCCGTCGAGAAAGTAATTGGGCCGCAGAAACACGCTGCATCCGGTCTTTCGCCAGGCCCCCCATTGCTCTTTGAGCCAACGGTGGTCCTCGTTCGACCGGGGAAAGAACGCATCGGGAACAAAGCCAACCCACACGTTGGGATGAAGTTTCACTGGGCCCGGATCAGGCAGGTAGTTGACGTAGGCATATCCCATGACAACCGCGTCGGGATCGATCTCTGAGCCCAGTTCGCGGAGCGCTTTCAAGAATCGGGCATAGCGCCCTGAAACGATAGTTCCCTTCTCGCCAAAGCGAGCAGATATCGGCTCCTGCTGAGGCCCGTCCCACGCTTTACAGTTGTCGCACTGGCACGTCCCATAGACATCGTTTTCACAGCCGTTGATGTTGATGAATTTGCCGGGGTTGGCGGCCCGTTTCTGTTTCCAGTTCTCGATGATCTGCCTGTGGAAGCCCGGATTCGAGACGCACATGGACTGGCGTCGGCCGCCGTGGCGCTTGCCGTCTTCCATCAGGTTGAACCACTCCGGATGCTCCTTGCCGTAGCGATCCCACCAGCCGGTGAAGGCGTGGCCGTAGCGGTTGTCTACCGCGTAGCCCATCCTGTGCAGACGGAGAAACACGCTCTGTTCACGCTTTACCTTGCCGATCGCCTTCCCGGAAAAGCCAGCGTGCCCTTCCTCCCGGGGCCGCAGATGAAGCGTTGACCGCAGATTCCGCCAGAGCAACTGGGGCTCGACCTTACGATCCATGTTG
>JASLXP010000704.1 GCA_030740295.1 Planctomycetota bacterium
ATGAGGCTATCGCATCGGGCGGTCGTCAGGTCCATCGGTTTGGTGGTCACTACATGTTTACCTGCCGCTGCCGCTGTCTTGCCAAAATGCGCGTGAGTGCCGGAAGGAGTCATGACGTAGGCAACATCCACATCATCGCACTTCAGCATTTCATCGAAATCATCAAAGGCCGGGCACCCATGATCTTCGACTGCCTTCGCACGCCGCGCCTCATCCAGATCGCAGACTGCGGCAACCCTCGCACCCTCGGTATCAGCAACCTGACGAGCCCGAGCCGCGCCCATTCCCAATCCAAGTATTCCGAATCCGATAGTGTCACTCATGATGTACTCCTGTTGATGTTGTGAATTCTCGGGCAGTGTAGGGCAGTCTTCAGGGCTGTCTATCAGACAAAGGTTATTCGATCGTCCTGTTCGCTTGCCCTGTGTTCCCTGCCCTTCCATCGTCTTTCCAGGTCGTCTTCTACATCCAGGAATCTCGTTGAGTAAAACACGAACACTTCTGAATGTATGATTGAGAAGTCAGCAACGCATCCAACAACACAGCAGCTATGTCTCAAAGAATTCCAGTCGGTGCATTACTGTGGCTCATTGCTTCGACCTCTTGGGCTATTGCAGAGAAGAGCCTTCCTGCTTCCCCCGCGCAGACGGACTGGTTTTCAGAATTGCCGGGCGAGCCATCGGCCACATGGAATCCCCATTTCCTTGACTGGACAAGAACCCTTTACCAGGTGATCGCGAAGAAGGCACCGTTTGTCTCAGCCGTGCCCGAAATGGCAATTCACCTCAAGGATAGACCCGGAATAGTTTTTCTCAGCGTGAGCGATGGCAGGTCAGCCGCATCCATCGGGATGGGCGCAGCGGAGAACATCAGCGAGGCGGTAAACGAGGCCCTGGCCGCAGCCCGAAAGGCAATGAACAGCGATCCGGGCGATAAATTCTGGCTGAAAGTCGATGTGGTTATTTCCGCACGTGAAATAAAGCTGGACGCTGAGAATAGAGAAGTGCAGCCCGTTCTCGAAGGGCTCGCGTTCGAGAACGTCTCTTTTCTCCCGCAACGAGCTCGTCTCCTGGGCATTGTCGATTACAAAGGAAAGGTCCAGGAAGAGCGGCTGACAGAGATCCTGAAAGAAAAAGGAATGCCCAATCTGCCGGGACGGGCCTGGGCCTTCAGGACTGTCTCGTACTTTCGCGGGCCAAGCGACGCCTACAATCTCTATCGCAGCCATCCCCTTCGGCCCGTCCCCAAGAGAGAGGACCTGGATGCCTTCAAGGGAACGCTCTCTAACGCGGCAACGCTCGCCGGCGAATACCTGATCCGCGTCACCAACAAAGATGGCAGCTTCAATTATCGTTATTATCCCGACGAAGATCGCGTCTCCGGCAGTTACAACCTGCTCCGGCACGCGGGCACGTGCTATTCGATGTACGAGCTCTACCGGGTGACCTGGAATCGTGAGCTCCTGAGGGCCGCGAATAACGCCATGAGTTACCTGCCACAGTTCATCAAGCCCTACGGCAAATCCAATTCTACGATCCTCTGCCTCGTCGATGACAACGGCGAAGTCAAACTTGGTCTCGCCGGCCTAGCGGTCATCGCCTGGGTCGAGCAGATGAAGGCTGCCGGAAACAAGAACCAGCTTCCGATGGCGCAGGCCCTTGCCCGATACATCAGGGCGTCACAG
>JASLXP010000705.1 GCA_030740295.1 Planctomycetota bacterium
AGGACTCATCTCAACATTTAAGCCATCATTCTGATCTGTCTCTTTCGAGTCAGCCTACAACACCGCGGGCTTCCGCCATCGACACCCCAAGCTTGATCGCTTCGATCATGGATGCTGGTGAGGCTGCGTCCTTGCCGACGATGTTGAATGCTGTGCCGTGATCCACGGAGGTGCGAATGATCGGTAAACCGAGGGTGACGTTTACCCCGGTCTCGAATGCAAGAATCTTGATCGGGATTAAGCCCTGATCGTGATATAGAGCGATCATACCATCGTATTCGCCCTGCCTGGCGGAATAGAAGGCCGTGTCGGGCGGAAGGGGGCCGGAGCAATTGAAACCGCGGTCGTTGGCCTTCCTAATGGCGGGGGAAACGATGCGGGCCTCTTCGTCGCCGAAACGGCCTCCGTCGCTCGCGTGGGGGTTGAGTCCGCAGACGCCGATGCGTGGTTTTGGGATGCCGAAATCTCGCTTCAATCCCGCGTCGACCACTTCGATGGTATCCAGGATCGAATCCTCGGTGATCAGATCGAAGATCGCGCGCAACGGCACGTGAATAGTCACGAGCGCGACGCGCAGCGGGCCGCCGACGAGCATCATGACGAACTTTTCTGTATCGGTTTCCTTCGCCAGGATTTCAGTGTGACCGGGGAAATCAAACCCGGCCTTGTAGATAGCCTCCTTGTGAATTGGCGCGGTGACGATGGCGTCAATTTCATCCTCCTTCGCCAGGCGGATGGCCTCCATCAGGTAGCCGACAGAGAGGCGGCCTGCGTCGGCAGAAATCCGGGCGGGCTCGATTTCATTCCGGGGCGGCTCGCCGATTTCTACGATGTCCAGCCGTTCCATTGAGACCAAATCTGAATTAATCGTCGCAGCAGTTCTCTCAAGAAAACGCCGGTGTCCGATGATTCTGAATTCGGCTGCATCCTTCAGTTCTTCGGAAGCCAGACTTTTCAGGATGACCTCCGGTCCGATGCCGGCTGGGTCTCCCATCGTGATCGCTATCTTTTTCATTTATCTTTGAAAACTGTTCGCAGTCTCTTTAACCACACTTGGCGGAGTTCGGAAGCCATCGACCGCCGTCTTGATGTAATTGGGTACGTTCCATCCCGGCGGTTGTGATGATTTGAGGTTCTCGGTGATTTCCGTCTGATTCTTCCGGATCTCTTCAGCCATCGCGTAGGAAGGCCTTTTGCCGGCGAGAAAGAAATGTCCCGCGATTGTCAGGATTCCGATTCCAACGCCGATGGCAGCGAGAATTCTCTGGGTCCGTTTGGTGTGGTTTTCCTTTGCCTCATCGATCACGGCAACGAGCTGTGGTACGGCTGCGTGATTGGCAGGCAGCCTCTGGAGTGACTCGAATGCGTCATTGATTGCGGCTTTGTAATGGCGTGCCTTCAAGGCTTCATTGGCCCGATCGGCAAGATCCTTTGCATGGCGGACCTGGTCGCCGAACTGTTCCTGGCTGCGCTGGCGGATTTCGTTGATGCGGTCCGAGATGTATTTGCGGGCGGGGGAAGTCTTCATGAGCTCCCGCAATATCGCTTCCGCTGTTTGCCAGTCCCCCCGGGCCGCGGCTTCCTCGGACTGTTTCTCCAGTTGTTCCTCTTCCTTTATCCGTCGGACGAGTTCGATGGCTTCGTCCTGTGCCTTGGCAAATTCTTCATGCCGCTCGGCCGAGACTTTGTTCAGCAGTTCCACGGCTCTGGGGTTTTCGTGATTGTTTACAAAATCGAGGGCTGTTTCCAGAAGCTCATCCAACTCTCTCCATCGTTTGAGACGGAACTCAACGAGGTTTATCCCGCAGGTGGAGCAGTGATTGGAGCCGAGGCGATTCTTGCCTTTGCAGTCCATCTTCAGGCATTCCAGGAACAGCTCCACGCCGCACTGCCCACAGGTCAGTTCATGGCCTCCGTTCTCGTAATCGCATTTTGGACAGTTAAAGGTTTGTGCGGGCATCGGCTAGTTGAGGTAAATCTCTGGGACGGCGCGAGCGGTGAAATTGAGATGCATGATCGCGCTGTTCGTCTTGCGCGATGCGAGAGTGATCTTCAGGGACTCCGGTGTGATATTCGCGACAGAATGGAGAAGCTGATTCAACAGGATTGGAATGGCCGCGGCCGGCAGGCGGCATTCAAGCGAGAATGGGATCTCGTCCAGATCTGAAAGCGGCTCCGGCGGCGGGGGCTGCACGTCAGGCCTGGGGAAACGAACTCGAATGAGCTCCGTCACCTCAGCCCGGCCCAGAACTTTGACGAGCTCGGTTTGAAGCCAGAGCTCCTGAAACAGCTTTGCATAAAGTGCAGGCGCCGGAGGATTCTTGAAATCTTCTGATTGAAGGGGGCCGTTCTCAGGTAATTGAATCAACCTGTTGGCCAAATCACTGAGCTTCTTCCTCTCGCTCAGATAGGCCAGTTTGAATTCCACCGGGGTGGCGTCTGATCTGTCCAGCCACTCGTGCCATGGCAACTCCTCTCCGTGCCTGGTCTTGAAGAATTCTTTTGCTTCCAGGTCATATCCCTGGAGCCTGCCGATGTGCTGCATTGCGCCGGAACGCCAGCTTTCATTGACGATCGTCCTGCCGCGGCGGTGATACTGATCCAGCTTCTTTGAGATCTTCTCAAGCTCCCGCCGTTTACTGTTTGAGCTGGCATGGAACGGCCCAACAAAGATGACGTATGCAAGGGCAACGACCGCATAGCCGATTCCTGTGAAAGTCCAGAATTTGTTTGCAGCCATTTTGATTCAGCCTCCTGCCGGGCTCAGGAGGAACTGGATAACCAGAGAGGAGCGGGAGACTCCTCCTTCGCTTGTCATATGAGCATCAACGAGCTTGAAGCCCTGGACGCCTGGGATGGATTCCAGCATCCCTTGAATCTGCTTGCGGCTCTGAATGGCGTCATCCTTGGGCCCGATCTCGCAAGAGAGGATCATCTTGAGCGCGGGCACAGAAGGCGGAGGCCTATAGGAGTCAAAATCTTCGCCGAAGGTAAGCTCGTCCCCGGCCGCCTGGGACGGCTCCTGGGTAATGGTCAGGGCCGCTACCCGGGATGTCGAGGGCAGCGTCAGCAGGCACTGATTCAACGCCCGCACCCAATGTGCTCGGCGTCGCGCGATCGCATCGGCGGTCTGGAGTCGATAGAGAACGGGGCCCACCTGTTCGGCTTCAAAATCAAATGCCTGCTGAAGTTTCAGGCACCTGGCAGTGAGCTCCGAGGCCGAGGTCAATTGCGGAGTAAGCGCCTCGTCTTCCTGCGTCGCGGTGTAGATCGAGGCAGGCAGATAAATGACCAACGACACCAGAATCACAACGGCAAGCGGCCGAAGGGCCCTTTCGAAATCCAGAGCAGAAGGCTTCTTGGCCGGCTTCAGGAAGGCCGGCTGGCGGGGAGGGTTTGGCGAGCTCATTCGACTCCGGTAGAGATTTCAAGACCCACGAAGTGAGAGGTAGCCATTCAGGATACAGGATAGGTGTCGCGAGGATCAACGAGATTTGATTGTCGACGGTCCGGATCGTGTTGTCCTCTCGCAGCATTCACTTGGGCTGCGCCAGGATCATCACCACCCACAGGCTGCCGAAACCTTTTCTGGGGTTGTCGTTCGGAAGGACGCCCAGGCCGATCAGTGTGTATGCCGCCTCCTTGAGGAGCTTTTCTTTCTTTGCCTTCTTGATGTCGCGGATAAACCAGTACTTACTGCGATAGCTGCGGTAGCTCAGGTCGATGCCTTTCATACCGGTTTTTATGGAGTCCCCGACATAGAGCATGCCTTTCTTATTCATGAATCGGGCCGCATCGAGAGCGACCTCATTGAGCGCTTTATTCACCTTCATTTCCGGCAGTCTGGCGGCGCGGCGATCTGCATTTACGCCAGCCACGAAATCTTTCAGAAGTTTTTCAATTTTCTGAGTGCGGATAGGAGCGGATAGGAGAATAGTGACGTGATAGTTTTTACCGTCCGGCGAGAACATGCCCACGCCGACCCGTTCGTATTCTCGCTCGACAATGTTGGACTGATAAGCCTTGTCCTGCATAAGCTGCTTGTGCGCCTTGAGGGCCGATTTGGCTTTCGTGATGTGCTCGTACAGGCGCTTGGTCGGTATTCGTGCCCGCCGCGCGCGGTCGATGGGGCCACCTGTGTCCCGGGATTTATGGCCGAAGTATTTTTCCTTCACCATCTCATAGCTATGGGAACGCGCTACTTTCGAAAGTGCTCCGTCAGATTCGAGAAGCGGGCGACCGAGGGCATCTCTTTCTGCGTTCATAAGATCGATGAGCGTCTGCTCGATGGGCGCAATGTCCTGAGCAAAACAGGGGATGATGAGTGCGAGTGGGATTAGCATTGGCGGTCTTGGGGGTGCTGCGACTGGCTGCTACTTTCATTCATAGAAAAGTTTCAGAACGCTTAACTGTGATGTGACGCTTGAGATTACTTCCCTTGTGACGCATCAGAAAGTGAAAGTGGAGATTAGCCACCGCGGTCCAAAGGATGTCTGCACCATCCGTGCAGTTGTATTCGAAGAATGCCTGCTTATGCGATTACAACTTTTCGGCGGCGGCCCCAGAGCAGGCAATACTGCAGCGACGAATAGGGCACTGATTTTC
>JASLXP010000706.1 GCA_030740295.1 Planctomycetota bacterium
GTGCGCGTACGTTCTGACGTGAGTCGCCGAGTTATGTCAGTGGCAACCAGAACCGGTACCACTTTGGGAAAGAGTGGCACGGTGGTCTGCCAGGGCCTGATGACAATTAAGTGGTCGGAATGGGGTAGCAACCATTCAATCTCCCAATTAGCCTGAATAGGGAGGGGGATGGTTATCGAACCGATCCCATCATAAGAAGCGCCTCGGACAAGGAGTAGCAGCTCCTCGTCCGAGACTTGACCTGCCAGGAGCAAACACCTCCCTTGGGCCCACCTCAGCATGATCGGCAATTGCCTCGATATCAAGAGGGTATCGAGTCCTCTTCACGTGGCACTTGGCGACGTCCGCGATGCTGTCTATTGAAGGGGTGCAAAGCATCCTTTAAACCGCATCATCCCCTTTGCCGATATTGCAGCCCTTTATGCAAACGGGCTGCGCGCCGCTGGTCACGTTGGAGAGCAGGCGAACGATATCGGCAGAGCGAACAGGGCCGAAAATGCCGTCTGGAACAAGCGAGGCGACGGCGATGCCGAATCAAGAGCCGAGAGAAAAACGCTAGATTAGCCGATGAGGCTGAGTGCGAGGGCCATCACAAGAGGCCCGATGGAAAAAATAATTCTTGTTCTCGTCCAGGTTGCTACGACCTATTCCAGCCGACGGCTCGCAATCCCCGACAGAAATTCTGTAGCCCCTTGTGCCGCAAAGCCTTGCGCACCGTATTGGTGCGAGAAGCAAGATGGTACCGAAAGTGCCATCCAGGCATCAAGAACCAGGCGAGTATGCTTGGCTCTCCCCAAAAAAGAGTGTGCGCCTTATAGGTCCCTCGGCCGGCACCCCTCTATAACGACTCGACATTCAATCCGCGCGCGGTACGGGTTCCAGAAGTGAGCGGAGAAGGGGCATTCTTTCTCCACGGCAAGCGCGTTCAATTCAGGAGGAATGATCGATGGATACCTACCAATGGAGTACCGCCGAAAAACGATCCCTGGACGAGATCGACCTGGGCTTTCGCCGTTATCGAATCCATCGCAAGCGAGCGGAAGAGACGATGGCCCAATCGTTGCGCCGGTATGGCCAACTCTCTCCAGTGGTTATCTGCGATATCGATGGCCGTCCCATGCTGGTGGACGGTTTCAAACGGCATACGGCCGCCCAAGAAGTAAAGGGAATTGATTCCCTTTGGACCCGTCAGCTCGAGGTGGACGTCAGCACGGCGAAAGCGGCCGTCTACACACTCAACTCCATGCAAGGAGCTGTCCAAGCCTTGGAAGAAGCCTGGATCGTCCATGCGCTGGTTCGCGAGGACGGACTATCCCAGCTAGCCGTGGCGACCCTTTTGGGGCGTCACAAGAGTTGGGTCTGCCGGAGACTCGCCTTGCTGGAGAAGCTGGCCGAACCGGCGCGCGAGCAGCTTGGCTTGGGCCTGGTCACCACAACCGTTGCCAGGCAATTGACCCGGTTGCCCGCGGGCAACCAGATCGAGGTCCTGGACGTCCAACAGCGCGAGTCTCTCAGTGCGGCCGAAACGCGTGGCATGGTTGACCTGCTGCTGGAATCGGGGACCGATAAAAAACGCCGTTTTGTGCTGGAGAACCCACGTGAGGCGGTACGAGAATCCCAAGCGGACTCTCCGCGCGGCTGGGATCCCCGATTGAGTGGAGCAGGCAACAAAGTTGCTTCTCGACTCTCGGTTCTACTCGATCTCTTGAGCGGCATGCAGACATGGCTTCTATATCGTGGGCGGGGCGTGTTGCGACCGATCGATCGCGAACCGCTGCGCGAGGGATTTGAGCGTTTGCAGCAAGAATCGGGCCAGGTTGCCGAATTGACATCCGACTTTTTGGAGGAGCTTCATCTGCCATGAGTGAGAATATAGACCATGAGATTATCAGCCGGTTCCATGCGGGGCAGACACAACGGAGCATCTCTCGTGAACTTGGGATTGGTCGTGGCCGTATCAGCCGCGTGCTCACCCAGCACGATCAGGATCGCGATGGCCAGCAGCCGCTTACCACATTGCCCAAGCCAAGCCAGCGACGCAAGAGTCTGCTGGACGAATACGAAGATTCCATGCATGAGCTATTGGCACGGTATCCGAACATCACCGGCGTACGGATGTTCGAGCACCTGAAGCAGCGAGGTTATCAAGGAAGTTATTCATCCGTTCGGAATCGCATGCGAACGGTCCGTCCACGTCCTGTTCGTCCGCTTGTAGAACGGTATGAAACGGGCGTTGGAGCGCAGGCTCAAATGGACTACGCCCAGTATGACCTCGATTTTACTATGGAGGGTCGACGCCGGGTTTACCTGTTCAGTTACATATTGGCCTGGTCGCGCCGTCAATACATCTGTTTTACTGAAAAACAGGACTTCACCACGACGATCCGCCAGCACGTGCGCGCATTCGAACACCTGGGAGGTGTCGCGGCAACGTGCCTATACGACAACATGAAAGTCGTGGTCTCAAGATACGAGTCGGAGTTGCCGGTCTACAACACGCGGTTCCTGGCGTTTGCAACGCACTATGGATACCGGCCGGTCGCATGTCGCCCTCGAAGGCCACAAACAAAAGGCAAGGTCGAAAGACCATTTTTTTATATTGAGACCAACTTCCTCAATGCGCGCACATTCGACTCCCTGGAGCACCTCAATGAATGTGCCGGCAAGTGGCTGGCGGAAGTTGCCGATGTTCGAATTCATCGCACGACCGGCCGCCGCCCAGTCGATCTGCACGCCGAAGAAGTGCCTCATCTGATTCCACTTCCTGCCAATCCGTACGATCTGGCCGAGGTGGTCTATCGGTCGGTCAACTCGGAAGGCATGGTCAGCTACCGACAGAACCAATATTCGGTCCCATGGCGGCATGTGGGGCAGGTGCTGCCAATTCGCGTGACCGAAGAGGAACTGATCGTCTATGGCCCGGACATCCAAGAGATTGCCCGTCACCCGCTGCTTTCTTGCAGTGCGGTCCGCCAATGCCAGGTCTTGCCCGCGCATCGTCCAACCGTAGATCGCCGTGAACAAGACAAATTACTTCAAGAGAGTTTTCAGCAGTTTGGGGACTCGGGTAAGTCCTTTCTAGATGGCTTGCTCTCGGCACATCGTCATGGAAAGGCGCATGCCCGCAAAATCTTGGCCCTCCGTGCCCATTATCATGAAAATGATCTCCAAAAAGCGCTTCAGCGTGCGGTCGCCTACGGCGCATTCAGTCTTTCCGCCGTGGAACGCATTCTAAGTGTTCAAGCGGAACCAAAAACGACCTTGGAGACTTTGGCTGACCACGAAAAAGATCGCCTCAGCGATCTTTTAAAGGATGCAGCGGTTCGTCCACGTGAGACGGCTGATTACCAGAAACTGCTATTTGAGGAGCCTCGAGATGACCAAAAAAAGAGTGTCCCGCAGTCCCAAGAAAACGGTTCAGAGCCCGAAGAAGGCCCAACCAACAAAAAAGATATCTCCGGAGACGCTACGGAACCAGATCCTGGAACACTTTCGGACCCTGAGGATCCCCATGACGGACAACCAGATGGATGACATCCTGGCACGTGCCGAGCATGAAGGGATGTCCCATCTACAATTCGTCCATGGATTGATTTCAGATCAGGCATCGCTGCGGAAAGAGCGGAGTATTGAACGTCGCATCAAGGAGGCCTGTTTCCGTGACAGCGGAACCTTGGAATCGTTCGACTGGAAATTTAACCAGGAGGCGATTGACCGCGCACGGATTGAAGACTTGGCCTCAGGCCAGTTCGTACGTCGTGGAGAGAACTTGGTGAAGGTCGGGCAAAGTGGTGTAGGCAAAAGCCATCTCATTCAGGGGATCGGTCGACGATGTTGCGCGTTGGGATATCGTGTCCGTTACACGACCAGTGCTGACCTGGTGAAGGATCTGGCCCGTTCACGTGCTGACGAAACGTTGGCTAGTCGCCTGCGCTATTACGGCCGTGTTCAGTTACTGATTATTGATGAATTCGGATTCGATCGACTCGAACGGACCGACTGCCCTCAAGCGGCTAATCTGCTCTATAAAGTAATCGAAGCTCGTTACCCTGGAAAAAGCACAGCCTTGGTGACCAATGTAGACTTCGAATCTTGGGACGATTACTTGGGCGATCCGCCCTTGGCAATGGCCTTCCTCGACCGCGTGGTGGATGGAGCGATCATCTTGAAGATCGAAGGCGAGTCGTATCGGGCACACCGAGCACGCCGAGTGAATGGGAATGAACCGGTCGGCAGTGATGAAGACCGATCTGAGTAGACCATGTCTGGCATTGATTATCGCCATCTTCGCTCCATGATTCCGATGGAGCGAGTTCTTCAGTTGCTCCAGTTCCGGGTAACATGGCGTCGCGGCACAAAGGTCCGCAGTTTCTGCCCAATTCATGACCGTACCGGTGAGGGCGATCACCGCTGCTTCTCAGTCGATCTGGAACGGAATGTCTTTCAGTGCTTCCGCTGCGGGGCCAAGGGAAACCAGCTCGATCTATGGCGGCTTGCCCACAAAGTTTCACTCTATCGAGCAGCACTCCTTCTCTGCGAACATGCTGGAGTCAGGCCTCCGAAGATCGGTGAGCCTGCGCCATGCCGCACTCTCGATTCACGCAACTCGTCCACTCAATCTGCTCGCCCGGCAACCGAGTAGCTGGTACCGACCACGCTCCCAAAGTGGTACCGCTCGCGATTGCCATCGACAGAGTAGCTGCTTCTACAAATCAGAGAGGTCAATTTGCCGCTGGAAGAGCGAGGTTTTGGGCCTGCGCGAGGAGGTTACTTTCGCCGGAGGGGCTGCG
>JASLXP010000707.1 GCA_030740295.1 Planctomycetota bacterium
GCACAGAAACCAGGGCTGGTCTGGGTTTGAATGCTGATGCTCGCGAATGAAGGCCAGCGATTCCTGGGCAACGACGACATCCTGAATCTTACTTTCCGGAATTTCAGTGATGCCCGCGCACTCGGTTCGGAGACGCATTCCATCGCCGCCCCGTTCGAGCGGTTCCCATTGGTGTCCTGTGCCGCCGGTCAGATCACCGTAGGGCCGGTGCTGAAATCCGGCGAATTGCAGATTACCGCCAAAATGCATCTTGCCTATCAGACAGGTCGAGTAGCCTGCTTCGGCAAGCGTACCCGGAATGGTCGGTATCTCCGGCCTGAGTACTGAACTGTTCGACCAGGCCCCGCACCCGCGTACTTCGCGGCCGGAAAGGAGACACATCCGAGAAGGTGTGCACAGCGGCATCTGGCAATACGCGTCCGTAAAGACTGTTCCCTGAGAGGCCAGCCGATCGAAGTTGGGCGTGCGGCACGGCTCTCCGCCTTCATCAACCGGGCGATGGCTCATGAAACGGAAACTGTGTTCGTCACTGAAGACGAAGAGGATGTTCGGCTGGGACATGGTTTGGTCCGTGGGTCTAATCGGTGCGGTGAGGTAATAGGCTCTCTTTTCAGGCCGGGCTTGCGTCCTGTGCGGAATCATTCAGGTCTTCTTCTTCCACGATGCCATCCTCGATCTTCAGAAGCTTGTCGGCCAGGCGCCGCATCTCCCGCTTGCGATGGGTGATATGAAGGATGGTCACGCCCGTTTGCTGTTTTACCGAGTCCAACAGGTCACAGATCTCCGAATGCGTTTCGTCGTCCAGCGCGCTTAATGGCTCATCCAGGCAGAGAATCGAAGGTCCGCTCGACAGGGCCCTACCCAAGGCCACTCGCTGAATCTCGCCTCCGCTCAGGCCGTGCGGATATCGATCGAGCAATCCGTGGATTCCCAACATTTCTGCAAGTTCGTTCACACGCTCATCGATCCTTTGCATCGGCCAGTGTCGAATGGTCATAGCCAGGCTGAGCTGTTCCCTCACCGTCATCGTGACGAAGAGCGAACCATCCTGAGGCACGTAACCAATCCCGCGTTCGCCAGGCTTCAGACGAGTGACATCGCTGCCCGACAGTTCGACCGTTCCCGACTGCATTGGCCGCAGTCCACAGATGCACTCCAGGATGGTTGTTTTGCCGCTGCCGGTCTTGCCCATCAGAACGCCGTATTCTCCTTCAGGAATTTCGAAGGAGACGTCTTCTAGTGCAAACTCCCCTTGAACGATGCACAGGTCGGTAACTCTGATCACCTCGGCGCCTTTCCTTCAATCCGTGATTCCAGGCCGAACGTGCGCGCCAGAATCAACACCGCGATCGCAATCAGGATCATGAGCAGAGAGACGGCAACGGCGGCCTCGATGTTGCCGATGCTCATTTCCAGAAAAATGGTTGTTGGCAGCACTTCGGTTTTGAATCGAGTTGCCCCCGAAAAAACCAGAATTGGCCCAAACTCCCCGAGCGCTCTGGCCCAGGCGAGAGTTGCCGCGGTCAGCAATCCGCGCCGGGCCTGCGGGAAAACGACCATCCAGAACGACTGGCTCTGGCTGCATCCAAGCGTGAGGGCCACGTGTTCCTGTCGCACCGGAATCTGATCGAAAGTCACCCGCATGGTTCGCACCGCAAACGCGCAGGCCACCATGAATTGTGCCAGTATCACACTCGGAATATCGTAGGTAATGCCCGTGATCCCCATCCTTTTCGCCAGCCCTGTTCGATCCATGAAGTCTTCAAACAACTGCTCAACGGCCTTGCCTGCTGATGTCTGAAACAGAATGAGCAGGCTGAGCCCAATCACCAGAGGCGGCAGCACGATCGGAATATCAAGCATCGCATCTACAAAGTTCTTACCACGGAACTGTTGCCGAGACATCAGATAGCCAATCGGCACGGCCACCCAAAGCGAGAGGATCGTGGTAATCGTACACGAGACCAGACTGAGCCGAATCGCATAGCGGATTTCTGGAGCATTCAGCGCAGCCAGCAGGTGTCCTGGCGTGGTGAAGGTAGAATTCGCCAAAATCAGGCACACGATGATCAGGATATATCCGCCGCCGAGGAGACCCAGACAGACGAAGAAAGGGGTATCCGATGGCGGCCTGTAAGCTTCCGATTCGCTCATGGAAAATAGACTGCAAAATTCTCCCGAAGTGGCAACCGGGTTGGTGGGCAGGTTTCAGGACTCGGGGATCCGGAGTCGGGAATCAGGATTCAAGATTCAGGATTCAGGAGGATTCAGGATTCAGGAGGACTCAGGTTTCAGGGCTCAGGATTCAAAATACAGGCTTTGGGGATTGGCCTGGGTCGCGCTGTTTATCACTGCGATGCCATTTGCTTTTCCGCACGACACCGGGCTTGGGCATTCGCGACGAACTCTTCTTTGGGAAACAGGGCCTGACGGTTTTGTATTGGAGTACCGCATTCGCCTGCCGAAGGATGAGGTAGTTCTTGAGATGGTGAAGATCGATGCCGATGGGAACGGCGAAATCAGCGGCAGGGAGAAGGACTCGTTCTTCAGACGAAAAGGGAGGATGCTTGCCGCGAAATTCAAGATCTCGAACGCAACCGGGAAGACGCTCTCAGCGGCACTGAAAGCCTATTCCCTCGGCCACTCCTTCACCCAGACCTTTCAATATGAGATAACTGCCGGCAGTAATTCCCTGTCATTCGAGGACCGCAACTTCAGAGATAAGCCCGGCCTCGTCAGGATCCTCAAAACCGACACTGCAAGAGTATCCCTCGCCCGTCCAGCAGACCTCCAGCATGCGGAAGTCATCGCCCTCCGAATCGTGAGAAACGACACTAAAAACGATGCAAATTGAAATTATCCTTGAAAATCGGTAGTCGGATGATCGATTTTCAAGGATAATCAGTCCATGATTCCAAGGTCTGACTACTGCCAACAGATACAGAATGGTCTTTCAGTAAGCCCAATAGTAGCCATGTTAGGCCCACGTCAGTGTGGCAAAACGACCCTTGCTAGGCTGCTGAGTGCGGAGAATTCCGGTTCAGAGTTTTTCGACTTGGAGAATCCAGGCGACTTGGCGAGTCTGTCAGGCGCGCCCATGGATGTGCTTTCCAGCCTGAATGGCCTGGTCATCATCGACGAAGTCCAGCGAAAGCCCGAGCTCTTTGAGATTCTGCGTGTCCTGGCGGACAGGCCCGACCGGCCAGCCACATTCCTGATCCTCGGTTCTGCCTCGCCCAGGCTCGTCAAGGGCGTTTCTGAATCATTGGCCGGTCGCGTTACCTTCGTGGATCTGAGTGGCTTTGACATGTGGGAAGTAGGTGTCGACAACTACCGAACACTCTGGCATCGCGGCGGATTTCCCAGGACGTTCCTGGCCGAATCAGATCAGGAGAGCCACCTTTGGAGAGATAATTTCATTCGGACTTTTCTACAGAGGGATATCCCTGAGCTCGGAATCAACATTCCCGCCGAAACGCTTGGGAGATTCTGGTCGATGGTCGCGCATTTCCATGGACAGATCTGGAATGCCGCTGATTTCGCCAGATCGCTTGGCGCGACAGAGGCAACGGCCCGGCGTTACCTGGACATCTTGACTGGTGCTTACATGGTCAGACAGTTGCCTCCCTGGTATGAAAATATCAAAAAGCGCCAGGTAAAGTCGCCCAAAGTCTTCATCAGAGATACCGGGCTGCTGCATACTCTGTTGTCTCTCCACGAATCATCCGCCATCCAGCAGCATCCTAAGCTTGGCGCATCCTGGGAAGGATTCGTCATCGAGCAAATTATCACCGCTGCAAACAGCCGCGACGTATATTTCTGGGCCACTCACTCCGGTGCAGAACTGGATTTGCTCTTGTTCAAGAATGGCAAGCGCATTGGTTTCGAGGTGAAGTATGTTGATGGCCCCAAGACGACCAAATCCATGCGGATCGCAATCGCGGACCTCCACCTGGATCATCTTTACGTCGTCTATCCGGGAGAGAGAACTTTCAATCTCGATGAAGGCATCACCGCGTTATCGGTGAGAGAGATAAAGACTGCAGTTTGAAACCTGAAACAGGGCTTCCGAGATAGGGCCTCGTCTACTAAACTGAAATCCCGTGGTATTCAATTACAGAGAATCCACACAGCCTGCGCAGAACGCCGCTCTCCAGATTCCGAAATTCCTATGAAACGCACCGCCCGTTTTTCGTCCATGATGCTCGTGAGCCTCACATTGTTGTGCAGTCCAGCCTGCGAACTAGGCCGGGTCTACGATGGCAAGGACAACGATCCAACGACCTTCTCCATTAACAGTGGGAGCAAAGTCAGACCACTCAAGGGGAACAGGAGCTACCAACTTCTAAGAGAAAACGTAGCAGTTGATTATGGCCTTCATTACACAATTCTCGCCGATGGAGTGGACGTTTGTTCTCTCGAATATGCCTGGAAGCTCGGGTTTGGTGGGGACCATCCGCGACTGCTTCCGATGGGAACCGATCTGACAAACTGGGATGACGTAAGAGTAGAGAACGGCTGGGTAGCCATCGATCCCGAAACGGGTCGCTTCAAATTCGCGACTGAAAATAAGATTGACAGCCCGAGTCGGACGAAACTGGTCAGGCGCATTACCCTTGGCAATCTCACCGCCTGGCAGATTGAAGTCAAGGATGGATTCACCTTCATGCCAACCGAAGAAGAAACGCATGGATGCCTGATTATGGACGCTAGAAATCCAGACAGATTGCAGTACGCCGGACATGTCCTGACCCCCGGTTACATCATGCAATTAGTAGTACTGAAAGACCATGTATACACCTTCGGCAGCGGCCATTTCTCTATAGGCGATATCCGCAACCTGAAGAACCACGAACCCAGATATATCAAGCAACAGCCCATGCCCGATATCGGACGGCGAGTGAAATGTGCGTGGGACCCTAAGAGGAACTTCCTGTTCGTTAGAAGAGGAATTAAGATCTCTGTCTATGATGTGGAAGACGAAGACGACCCGGTTCTCGTAAAGGTTCTGCCACTTTCAGGTTACGGCATCGCGGTTGATGGTGACTACGGATATCTTACCGACCGCTATAAAGTGCCTGATCCGAAAAACAAGGGCAAAACGACTGACCAAACCCAATTGCGAACCTACCGGATCGAGGACGACGGCTCCTGGACACACTTGGGCAGCTTGAGTATCGAGGGCGTCCAAGGCATATGGATGGGTGTCGATCGCGGCCTTGCGGTTCGGGCGGGGCTCGCAGTCGCAGGCACCAACAAAGGCCTGTTCATGATCGACATATCGAAACCCAGACGGCCCCGGCTCGCGAAGAAACTGGAGGCCCTGAAGATTACCTCGTCAGGAGTCTACTTCGCAGGGGCGGGCGGGGCTAAGGACTACGATTTTGATGTTGTCAGGAAGCGCCTTTTCGTCACCGCCTCTGGCCGAATCCATGTGTTTGATATCCGTAATCTCCAGGACATCAAGGAAATCACAGTTCTTAAGGGCCCAGAATTGTTTGGAGGGTTCGGTGCTGATTTCGTCAGGTATGAAAATGATTTTCTGTATATCGGCCAACGCTATAACGGCTTGTGCCTGGTTGATATCCACGACCTTGACAAACCCATCTATAAAGGGAGTCTCTCTGCGTTTGGGGAAGTCGAGTATGCGAAACCCGTTGGAGATCGAATCTATGCGGTCTCCAGTGGCCTGTATGTGATGAACAGGTACCCGGCAGAAAAAGCAGAGCTGTTAGGGTATGTCAGCACCCATACTCATATGTTCGGCGGCAACATCGTTTCAAGCCCCTTTCCTCGCGATAATCCGAACCGGACAGTCTTCCTGGATTCTTCAGGTTCTCATCGCCGGGTCAGCGCAAGGGACCCTCGGCACCCCAAAATGCTTGAACCCCATCCCAAGGGAGGCGCCTCCCGCGGACAATGGGTCGGCAAGTACCTTTTCACACCTGGCGGGACCGAGCTTGGAGTCTATCGCGTGGATGATGATGGCAACCTTGAAAAAGCGGCGTCAGCCCTGCTGAGACCGAAACCCGAGGAGGTAAAAGAAGACAAGCCCGGCAAAGGGAAAAAGAAGCCCAGTTTTCCGGGAATTAATCGACTGGTCGTTCGAGGCAATTACGCCTATGGCATTCACTTTTCGCGCGGAAAAGAAACTCTAAATAAGGTCTTCGACATCATCTATGTTTTTGATATCTCCAAACCCGAAGAACCGAAATTAGTTGGCAAAGCACAGGGGCCCAGTGATCTCGGATCCATGCATTCATGGACCGCAAATATATTTGGGGATTTTCTCTTTCTGGGTGGTTGGCATGCGGGAAACGGGTGGGCGAATTATCCTGGAATTCGCGTGTACGATGTGTCCGACCCCGTAAATCCAAAACCGCATGCCCTGATCCACCACATCCCTGCAGACATCAGTGTAAACAGCATCGCCTCACCACAGACATTTTATGCAATAGAGAACACTCTTTATGTGGCTGATTATTGGTCCGGGTTGCATGTGATTGATATTACTAATCTCAAGGCCAGGAAGGAATATGAATATATTGCCAACTTAAAAGATCCGGACCAACCTTTTTCCGGCAATGCCTATTGCACGTCAGTCGCCGGCCACGGCCGATATATCTATACAACTAATTTTGGTCGAGTCGATATCTGGGAAATACCCGTTCCATCAGACGTCCCAAAAGGGAAACTGACCTGGCTGAAAGGAGGCAAAAAGTGACCCCCTCGTACACGTATATGGATTGTTCAGCTAAAGTGACAATCGTAAATCTCATGAATAGATTCTCGGCCGTGGTATTCGCATTATCAATTGCCGCTACTGCCGAGGATGCCGAGAAAAACAAATATGCTTTACATGGATGGGGAGCCATCAGCCCCGCCCGCGGTGTTGTCGTTGATGACACCCATGTTTTCGCTGTGGCAAAGAAAGGACTAACGATCCACCCGAAGCAATCATTCAAGGCAGAGAAACCCCTTCCCTCAACACAACTGGCACTAAAGGGCATTCCCCAGGCAATCGTTCTACTAAATGAGAACCATGTAATCGTCGGGATTGGCCGGCACCTGGCAATAATCGATGTCAGTGATCGTGCGAACCCAAAGCTGCTCACTGAATTCCGTATCGCCGAAGAGGATCTGAATGGTTGCGAGACCATGACACTCCGGGGCAAAACCCTTTATGTAGCTTCCAGGCGCCAGGGAATGCTTACGGTTGATCTATCGGAACCATCTAAACCAAAAATCACCAGCAGGACGAAACTCCCTGGAATCACCGTCGGCATCGCCCTGGCAGGCAATGTTGCATGCGTGGCCGTCGAGACCGGCGTCGTTTTCCTGGATATCAGTGGAAAACAGCCAAAGCAGATCAGCTATCTGGATACGGTAAGATCCGCGTGGGGCATCGATGTCTCCGGCGATCGAACAGTCGTCTCATCTGCCAATTATCTTTTTGTCATCGACATCTCAGATCTGAAGCAGCCGTCCGTTCTTCGAGAGGGAGTCATTACTGCACCTTTCTGGTATGCAGCATTCAGGGACGTCAAGATCAGGAATCACCTGGCGTATCTGTCATCCGGGGAAGGTGGCTTATATATCTATGACTGGAGTACAGGACAGAAATGTACTGTTGTCGCCCAAATGGGATTTTGGGGCAGCGGCAGGAAGGACAGGAAGAGCAAGATTGAGTACGTGAAAAAGTTCGGGATCGCCACAACAGACGAAGAAGCTGAAAAGTTTATCCCGCAACGTGCGAACTATTACATGATCGCCATCGGCCTGGCCATTGATGGTGAAGACGTCTACGTTCTTGGCCACGACGGTAAAACTCACTGTATGCGATTCACACCCGAACCATCGCCTGTCATCGATTACATCAGCGTGCGATAGGCTGTCCATTCGCTGTTTCTTTGAATTCGTTGCCTGCCCCGATGGTGGAAGAGTTTCTTTCTCAGCTAAGGCAGCCAACTCCGCAGATACTTCCCGCCAAACGCGAAGCCCTCAAGCCCGGGCATCCCTCTGTCCTCATTCTCTACGCAGAGTACATAGTCGTACCCGGACTCCTGGAGGGCACCAATTAGAGTGCCCCAGTTGAGCTGGCCCCTCCCGGGCACACGATACTGCCACCACCAATTCCCAATGATTCCCTGGCGGAATCGCATGTGTTCGATGATCTCGCAGTCCTTGACGTCGGCATAGGCCCACTTCCCTGCAAAGGCCCGTATCGCATCCTCAGCCGGCATGATCCCCATCCAAAGCCAGTGCGACGGATCGCAGGAAAGCGCAAGGCTGTCGGAAGGCACCGCGTCCAGAATCCGCTCCCACATTTCAGGGTTGCAGGCAATATTTCCCATGCGAACGGCCACATCCAATCCGATGGTGACGCCCCGATCTTCGGCCAGCTTGACCACCGGCTCGAATCTATCTTTGAAGCGCGCCACGAGCTCCTGCGAGCGGTCCCCCGAATTCCCGGGAGGAGAAGAGAATTGACCGTAGAAGTGCCAGCCAACAGGGCTTCCCGCATGGGTCACCACCACCGGCGTCTTCAGCGCGGCCGCATTTTCGATTGCAGTTCGAAGCCGGGCCTCCGCCGCGTCTGCTGATGACGGGTCATCATCCAGCAGGTTGTAATGGGCCGTGAGAGCCGCCAGATACACCGACCGGTCCTTGAGGGTTCCATTCACCACCTCAGGCTCCTCAAGAACACTGTCCGCAGGTATGCACCCCTGCGCCTGTAACCGAACGGCATCAAAACCGTTTTCATGTGCCCAATCAGCACATTCTTCGAGGGGCCAGCCTCCACCACCGGCCCCCGTAGAAAAGCTCAAGTCCATAATAAATTACCGTCGGATATATGATTTTTCGCTGCGAGCATTGTGTGTTGAGTACTCAGCCGATCAAGTGAAATGATTCCTGAGATCGCGTTTCTTGCTCGCTTTCAAGTTGCGCTCTCGCCCACTAGAATCCCGCGGCATTCAACCTCTCAAGGAAATCCAGATGTCTGAAGCACAGAACGACCTTGCCGTCATCGAACAGTGCAAGGAATCCTATGAAAAGATTCACTCGGAAATGTCAAAGGTGATCGTTGGTCAGAATGCGGTGATCGATGACATCCTGATGTCGCTCTTTTGCGATGCACACATCCTGCTGGTCGGCGTGCCCGGCCTGGCCAAGACGCTGATGATTTCGACACTAGCTAAAGTGCTCGATCTCGAATTCAGGCGCGTGCAATTCACTCCGGATCTTCTGCCCGGCGATATCACCGGCTCGGAGGTCATCGAAGAGAACAAGGCTACTGGCAAACGTGAATTCCGATTCGAGAAGGGCCCGGTCTTCACGAATCTTCTTCTGGCGGATGAGATCAACCGCACGCCGCCGAAAACACAGGCGGCGCTGCTGCAGGCCATGCAGGAACGCGAGGTCAGTGTCGGCAACGAAACTCTGCACCTGGAAAAGCCGTTCCTGGTCATGGCCACGCAGAACCCTCTCGAACAGGAAGGCACCTACCCCCTGCCGGAAGCGCAGCTCGACCGGTTCATGTTCAACACGTTTGTCGATTACCCGACCGATGATGAACTGGCCGAGATTGTCACAAAGACCACCGGAGAAGGGCTCGAAGATGCGAATGCGGTGATGCACAAGGAAGAAATCTTCAAAATTCAGGAGACCGTGCGCCGCGTCCCTATCGCCAAGCCGGTCGTGGATTACATTGTTCACTTTTCAAGTGCCACTCGACCGGATCATCCGAAGGCGCCGGAGTTTATTCAGGATTACATAAGCTGGGGCTGCGGCCCGCGTGCCGCGCAGTATCTGTCGCTGGGGGCAAAGGCCCATGCGATTCTGCATGGTGAGCCTCATGCGTCCATTGAAGGTGTCCGCGCGGTGGCCAGGAGCGTGTTGCGTCACCGCATCGCGCTCAATTTCAACGGCCAGGCCGAAGGGCTCGATACCACGCAGATCGTGGATAAGCTGCTCCAGGCGATTCAGCCGAAGGCTGCCGCCGCGTGATGCGGACAGCGTCTGCTCGATCGGGACATGCCCGGGACGCTGGGCGACGAGTCGCCGCAATCCAAAGGATGCCTGCTGGAAACTTCTTCCCATGCCTCTCACCACCGACCACCTCAAGCTCGATCCCGCACTGCTGCAGGGCCTGAAGGGCATCGAAATCAAATCGCGATTTCTGGTAAGGGGGCTGTACCACAACCGGCATCGGACATCGGATTTCGGCGCGTCTACCGAATTCATCGAGCACCGCGAATATCGCAAGGGCGACGAGCTTCGCACGATTGACTGGCGAGTCTTTGCGCGCACGGATCGGTTCTATGTGAAGGTGCATGAGATGGAATCCAACATGCGCGTCCACATTTTGCTCGATACTTCGGAATCCATGCGTGTGCCGCCTCCGGAAGGTCTGCCGGGCAAACTGGATCTTGCCAGTACCGTTGCCGGGGCTGTCGCCATGATGGTCGAGACCCAGCAGGATGGTGTTGGCCTGATGTGCCTGGGCGACGGCATTGAAGAGCATATCCCGCCCAGGCAGGGCAAAACCCATCTGGCACTTCTGTTTCAGCATCTCTCCAACCCGCCAGGTACCGGCGGCGGCAGCTTCGGTGACCTGGCTCTCGAGGCGAACAAGCGGCTGGGATCGAGGGGAATGGTGTTCATCGTCACGGATGCTTTAGATGATCCGGATCGGCTTTTCACCGCGCTGAAGAATATGCGTGTACGGGAGCACGACGTCACCGTGCTTCAGATTCTCGACCGTAACGAGGTGGAGTTTCCTTTCGATCAGATGACGGAGTTCCGGCATCCGGAGAGCGCTCAGAAAGTTGTCGGCGATCCTGCCGCGTTGCGAGCCAAGTATCTTGAACGGCTGCACGGGCATGTTGATAAGGTGGAGGAATACTGCCAGAAGGCGCAGGCGGATTATCTGCTCATCAATAATGAGGACGACCTGAACAAGCTTCTTTCGCTGCACTTCATTCGGCGGCTTGCCAGAGGGAAAGGCTGATGCTGAATCCGCTGATGCTTGCGGGCCTTCTCGGTCTGAGTGTGCCGATCATCATTCATCTCATTCAGACGCAGCGACTGAAGCCTCAGCCGCTGGCCACGCTGAAGTTTCTGGACATCGAAGACGTTGCCAATGCGTTCCATCCTGTCCCCCGCGACATACTACAGCTCATACTTCGCCTGATCCTGTTGACATTTTTTGTGCTGCTGATGTCGCGGCTTATTTTCAGCAGCGGAACGGTCGGGCCGCGGGCCATGGCGGTCATCCTGGATCATTCGATGAGCATGCAGCAGAAGGCCGGCGATACGGGATCGCTGTTTGACCGGCACAAGCGGCAGGTTCTCGAGCTCATCGACGGCATGAACGAAGACGACCGGATGTCTCTGATTCTGGTCGGAGATCGGGTGACCAGCGAAACCGGTTACCTGCAGGACAAGGATGCTTTACGTGAAATCGCGGAAGATTTTGAGGTCAGCGACAGCGGTGCGCTTGCCCTCTTCCCGACGATTCGGGCGTCGGTTAATCAGCTCCGCAGCCGCAAGGAAGTGAATTCATGCGCGATTGTCTTTTCCGATCATCAACACCTGAACTACGCGAATGAACTCGCTGAGGCCGATTCAAACGAAGCGGATACCGCTGCGTTTCGTAATCGCATGGGGGAGAGCCGAGTCAAGCTTCTGCTTGTTGATGAGAGCATGAGTGCGGACGACAACCTGACCATCGAAACCTCTTCATTTAGCCCTGAGCGCGTCACGATCGGCTCCAGCAGCCGTCTGAGCGCGGTGATTCGGAACAACACTGAAGAGGAGAAGACGACGTCGGTGAGGTTCTCCGAAGGTGATTCTGCTGGGGCCCAGCGGAGCGTTACTCTGCAGCCCGGCGAGGCCGCGCATGTGGATCTCGTGCATCGCTTCGAGAGCCCCGTTGATACTGCATGCCGCATTGAAATCGATGAGGATGTCCTTCCCGGCGACAACACGTTCCATCTGCCCATGCGGATGAAGGACCGGCGGCAGGTACTTCTGGTCGCTCCAGCGGAAGACGACGAGGAAGAGAGCCTGGAATTGAGCTATCGAGGCGTCGATCTTCTGACGTATGCACTCAATCCCGGCGAGGCGCTGGGGTTGGGGGGCGGCACGTCCATCCATTTGCGCCGCATCACGGCCAGGGTGTTCGAGCGAGTTTCGCTGCCGATTTATTCCGTGATCATTCTCTATGGTGTGAACGAGCTTTCCGAACGATCCAGCAAAGACCTGTTGGGGTTCGTCCAGAACGGCGGAGGACTTTTTGTCGTTCCAGGCGACGAGGTCTCACCAACCAGCTTCAACGACACCTATGGCTCGCTGCTCGGCGGGCTGAGTATCGGCCAATTGAAAGAGCCTTCTGAGGTGCAGCGACTGCAAAAGAGCGAGGCACAGATCGGCCATCCGATCTTCATTCCCATGCTGCGGGAAGAATGGGGCGACCCGGACGACATCCATTTTTCTCGGTACTTTGAACTGCAATCGACGGGGAATGCGCAAGCGGCCCTGCGTGCGGGCAATGGCGATTGGCTGGCCGCGGTGGTCCGCAGAGAGCGGGGGCAGGTTGTGCTGCAACTTTTCACGGCCTCGCTGGAAAGCAGTTCGCTCCCGCGCAGTACGCTGTTTGTTCCTTACGTCCAGCAGATCATGTACGCGCTCAGCAGAGAGCGGGAACAGGCGGCGCCGGAAGTCATGCGAGTAGGCGAGATTCTTCGCGTCAAGCTGCCGCAGTTTCGCAGCCTCGGGGGCAACGTCCAGGTAAAGGGCCCGGCAGAGCACAAGTTTCCACTCTCTACCGATGAAGAATCCGAGATTCGGATCGAGGGCCTTATCAGGGCCGGCGCGTATCAAGTGTCACATCCATCAAAGAAGAGCGGGAGGAAGCGATGGGTTACGGTGAACCCGGTCAGTGAGGAATCCGATTTGAAATCCATCAGCAGTGAAGACCTATCCCGGCTTTTCGGTGAAAAGAGTGTCGCACGTATCAAATATGAAGGCCTGGCCGCGCAATTCGTTTCATCCCGCGAGTGGGCTTCATTGCTTGCCGTGTTCCTCATGCTGGCATTCGCAGCCGAGGCGCTGCTTGGCGCCTGGCAATCGAGAGTGGGCGCGCGTGAGGAAGGGGGCCGCGGATGAAAGGGCTTCTCAGATGGCTCGGACTGGAAGAGGGCGCGGATGTTTTCCAGATTCTGGAACATCGATGGCATGCTGCCGAACCACTTTCAGAGGCCGTCGCATGGTCCATCGTGCTGTTCGGGATTCTTGTCGCAGGCATCAATTTTCTGCCGCAGATTTCAATGAGGAACAGCGTGCGGGTCTGGACGTTCTTCCTGCGCATGGGCATGGTGGCCTTACTCCTCTTCTGCCTCAGCCGAGTCGAGCTCCATCTGGATTTGCAGCTCAATAAGAAGCAGGAATGGGTGGCCCTGGTGGATGATTCCGCGTCCATGTCTTTCCGCGAGGCAAGTGGCCTTTCCCGGTTCGCACAGGCGAAAGAAGATCTGAAGAAGCTACAGGGATCGGTGGGTGATTCCGTCCACCTTTCCGTACGTTCATTCAGCGGCGAGGCGCTCAGTGAGGAGGCGGGCAAAGGCCCGACCCGATTCCAGGAGGCGATTGGAAAGGCCGCGCTATCCAGATCGAATGTCGACCGTCTGATTTTGTTCACCGATGGCAGAGATAGCGATCAGCGTGATCTCTCCACCATTGGCGAGGATCTCAAGGCCCGGTCGATACAGGTGAGTGCAAGGCTGTATGGCGCCGCATCTCATCCAAGGGATTCCCATATCTCTGCCGAACCGGATCGAACCGTTCTCCGGCTCGGGGAAGACCTGGTCGTTCGCGGGTCCATCTCCGGCGAAATTGAGGGAGCATCTCACACCGTCCTGCTGAGGGAGAATCTGAAGAAAGTCAGCGCGGTCACGGTGACACCGGACATGAACGGCCGTTTTGAATTTCGATACCGCCCTCCAAAGAAAGGGAAGCCAACCTATACCGTCGAGCTTGCCACAAAGGACGCGCTGGCAGAGAACAATCAGACCAGCTTCACCGCGACGATTATTGATGAAAAGATCAATGTCCTTCTCATCGATGGTTTCCCGAGATTTGAATTCAAGATCGTGAAGACCGTGCTGGAGATCGACGAGCTGGTGAACCTTGTGAGCATCACGCATCTGCCCGGCGGAGGTGTTTTTGTGCAGGGCAAGCCGCTGCACCGGAATCCCCAGGAAGGGCTGATCTCTTCGCAGGCTGACCTGTTCAAGTACGATGTGATCTTTCTCCGGGACCTGGCACGGAATTACTTCAGAGCAGGTGGTGATACGACCGAGAGCCGGCTGCGGAATATCGTGCAGTTTGTCACGAAAAGGGGCGGGGGCCTGGTCGTCTCCGGCGGCGCGGATGTGTACAAGGCTGGTGGATACGAAACGAGCGCGCTTGCCGAGATTCTGCCGTTCGACCTGAGCGACTCGATCAGCGGCCAGGATCAATTCAAAGGGATGTTTTTTGCCGCCATCCCCAAGACTGCCTTCCAGCACGCTCTGCTGCGTCTGCTGCCGGATGACGGCGAAAACAAAGAGCGGCTGAACAGCCTTCGCGACCTGGACGGCTCGAACAACGTGGGCCGATTTAAACCGCTGGCAACGCCGCTGATGACGCGCCTGGTAAAGGTAAAGGAGAAGGGCGGACGAACAGCAGAAAAAGAAGCCCCTCTCATGGGTTACATTGCGGTGGGCGAGGGGAAGGTCCTGGCGACAGCGGCGGATACCCACTGGCGCTGGCACCTCCAACCGGAGTTTGAAGAAACTCCGCTTGCCGGAATTCTGGCCAATGCGGTGCGATACCTCGCGCCGCCTCCCGGCCAGGAACCGGGAAAGCCATCCGTATCCATCGGGGACGGCACCCCGCAGGTGGGACAAGACCTGATCCTGAGCACGGACTTGCGCGATAAGAATTACGATCCGATCCGAAACGAGGAGCTGGTGGTAACCGTATTCAGGCCGGATGAATCTTCCTATCGCATGTATCCGAGAGATCTCCCCGAGGAGCCTGGTCATTACGAATACCGGGTACAACTCGATCAGCCGGGCCTCTACAAAGTGAAGGCGAAGTTCGCCAAATATGAATCAGAGCGCGAATTCCTTGCGGGCGCCGCGGCAGGAGAGTTTTCGAATCTCTCAGGCGACCCGGAGGGTCTCGGCCGTCTCATTGATAAATCGAATGGCGAATGGGTCAAGGATTACCAGTCATGGCTCGCAGACGTGGACAAGAGCGCCACGCAGGTCTCTGCTGTGCGTGACCTGGAGGCTTGGAACAGCCCGGCAATCCTGGTGCTGTTTTTTCTGCTGGTATGCGCGGATTGTTATGTGCGTAAGCGACAGGGGCTGGTGTAGGGTCGGTGGCCAATCACATCGAAACCAATATCTTTGCCGAAGGCTTACTCGCATCCGGATGGCGACCTTTGAGAGGACTGATCGTGAGATTACATGCACTGAGATTCTCCTGTTCGCTGTTGGTAATGTTGACTTTCGGTTGCGGTGGCGGCGACAAGCCTGCTGAGGTCTCAAAGGGCGGGAAAGAAGAGAAGACGCCGCAGCCCAAGCCATCCGGCAAGCGTCAATTTATCAGCGTGGGCACGGCCCCATTTGGCGGGGCGTTCTTCCTGGTCGGTGGTGCCATTGCGGAAGTGATCCAGACCAACAGAGGCGACAACAATTGGAACGTCTCCGCCCAGGGCACCAAGGGCTCGAAGGAGAACATCCGCCTTCTTGAAAAAGGCGAGATTGAGCTGGCCCTGGCCAACGCTGCCATCTCTTATTTTGCGGTTCGAGGTCAGAGTGGCTGGAAAAAGAAATACTCGCTCAGGTCGGTTATGACCCTCGCACCGAATATTGCGCTCTTCGTCAGCCCCAAAAAATCCGGCATTGCCAAGGTCGCAGACCTTAAAGGCAAGAATGTCGTTATCGGCCCCGCAGGTGCGGGATTCGAGATGTTTGTGGGCCCAATTCTTAAAGCCCATGGCATCACATACGAAGATTTTTCTTTGAAGAACGGCCCGCAGTCAGCGGCAGTTGACATGATGGCTGATGGCGCAGCGGACGCAGCGTTCCTTGGCGGGGCAGTCCCCACCGCATCCATCACACGTGCGAGCGCTGGACAGGAATTGACCTACATCCCATTCGAAGACGAAGCCAAGAAGAGCCTGGTCGAGAATTACCCTTTCTTTCATCCAGCTAAAATCAAGGCCGGCACCTACAAAGGAATGGATTCAGAATTCAACGGCCTCAATGTCGGCTCGATGGTTCTGATCACCAGCGCACAGCAGAGCGAGGATCTGATATACGGTCTCACAAAAGCGATCTATGAAAATCGCGCCCGAGTGGTGGAGAAGCATCCTGCCGGCAAGGCCATCAACCCCAAGAATGTCATCCGGAACACAGGCACGGAATTCCATCCAGGTGCCATCAAGTTCTATAAAGAGATTGGCATCTGGCCGGCTCCTTGACCTACAACTGTCACGTTGGGAGCTCGAGTTGGGGTGGGTGGGCCAAGCTGGCGAACTGACTTTACTTTGTTTTAGCTCGGCGAGACCTGCACTCGATCGTTTAGTACGGCCTGTTCGCTGTTGGCATCGGCTTGCGGCAGCAGTGAGCCGAGGTCTCTAAAGGTGCAACAGCACGAGACATCGCAGCCCAAAGCGTCCAAGCTGCAGTCTGTCAGTGTGGGCGGCCTCAATGGGGCGTATGCGGCGTTTGGTTACGGCGCTGGGACTGTGCCCCCCAGAAGTTGCAGAGCGTCTTGCGCGTTCGTCTGTACGGTTTGGTCCTTGTCCTCAGCCAGCTTCTTTAACGCTGCCTTGGCTGCGGCTGCATCCCCGGATTCAGGATCCGTTTTGCTGAGGGCTGTGGCGACATTCGCTCGTACTCCTGCATCTGAGTCCTCGGCCAGGGCCACGAGGTCTGCCACAGGGATGGGATCCCCAGCGTTGAGGAATGAAAGAGCATTGGTGGCCTCCAGTTTCGATTTTCCTTCTCCAGACAGATGTGGCTTACAGGCTGCAATCATTGCTTCGGCCCCTTTAAGAGTCTTGATTCCGTTCAGAAGTTCGTAAAGAACGGCTCCATCGGCCTCAGTTTGAGCCAATTCCTCAAATTTGTCGCCAGCCTTCTCAGCTTCAAGTGAAGTCAGGGCCTGCACAGCCGCAGCCCGTAAATCTGCATCGCTGGAATCGAGAAGTTTCATAATATCCGAGACGGCATACTGGCCCTCTTTGCCGAGATTCCCGGCCATCTTTATTCCTTCAATCTGCTCCTCTTTGTTGCCGCTGTTCATCAGTTTTGTGGCTTTCTGACCACGTGTTGGTGGTTTGCCCTTACCACAACCAACTACACCGAAAATGCAGATAACAGCAGAAACTACCGCAAAGGACTGGATGATGGATTTTAGAGAATTCATCGGGGACACCTCAAGTTACAGGCCAAACGAAAAACGCCACTGACGGCGGTTGCATCGAATTTACGCAGACGCCGGGGGAGTAGTAGCATTTTTTACAGCACAGTCAATCGAATTACTTGCCAGTTATACGAAGAAATAGTGAAGCTGAGGGCCGCCAGGGGTATTGAAGGATGACCACATCATTCAGAGGTCCTGAATGCCGTCTGATGTCGTGGGTACTGTGGGTACTGTGGGGCCGGTTCGGCCCATAAGATATTCTCGCACTGCATCAATCGGCTCCTTCCTCTCATCCGGCCTTAGATAGAAACGGTAGCCGAAATCCCTGAGATCTTTGCCGTATGCATCTTCAAGGGCCCTCTGGGTAAATTGCCTGCACAGCAGGTATGGGTCATCAAGCATGTCAATGGCATGAGGGAGCGCCCAGTCACGCTTGCTCAGTGCCATCGTCCATGCCCCCACTAACCTGGTAAACTGGTTCTCTGATTTCAACCAGTTCAGTCCTACCGGCTTCTCAAAATCGGGGTAGTGTCTTCTGGCCAGGCGGGCGACATTGGAAATCCCGGTCCCGTACCATTCATCGAGATGACGAATCGTCCACGCGACAGGTTCTTTCAGATGGCATAGATTGCACGCGTTTGGCTCATTCGCAACAATCATTTCGGGGTCGGTGGGAGAATATATTCTGTGGGTGCGTATCACGTGTTCCAGTCCTTCGGTGATCTTGGGCATGTGACAGTTCAGACACCTGCTTCCCGCCGACTCATGTGTGTGATGTGTATGTCTTTCCACCGTCTCTTTGGATTCATACTCAAAGTGACAACTAATGCACAGGGAGTCATCCTGTTGAGGAGACAGGGGCCAGGTTTCCCCAATGGGTTTGTGAGGATCGTGACAGTGCGTGCAGCTTAATTCTGAGTAGCAGGAACCTCCCATGGCGTCCGTGAAGTCGATGGAATTCCAGCACGCCATTCCCCCCATGTAGGTGGGTCGCTCGCCTTTGTGGCACCTTCCGCAAATCCACGTATTGTTCTTGGGAGTCCTGCCGAAGACCTCCTCAAACTCTCCATCGTAAAAGATAACATTTGGCCCGGCGGGGAAAAAACGTGGCAGGATTTTGGGGTTCTCTACATGTTGCTTGCTCCCCAGGTGGCAGGCTTCACAACTGATCCCAAGGTTTACAGCAGTATCCTGTGGTTCGTTTAGCTGCATTGAATCCACAAAAGACTTTGCTGCCTCAGAGGGCTCCTGTGCATGGCCCTGCGCCGTTCCAGTGAAACCCAATGCATTCTTCAGAATATTGCCGGCATCAAGGGCAAACCTCCTGGGGCTGCCTATCTCACGCCAGAAAGAATCGCTGGTCAGATTCTCGATTTTGTATCGAAGGAGCCACTCGTCCAGTGGTGGAGTGGTGTGGCACGCAGTACAAGAGCCGGCGTACGGTATAAATGGATAGAGTGAGTAGGGGTCGTATTGCATGCTGTCCACATCACCGGCACCAGTTTCAGTGACATGGACGACCGGCACCAATTCCCTGTATTGGATCCTGTAGCCAACGGGCAGAACGTGGTTCTGCTCGAAGAGCTTTCGGTCGTCTCCTTCCTCTCCTTTTTCCAGCTTGCCAACGTAGTATTGGAAGAACCTCGAGCCGATGGTCTGATTTACCGCGTACGTACGCGAGACCTTTCCACGGGTGAGACGCATTTTGTAGCCATCCATCTGAAAGAGTTTGACCTTCCCCCCCATAAAATCGTGTTCCCCGCCGCCGAACGCCATCTTGACAGATTCTTTGTCAGCGAGGGCATTCATCCAGCGATGGGAATGCCTGGACCAGTCCGAGTGCTTCGTCTGATGACACTCTTTGCATGCGTCTGGACCCGCATAGCTCGTCTTCGTGATGTTACTTTCAAGCATTGGGAAAACCCGCTCTTCCGTGAGGTCCTGTGGTACTTTTCCCCACCACACCGGAACCTGCTTATACTCTTTTTCGGTCGGCAAAGATGAAGAAGTCGCAGGGACTCCACTGGCCCCCAATGCCCCCTTGGTTTCCGACGAGTCTTTGGAAGCTGTCCCCACATTGACAGCGAATATAACGGCAGCCATCAAGAATGAGGTATAAGCGGCAGCAGCCACATGCCATTTGCGGCTCGATTCAGTCTTTTGCATTTTCTTTTGACCGTTTGGAAACAGGAGATTTGGTCGTGGCAGCCCCGATGCTAAGGTTCAGATGTGCCGTTCAGCATAGCTGCGTCCAGGATAGATTTCATCATTATCTCTGCAGCCTTTTCATGGCCGAATGCATTCCAGTGACCATCATCATTTCCCGTTAACAGGTCCTCTTGCGATATGTTCTTCTGTGCGAATGCCTGGTCCAGATCCAGTAAGTGCGATGTTGCTATTGGTTTGAGAACTCTCTGGATTTCCAGAGTGAGCAAAGTGTCAGCTTGAAAGTCAAGTTCTGCGCCAAATTTAGCGAAGAGGAGCCCGGCTGAAATTCTCTTGCAGAAGGTCTGGACCTTATCAATGATTGCGAGAGTGTTGTTTCTGAAACTCGTTTGCTCGCCAGGTGGGGTTCCAAGCCATCCGCGGATTGGACGGTTGCTGAAGGTCAAGGGCTCCTGGGGGACAGGGACCGGTACATTTGCCAATAGAAACTTCCTGGTGTCAAAATACGGCTTATGCATGCCATACTGCATTGAATGTGTGTTATTCCTGACATCGTTCTGAATGTAGAATGCCAGGATGACAAGGTCCGGGGAATAGCGATAGCCCTCTGAGATGAGAAACAGATATTCCTGATCGGTACCCCATCCTGATACGCCTGCATTAATCACTTCCAACCCGGGTGAATGTTCCTGAGCGATATTCTCGAGAACGTCTGAAAAAGTCTCACCATCACCGACTCCATAGCCCCACGCGAAGGAGTCTCCCAGGACCAGAATTCGCTTCACCTGATTTTCGTTCTCAAATGCGTGTTCTCGATCACGGAGCCCCCTGGAGTTGATAGTCAGCGGCTTCCCGCGACTGGTTGCTTTCCAGTTCGGTATGTTCCGCCATCCCAATAATGGATCGAAGATGTACCTATGCCCGGTCACGTCGTGGCCGGGCTCCTGTAGAAACACGACCTGTCGGCCGGCGAAAAACTCAACCAGCGACTTACTGATGGAATTGTGAGCTTCCAGGTCCTGCGGTGTTACGTAATCTCCGAGGACTGGATGAGCCTTTTGATACAGTTCAGAAATAGACAACATCGCCAGGGATGCTTCGTGGAGTATTTGCTCCTCCGGGCTGCGAAGCATTGCATCTATTCCAGACTTTAAGGACAGGACAGCGACACATGCGATTACTGGCAGCAGGGCAGCGGCCAACTGGAACAGGAACCGCCTGGACGCCGTCTGCGGTGTTTTGGGCGATGCTCTTCGTAACATCAAAAGAGATTTCCTTATTTCTATACATCGACAGGTATTGCACCTTACAGCCCAAAGCTTGCGGGCCTCAGCGAAGTGCCATGTGTCAATGGGCTCCGAGTACCTCTTTCCCCGAAAGGGTTACGCCCACATAAAAGCAAGATTGGAGTGAGATCTGAACCTCATGCTTCTGTTGCGGTGGAAGCTGCCGTGTAGCGTCCGTGCCCAGGAGAGTTTGGGAAGATGGCTGGAAAAAAGCACGCCCCAAAAAAGCGGGACGGTCCTGGAAGGACCGTCCCGGCAACGAGGATTAGTCCAAAAAACTTCCGTTTACGGGAGCCTGAACAAGCCGTCTCCCGGGATCTGCTGCCCGTAGTTTACATCACCAACGAGGGAAGTCCTCGGGTTGGCAGGGTCTTGGAGAAACCACGACAGGCCAAACCCATCTCTAAGGAGGTAAAACTGGCCGGTAGTCGTTCGGGTCCATGCGGCGTATCTGAAGAAAGGTAAGGTTGCATCCACTTTAAAAAACCTGTAGCGGGCCCGAGCGTGGCCGTCAGAGGCGCTACCAAGGTTCCGCGCCCGACTGCCTTGTACACCATGTTTCCAGTAACCATGGTGGGAGAGTTGCTTGAAAGAATCCAGATCATTGGTGTTCTTCGCGGATGAACTGCCGTCTTTGGACATGGCCCATCCGGAATGGGAATAGTGAAAGCCAACGCCCCCCACTACCCAATCACCAGCCGATGGAAACTTCAAAATACCGTCGAAACGATACATAAAGTTCTTGATGGTGTTTGTGTGCCTTAAATCGGTACGATTTGTTGAAGGCTTGGCGGGGTCCCAACTCCAATCTGCAACGTCGTCCTGCAACGAATCTGCCCAGGCTGTCCACTGAGCCATCGTTTGAAAGTACCCCCCACTACTGACTGTAGTTTCCCCTAATGGATCGGGCAAGTCTGCCTCTGGAACTGAAAAGGCGGAGTCGGAACTACTGTTGTATACCCTCACGTTCATACCGGGCAGTGCAGGCCCTGGATAGCCCAGTGTCGCCGTGCCATCCGCGTACGAATAGTGCCCCTCGAGGGTTACGGTTAGGGTGCCTGGGATCGGATGGCGTTTGCCCTTTTCGATGCCACAGAGGATCTTGCTGGCA
>JASLXP010000708.1 GCA_030740295.1 Planctomycetota bacterium
AATCGGCGGTTCAGAGAACTGTTGGATGAGTGGCGCCCCTGGCTGAAGGAAAAGCACTGGACGCCCAATCCAAGTGGCAAGGGCTGGTGGGAAGAGCCGCACAACTGGGGTGTTCTCCAGGCTATGGAGGCAATGCACGAGGCCGACCCGAACGGCGGGTGGATGGAACTGCTTCAGTCGCACCTGTCCGTCACCATGGCCAAACCTGATTTCAACGCAGGACGACTGTTTGGAACCGAGACCATACTGCGACTGTATGAAGCCACATGGGACAGCAGCTATATCGAGTTCGCACGGAATCGCATTGAGCAGAATTTCAAAGACATGCCGCGCCTTTACGACGTGCTCCAGCCAATTGCCACAAGACACTCACTTCTGTGGAACGAAGGGCTCATGGAAGTCGCCGGGCCGGCCGCGGCTTACGCACGTGTCATCGGGGACGAAAAATGGCTCGCCATGGCCATCGCGCTCGCGGTAAAGATGCACGAGCTGGTCTGCTGTCCGGAGCTCAAGCTCTGGTATCAGGCAGGCCGGCCAGGCTGGCGCACACCGGCAGTCTGGGCACGCGGCAATGGGTGGGCTCTCGTCGGCCTGACGTCGCTTCTTCGAAATATGCCCACAACGCATCCAAAGTATGGCTTGATTAAAGCCTATGTGGAGGAGTTGATATCCGGTCTCCAAGCTGCTCAAGATGACGAGGGCCTCTGGCACAATGTGATGGAAGATCCCCGCAGCCGTACTGCATTACGGGCATCGAGCCAATTTGTCTGGTGCCTTTCACTGTTGCGCCGCCAGGGGCATATCGCGGGCGAGACTTTGGACGCTCTGCTCGAGAAAGCCTGGAAGGGCATCCGGGGCCGCATGTGGAAGCTCTGCCTCTGCAGCAACTGCTGGGCAACCGGGACTGGCGACTACCAGTACTACATGGCCCGACCGGTGTACTTCACTGGCTCAGCCGAAGCGCTGCGTGCCGGCGCGGAGCTCGTCCTTGCCTTCGGCGATGATGACTTCTGAAACCGACCGCCTCCCAGCCACATTTTCCGCTCAGGCTGCGCCATGACGCATTACTTATTACGAATCACCCAGCACCACTTGTCGTATCTTGTGAATGCTCCGCAGCGCGGCCATATCAGCCAGGCCCTCGTCGTCCAGTGGCGTATCGATATTCACGACCGTTACCGCCTCGCCTCCCGGCGCGTCGCGGCCTACGTTCATGTTGGCGATATTGATCTGATGATCGGCGAGGATGGTGCTGATGTGCCGGATGACGCCCGGCGCGTCTGAGTTGCGTACGATGAGCATGTGGCCATCCGGCACCGCATCGAGGTGGTAACTGTTGATGCGCACGATACGCGGCTCCTTGTGGCCGAACAGCGTGCCGACAACTTCGAGGTCCTCTTCACCAACGGTCGATTGCAGCGTAATCAGATTTGCAAAATCGGCGGATGCCGTGCTTTTCGATTCGATCAAGTTGATGCCGCGCTCCTGGGCGATCATCGGCGCGCTCACATAGTTCACCGGTCGATTCAGAATGGGTTGCAGGATCCCTCGCAGCAGGGCCGCGGTGATCGGACGCACGTCATGGTCATTCATCTCGCCGTGGTAGGTCACGTTCACTCTTGATATTGCCCCCTGGGCAATCTGGACAAAGAACTGCCCGAGCTTTTCCGCAAGGTCGACGTATGGACGGATCAGTTCGAGCACGTCGGCGCTGATGGCTGGCATGTTCAGTGCGTTCTGCACCGGACGGCCACGAAGGGCATCCACGACCTGCCGGGCGATCTGTACTGCCACGCCATGCTGTGCCTCGACGGTCGTTGCGCCGAGATGAGGCGTCGCAATGACATTTTCCAGTTTCAGCAATGGGTGATCTTCCGCTGGTTCGTCTTCAAAGACATCCAGGGCCGCGCCTGCCACCTTCCCCGATTCCAGCGCCCGTTGGAGCGCGTCCTCATCAATGATTCCGCCGCGGGCGCAATTCAGAATCCGCACCCCGTCTTTCATTTTTTCGAAAGCCGCGTCATTGAGCAGGTGTTTCGTTCCCTCAGTGAGAGGGCAGTGGACGGTGATCAGATCCGCCTTTTCGAGAATCTCATCGAGCTCACACAACTGCACCTCGAGCCGGTCAGCAAGCTCCTCCGAAGCGTAAGGATCAAACACAAGAACTTTCATCCCAAACGCTCTCGAACGCTTCACCACCTCCGCACCAATGCGGCCAAGCCCGACGACTCCCAGCGTTTTGCCCAACAGCTCACGGCCGACGAAAGCTGTGCGGTCCCACTTGCCGCCTTTCAAGAGATTGATGGATTGGTTCAGGTTGCGACTCAGACTCATCATATGCGCCATGGTGAGCTCGGCCGCGGAGATAGTGTTCCCTTCAGGAGCATTCATCACGATGATGCCGCGGCGGGTGGCCGCGGTGACGTCGATGTTGTCCACGCCGACACCGGCTCGCCCGACGACCTGAAGTTTTGCGCCGGCCTCCATCACCTCATCCGTCACCCTGGAAGCGCTTCGCACGATGAGTGCGTCATACTCTCCTATGATTTTGAGCAGCTCCTCGGCGGGGAGTTTTTTGTGGAGGTCTACCTCAAGATCTTCCTCTCGTTCGAGAATCTTCACGCCTTCTTCGGATAAATTGTCGCTGATTAGGATTTTCATGGTTCTGTCTGAATCGCCCGAAACATGCTCAATTCGCCGCAAAACCCACAGGGAGAAAGTTTGACCAACAGTGCGGATTTCACAACCGACGCACGGAGGCGCACCATCCGAGTCGTTTCCGCGCCCGCGGACGCTTTACATATTCCTGCACTTGCTGAACCTGACCTGTCCCCTAACATGCCGCGCTCATTTACGGCTGGCATCGACCGTTTGTAGAATAGGCTTCCAGCCTGGTCATTTTCATTACCTGTGCAGGCTGAAAGCCTACACTACCGTTTGCGCGTTGAGCCCTCGCATCCACCGGGTTTTCTTAACAAGTCATGCGGCTACTTCCTTTTCTAATCCTTGCCAGTTGGGCAACCCTCAGCGCCGAAGAAGATTCGCCCCTTCGCCAGTTCCTCGCGCACGAGCTGGTGCAGAAGGATGGCAAACTCGACACGGAAATCCCAAAACAGATTCGGCGTCTCATGGAGGTCGTCGAGGATGAAAACACCAAAAGCGGCAAAGCACTTAAGATGCGCGTCGACAAGCGAATGGTTCGCAAGGATGCGATCCCGTTTCTCAAGACGCCTGCAATCCCACGCACGGAAACCAGGGCACCCGGTCTTTACAGGGTCTCCGTGCGACTGAAAATGGAAGGCATGCTGAACGTCATCGGCACGCCGATCGGTTTTGGCCCCCGCTCGAGCTCGGGAAGAAAAACTCGTCTTAAGACCAAGATTTACGGCTTCGAGTTCAGCGAGCAGGACAAGTACCACGAGTTTTCATTTCTGCATGAAATCATCGAGCCTGACATGGTCAGCAAACGCCCGAGCATTCCCAGACCGCAGGGCGCGCTCGGCCAGACGCCCTGGAGGCTCGCGGGTCTGAAAGCCCAGAACGCCGCATATCGCGATCCTGACCTACAGATTAACAAGGAGAAGATCGTCCACGACCAGAAACTCAAAAAGTTGGTCCGCAAACCTTACGGATGGCCTGCCGTGGGCGAGAAAGCGAGCGCGGCCAACTGGCGAAAAGGTTCCGACCTGGCTATCGAGTTGGAGTTCCCGCTTACCAGCCCCAAGGGTGATACCATGTATGGTTTCGATGGCGTCGCCAACACGCTGCAATCGGTGACCATCGATTGGATTAAAGTGGAAGAGGTCGCTCCGGATACCTCGGCCACTGTCCGCCAGGTGATGCCACGCAAGCTCTGGAGCCGCCCCGGAGACACGCAGGAGTTCATCGTCTGGACACACAACCGCAGCGGAAAGCCACAGGCCGGCAACCTTGTGTTGACCATCGAGCAGGGCCTCAACACAAAGGCTCAGGTTGCGAGCAAAGAGGTCACTATCGCCGATGGCGACTATCGCGTGGACAGCATCTTATGGGAGATCCCCAAAGACCAACTGATGTGGGGAGCGCGAGTGATAGCTTCGTTCGAGCAGGAGGGTGAGTCACGCTCTTCCGCGGACGAGTTTTTTTCGATCCATCAGAATCCCTGGGCGGTGATGAATTTCGGCGGCAATCATCGGAACCGCAATCCATACCACAGTCCGACTCCATACCGTAACTACATCGAGTCCTTCGGCGTCAAGGCGTCCGATTCCGTCCAGCCCATGCCGGACGATCCATCGGTGCCCTACATCACCGGCATGAGCGGTTACGCCACGCTCATTGCCCTGCAAAAGGAGATGGCCGACTGGAATCGTTACATCGGCCGTTCCTCGTTCATGTATCTTTCGCCGCTCGCGACCAGCTACCGCGCCGAGCTCAATTACCTCAAGCACCCAGAGTGGTACCAGGGTCGCATCTCGTGGACGGATCAGGCGCATGACATGTGGGTGAATGCAGAGAACGCGGTCATCGATGCCTGGAAAAACAAGAAACCGGGCCCAGGAGTGCCCGACCTCTTCCACATCGAGACCTCACTCAATTTCAACTACGAAAGCCTCGTCAAGCGTACCATCGAGGGCTCGCTCGCCAGCATAGACATGGTCGGCTGGGACGGCATTCGTGGCGACGGCCTGCCCTTGGCGCTTGCCGGCAGAAACTCCCTCGGTCATGCCACCGGCCCCAAGGACGGCATGGAGCGCAAGAAGCAATCGGCCGCTCTGCTTCGGCGTATGCGGTCGACTATCCGCAAGAATCACCCGAACTTTGTCTGGGGCAGCAACGGCGATCTGTATGGCGTCGGCAATGTCCTCACAGATCGGCGCAACGCGACGCCTGATATCAAGCAGTGCCCGGCTTTCATCGCGATGTTCGAAGGCGGCAACCTGGAGGGCGGCAATTACATGGACGAAGGCTGGATGAACGCCTACATGTACCTCGACACCCGAAACATCATCGCCAACTACCTCTACACCTGCCGGCGCCAGGCCGATTTCACACGCCAGGCCGGCGGATTCTTCCACACGTTTTCGCCCCAGCGTGACGGCACCGGGCACTTCGTCCAGAGCGACATCTACTACAACCTGCTCACCATACTCGCCGGCGCTCAATACCCTGGACGGTATTCCGCGACACCTGGATCAGAGACGGGCAGCGCGCAATTCATCACTCGATTCTCCGAATTCCTCTGGGATATCGAGCTCAAATGGATGAAGGACGCGGCCGATTTCATCCGAGTCGATACGGATGAAGAGGTCTGGTACGAAGACACGGTCGTCTGGAAAGACCTGCCCGACGGACGACGCCGGTATGTGATCCCGATCATCAATCCGCCGACCATGGAACGCTTCTACAAGGATCGTTTCAGCGAGGTGGCAGAACCCATCAAAGAGCCCTTCGAGGTGGAGGTCGAAACCCCCGAAGGCTTCGAGGACGCAGATGTGTGGATGCTCACCGCTGAGCCCCACACCGCCGCAATAAAGCTCGATGCTGAAGCAGACGACGCAGCCGTGGTATTCGAGGTGCCGGAGCTTATCATCTACCGAGTCATCGTGATCGAGTTCAAGAAATAACGAAGAGCTCGATCTGACCCACTTCACCAAGGATTTCGTGGAATTCTGATGTACCGCTCAATCCTCCTCATCTTCGCTCTCACCACACCCCTTCTCGCACAACAGCGAGAAGGCGCGCACATTGAGGAAATCGAAGATCAGGACGGCGATCCGATGATCCTGCTCGATTCGGAATACATCAGCATGTACCTCTCGCCGGATTACCAGTCGATGGTCATGCGTTTCGTTTTCCGTCCATCCGGTAATGACATCCTTGACGAGATCAATCCCAAGTTCGTCATGGCCGGCGGCGGGTTGCTGCAGGACAATTTTTGGGAGCAGGACTGGCGGTACTCAGAATTCCGGCGCAAGTTTTACGACTACGAGATTCTCAAAGAAGGCCCCGACGAGGTCTCTGTCGTCTTTTCCACGAAGTCGATCGGCTTCATCCAGTCTGCCGATTCGGGCGTTTACTCCCGGCTGCTCACCGATATCCGGCTCATTCGCAAGGTCACGCTTAAATCAGATGCGCCTTACTTCCGGTTCGACCTCGAGCTCCGCAACGAAGGCGAATGCGCCAAGCTGCCAATGATGTGGAGCCACAATTCATGCCTTATCGAGCCTGACCTCGGAGACCAGGTTCATCGTCCTTCTGCCCGCGGTGTGCGGAGCAATCCATCGGAGAACTATATCTACGATTACAACCACGGGTGGAGCGCCAAGATTTCCAAAGACCGCAAGGAAGGCCTCGTCTACCTGATGGAATACGACTACATCAATTTCATGTACAACTGCGGCACGACCACCGAAGAGTGGATTTACGATAACGTCCTCATCCTCAAGTCTCGTCCTTGGAAAAGCCACATCTACATCCTGCCGGTCATCGGGCTCACCAAGGTCGATTACGCTGACCCGTGGTTCATTGTCGAGGTAGATGGCGAGCGCTCAAAGAACAGTCTCGATTTCAGCTACAAGGTCACCGCTTCTTACGAAAAGGTCAGCAAGATAACGTTCAACACGAATGTCGAGTTTGGCCACCTCACCGAAAAGACTGAGCGCCGTCACCTCGATCCGGTCACCGTTGAGGGGCTTAGTGTCGAGCCAAAGGAGGCGGCGATTTCCATTCCTAATCCGCCGCCCGACCCTGTCCTCTTGAATATCAAGGCATATATCGAGCTCCCCGACGGCAAGCTCATCGAGAAGCAGTTCCAACATTT
>JASLXP010000709.1 GCA_030740295.1 Planctomycetota bacterium
GAATATTCCAAGCACTTCCTGGCTGCCGGCGCCTTGAACAAACTGGCCGACAACATGATTAAGCTGGAGCAAGTTGCTCAGGCGATGAAGTACTTCCGGCAGATCGCAGTGAATTTTCGCACATCAAATGCCGGGGCCGCCAAGTACGCCCGCGAGAGAGTGGCCAACTACTACACCCGTCAGATGCAGGAGGAGGAACTACGCAGCCTCTATATAGAAGTGAAATCATTTGAGGATCGCCCTCAAGGCGTTGGATCCGATACGAAAAAGGACAACCGCTACTGGTTCAGAGTGCGTGAACTCATCCAACGCAACGGCCACTTTGGGGAGGTTCAGCTATCGCAAAGAAAGCGTTATTACGCTTACTGGGCAAAAGCCATGGGAGGGAAATTCGACTCCTGGGATGACTTTCAGTTCGATATCGCCCGCTTTCAACTTTACGCTAATGGAAACAGGGATGCGTGGATCAAGCGCCTCGACGACCAGTTCGCCCGGCATCAGAAACCGGGCGACACCGCCCGCATCATCAAATGGATCGGGTGGTTCAAGGGCCACAAGAGCAAGGTGCAGGAGTACTACCAGAAACTCGATTTCGGCAAGATGTCGTTCCATGAGATTCGGACTACTTTGGAAACTCTCTGGAGCCACTGCCGTGAATACACCATTGCCAAGGCCTGCTACCAAAAATTCAAATGGGACAGGATGTCCGACAAGGAAAAGGAACACCTGACCCAAACCCTATGGGGGAAGGACGCGGGCCTCCTGAAAGACACCTGCATGCGATTCGAGGACAAGCCTCGCGGCCTGTCGATCCTACTGCGTTTTTACACGGAGGGGCGAAAGGACGCCAAGAACGGCTTGCCGCTCACCGACAAACTGGTGGGCGAGCCCAAGTATGCCCAGGATGCCTACTTCAGCCGCGGCGAACTGCTCCACCACTCCGGCAGGTTCAAGGAAGCGATTGTCGCCTACCAGCAGGCGGACAATCCGCCGAAGAATCTCTGGCGCGTCGTCGAGTGCTACAAAAAGATGGGCGACGTAAAGCGTGCGGTCAATCAGCTCCTGGAAATTGAAAACTTTTTCAAGCGCGAGTCCCCCGAGGCCGCGCTCCAGATCGGCCACGTGTACAAAAGCGCGGGCTTGAAGAAACAGTGCGTCTCCGCGTATCGAAAAGTTCTCCGCAAGTACCGCAAGAGCGGACAGTCCAGCACTGCCCACGAAGCCCTCGAGGCCATGGGCGAGCGGATCGGCGGGGGAACCGATGCCGAGGACAATTGATGGGACTTTAAATTTGTAGCGTAGGACGGACAGGTTGCCCGTCATTCCGGGCCGGGCTACCAGCCCCGCTTACGATGAGACGAAGACGAGCCTATCGACTCGGAAGACGGACAACCTGTCCGTCCTACGAAGAAGAAGAAAAGAAAGATTAAAAGTAAGAGCTTCAAACCCCAACCTTAAGTCACACATGCTCAACCCCACCCTTATCACCACCCTCATCTTCGCCTCGCTCTCCGCCGAAGAAGCCCCTCGTCCGGTTAAGCAGCGGCCTGCGGCCAAGAACTATGCTGCACTTCGGCTGCTGCGCACGGCGGAAGACTTGCTGCTTGCCCGCGAGCAGGATCGGGCCGTCAAGATTCTCGAGACCGTTATCGAGCGTTACCCCGGTACTACGGCCAGCCTCAAGGCGTGGCTCGCGCTTGGGAAGAACTACCTCGAACAGCACCGGGAACAGGACGCCATTAATGCGTTCCGCCATCACCGTTCGCTTGAGAAGCCTGGTGAGCCACTCGTCGGCGACGTAAGGGAAATATTCCTTGAATCGACCTACCTGACCGGCGTTGCCTATTACCAGATGCGTCAGTATTCCAAGTCGTTTCCCATCCTCCGCAAGATCACCAATCACTACCCCAACAGCGTCTGGGCGAACCAGTCCTACTACTACATCGGCCTCTGCCACTTCCGCCAGAGCAACTGGAAGAAAGCCATCAATGCGCTCAATTTCGTAGGCACGTTCATCGATCCGAACAGCCCTTCAATGCAGTATTTCGAGGCCGGCCGGCGTTTCCACGTCAAAATCAAAGACACCGACCTGCCGACCCTGCACCGGCTGGGCAAGAAGGTGCATGTCGACGTCAAAACTTCTTCCGGTGATGTGCTCCGCATCCCTTGCCGGCCGTTGACCAGCGACGCGGATGTGTTCATCGGCTCCTCCATCTCCGAGACCGGCAAGGCCGTGCCCGATGACAAAGTGCTCCAGACTCTCAGCGGGGATACCATCGAGGTAACCTACAGCGACAACAACACCAGCACCGGGGACAAAGACGTCCCTCGCGTCGGTAAGGTCAAGGTCGTTTCCACCGGCAAGATTTTCTTCTCCCTGGGCACCTACGAAGGCCGCGCCGCGGCCGCCTTCATTGGCCAGCCTTGTTTCATTGTAGCCAAGGATGCTGACCTCGATTCCACCGACCAGGCCGACACGCTTATCGCCAAGGTCTATTCCCGCTACCGTGAACAAAAGGAAGAAGAGGAATCTTCGTCCCGCGGTATCGATATCGAAGCTCTCGATAAGGAACAGGTGACGTGGGTCATTCGCGACGAAGAGACTGTCAAGCTCGTTGAAAGCGGCGAGGGCGAGAGGATCCGCACCGGTCGCTTCACCGGCAGCATCAATATCGAAAGTACGGTACGCGGCACTGACGCTGACCGCGGAGACGGCGTTCTTTCCTGCCAGATCGACGACGAAGTCCTCATCGTCTACATGGACGGTCTCCACATCCGTGGTGAATCGCCGCTCGAAATTACGGCCCGCCTCAAGGTCGCCGGCGAGATCGAAAACCGGCCCCGATCAACGCAGCCATTCGTGCCAGACCCGGTATTGAAGGCGCGGAAACAACTCGTGGAGGGCGAGGCATATCTCGAACTCGGACGCATCTACCAGAGCATGGGTCTCGAAGAAGGCGCCAGCACCAAATGCAAACAGGGTCTGGAACTGGTCAATGAGATCGTTGGCACTACCTCGAGCATCCCCTCTTCACTTCGGGAGAAGGCGTTCGAGGTGAAATGGAATCTCGAAATCACCAACAACGATTTTGCAGCGGCCACGGGCACCTGCGAGGCCTTCAACAAGCTCTTCCCCGAATCGCCGCTGGTCGACCAGGCGCTGATGGGCATGGGCAAGATCAAGTTCAACAGTAAGGAATACGGGGAGGCCAGTGCCATCTTCGGGCGCGTCCTGGCCCTAACCACGTCGCAGGCCAAGGGTGAAGCACAGTTCATGATCGCCCGGTGCATAGAACAGACCGCACTCGACAACCCCAAGAAAACCGAGGGCTCGAACGAAGCCGCGGTCGCCCAGTTCAAACTCGTCGCCGAGCGATACCCCGAAAGCGAGTTCGCGGGTAGTGCGCTCGCCAAAGTGATCGACTACTACGTCACTAGCAAAGACTTTGCCCAGGCCGACGAGTTATTAGAGCAGGTCTTCAAGGACTACCCCGACGCCCCATTCCTCGACCAGATGCTCCTCAAGTGGACTCTCGTCTCGTTCAGGATGGGCAAGCTCAAAAAAGCGTACGAAAAGTGTTCGCAGTTGATCTTTGAATTCCCGTCGAGCAGCTTCGCAACCCAGGCGAAAATGGTGCTGCCGAAGATAGAGAAGAAATTAAAAGCCTCGACGGGAGGTAAATGAAATGTCCGCCGAGGTCTTTCCAGGGCACGCCGGCGTCCCGCCGGCATTGCGAGTGAAGCTCGCTCTGCAGAGCCAGCGGGACGCTGGCGTGCCCAGGGAAGCGCAGAGCCAGCGGGACGCTGGCGTGCCCAGGGAAGAGCTCCAAAACTCCACATATCCACCAGCTCCATGAAAAAAAACACATCCATCCTCGCCGCCGTCTTCCTTCTGTTCACGTTTGCATTTGCCAAAGAGAAGCCGGTAGCTCCGGCAGAGGCCAAGCCCGATCCTGCGGCAGAGGCCGCGGCCAAACTCGATGCGCTTCGCTCGAAGGTACAAAGCTCCGGCGCGGCTACTGAGGCGGACGTTATGCAGCTCATCGAAATGGCTGAGGAGCAGGGACGCCCATATAGCGCTTACCTTGCGCTGAAGAGCTATCTCAACACCAACCTGGATCCTTCGCTGCAGGTCTTGAAGAAAGCTGCCGAGATTTCGGCCCAGGTGGGCGAATTCCGAACCGCGGTGGGACGCTACAAGGCTTACCTTCTTCAGGCCCAGGCGAACGCGGAATCGTCTGATGTTGCGGCTGCCATGTATCACATACTGATCGCTTACCTGGAGTCTCGTGACGATGCCTATCGCCATATGAAGGGACAGGGCGGAATGTTCCGCCAGAGCGATGCGGTCAAAAAGTGGGATGGGTGGTTTCTTGGCGAGGCCAAACAGCGTGGAGATTACAAGGCGTTATTCACCAGGCTGGTGTCCGTTCTTTCCGAAAAGCGGCCGCTGGAACAGGAGAGGCTGCACTTCTGGCCTTATCTGGATTGGGGCTTCACCGAAATGCGGCGGGCCACGGATCGGCAGTTCGAGGCGGTGCCCGCGGCCCGGCAGGCATTGAGCTTGATCCGGGGCAGCAAGATTCGACCGCTCCAGTTTCGTTTCTACTTAGAGAAGACCGACTTCCATGCCAGCAGCGCGTCCAAGACTCCGGAACAGCGAGAGCAGCTATATGGCAAGGTGATCGAGGCGGCCAATGGCTGGATCGAAGCCTCACGCAATGCCGAGAAGTTGACCAAAATCCTGCATGTCCTCGGCAGCAAAACCGACGGCTGGTTTGATAAGAAAAAGTGGCAAGAGGAACAGGTAATCAAGCGCAGGTTTTTTATGGATCAGTTCACAAAGCTGTCCAAGGAAGAACAGCTCAAGTTTCTGGAGTCCGATGAGCGGCACCGGCTCAGGTATTACGTTTCATCGAAGGACGCCACGAAGATTATCCAGGCCCATAAACAGTTCTTCCAGCGCAGAAGTCCCGCGCTCGGCCAACTTGCCATCGACGACAACGCCGAATCTCTTGATGCGATCAAGGCGACCGCTTTACACCTTGGCGGTGTGCCGCACAGGGCTGCGGCCATCATAAACTCGCTTGCCGAGGGCGGCGACGACTTCAAGGCGGTGCTGAAACATTTTTTTGAGAAGGAAACCTGGTACCTCTGGCTGGATAGAGGCGTTCAGCATCACACCAAGCAGCTTTGGGATAACTACGTCAAACGTATCCACAAGGAGGGCAAATTCGAGGGCGATCAGCTCAGGAAAATCTCTGATATGTCGAACTATCGAGCGGCCATGTTCCAGATGGGTGGCCAGCACGTCGTGCAATCGCCTGCCATCTATTTCGAGGGCCACTTCGCGCGCGATATCATCAAGGGTAAATTCAACGGAACCGACAATGTTAACAAGGCCCAGATGATCAAGACCATCGAATCTCTTGACTGGGTACCGTGGGACAAAAACACGCGCGAGCATGTTTTTCGTGATACCCACAATCATTTCAAGCACTGGGCAAACCATTACCAGAGACTCGCCCGCAATAAGAATCCTCAACCGCATGAGAAAGTAGCGTCGGAGACACTCAAGCAGATTCTCGCCCAGGTTGCGCCGCTGGAGGCTGCGTTCAATCGTGCCATGTCGCTAAAGGTTGCTGACCCCAACAAGGCGCCCGATGCTCTGTGTAAGAATTTCTCTCTCTTCGTGCTTGCCGAGCGCAGGCGCGATCCGAAGGCGTATGCAACGGCCATCAAGGGCCTTTACAACGAGGTGAAGGATTACGAAACGAAAAAGGTGCCGTGGGGCCTCTACCTCCTGCATCGCGTATTCACCTCCGGCCGCAATATGGACACCATTCAGGCCAAGGTCGAGATTCTTTGCGATATCCTCAATCGATACGACGCGGCCTACCGGCTTCCAACGCATGAGGCGATTTCATGGGTGAGGCACTCCCAGGCCACATGGCATAACTGGGACAGAATTCCCGACAGCTATCAGAAGCAGTTGGAGCCCCTCAACGCCGCCATCGGCAAGGTGCTCATAAAGCTCGCCGACCAGGGCAAATTCGATTCGCAGCTCTTCTACTACTTCCGCCACACCCGCAGGGGCCCCAACTGGCGGAACGCCCGTGCCGGCCTCGACGTGATGGAAAAGTTGATCCGGAAGAAGACGCTGATGACGGCCAAATACAGGCTGGATACCAAGTATACCAATCCGGCCGTTTCGTACATGCATCTCGTCCGGCGCGAGTTTACGGCCCTGAACAAGAAGTATCCTTACGATTCCTATTTCGATGACATGTTCATCGAGGAGGCTCAGAAGACCCACTATCTCGATTACAATTACTGGGATTTCTGCCAGGATAAGACCGGCAAAGTTGCTGGCTTCGCAGCCCGCCTCCTCGCCGGATTCGATACCTTGCCCTTTGGCTACAATGACCGCCCCGCCATCGTCCCGCCGGCTCTTTCAAACGCTCCGGAGCCACCGGGAAGCTGGACTGCCCAGAATTCCGGGTTCGGGGGTTGGCACTGGCGGGCGCTTCATGCACCGGAAAAAGACAGCACGCCTTTCATCAAGAAAATCGAATCTCTTTACGGCAAGACCCGCTTCGATGGCTATCCGATGGGCGAGGCCTACTTCGCCACATTGAAGCAAGTCAAAACGCCCGAAGAACGCGCCGTGTTCTTCCAGAATGTTGCCAGCTACGCGGGCAAGATCGTCAAAACCCCCTCTCGCAAAACCGTGCCGACGTTCGCCCCCCTGCTTCAGCACAATCGCGATTTAAAGTTGACGAAGGAGGAAGCCGAAATTGTGCAGCATCTGATCGCCAAAGTGACGCCGGTGCGCTGGAGCGGGAATCGGTGGTACGATCATCTTCCAGGTCTGCTGCAGAATTCGCTTCTCGCCCAGGGCCGTGACAAGGAGCTGTTCAAACTGGTCGGTGAATTCTGGCGCATCGCGCGGGATGGTGAGAGCTACTCTTGCCAGCGAGACCTGAGCGCGTTCGCAGCCCGGCTGCTCGACCGCAAGAAGTACGATCTCGCCGCGGCCTACTGCGCGGGTTCTAAATTCCTCGGCCCCGCGCTTCGTGGTGAATTCGCCGCACAGATTTCCGCGGTGCGCGCTCAGGCCCTGCGCAACATCGGCGGCGCCATCCCGGTCGGGAAAACTGACCCCCGCTATCCGGTCTTTGCCGCGCAGGCTTCCTTCCTCGCCGGCAACGTGCAAGCCGCATGGGAGGCAGCGCGCCAGTACACGGAGAAAGTGCCGGAGATGATAAAGGCACTCGATCCGGAGTTCATCATCTGGCTCATCGATCGATACACCGTGGGGGCAGAATTCGAGTCGGCAAAATTCCTGACGCGTTCCATGATGAAGTGGGCGGATAAGCCGGATGTAGACCTCAATCCAGAAGTTCTGGGTAACCTCTATCTCGCGAACGCGAACATCTCCTGCGAGGAGCGGGCACTCCCTCTGGCCCGGGCCCAGTATGAACGAATCATCGCCAATAAGACCTTCGACGGCACTCGCTCGCAGGTCTTCGCCCTGGTAAAGGTTGCGGACGTTGACCGGCTGACCAAACAGTTCGATTCCGCCATCGAGCGGCTCGAAAAACTCGCGCTGCGCAACGATAAATTCCTCAAGTCCGAGGCCAACTACGGGCTGGCCAGAGTGAAGTACGACCAGGAGGAGTACGACGAGGCCGCCGCGTTCCTTGAAAAGGTCTTTGCCATCCGGCCCGGCCATGCGACCGGCCGTATCCTCGAAGGCAAAATCCATCTCAAGCGCAAGAAACTCGAAAACGCCACCGATCTCGATGTCGGTCTGACCGCCAGCCAGCGGGTGCTTGTGCCCGGCCGCCGCCTGAAGGTCAACATCGAAGATAAAAACCTTTCCATCGTCGGCAAGACGACCAGCCTCACCATCCGCGCCTGGACGGAATCCGGTGACGAGGAATTCTTCGACCTGACCAAATTCGGCGATTCCAAAACCAAGTTCAGGGGCGAGATCATGACTGCCCTTGCGCCGATCGAAAAGGGTGACGGCACTCTTCAGGTGCTCGGCAAGGATGTCGTCCGTTATGATTTTACCGGGGAGTTCCGCAAACAGCAGGGCATTAACTTCAGCACCGAGAACGTCCTCAGTATCGCCAGCGACGCTGAGCTGTATGCATCGTCGGGTCTCATCAAGACCCGGGCCGAAGTGGAGAAGGAAAAACTGGAGCAGATGATTCGCTCGAAGCTCCAGCTCAGTCAGAAATCGGTGGCGGAGGTCGCTCTGAGCACACTCCGCCCGGAGGATCAGGTCAAGCCGGGCAACGCGATTAATATTCGAGTGATCGATCCGGATCAAAGTGCACGCCCGGGAGAGGATTCTCTGGAGGTGCGCATCGCGACTTCGAGTGGCGACGTGGTGGGATCGTTCCCGCTCAAAGAGACCGGCGGGCACACCGGCGTATTTGAGGGAGCATTGACGACCTCGTCCGCTGAGGCATCTGCCACGGCCTCCGATTCCGACGAAGGTCGCAGGCCGAATTTCGCCATCAGCAGCGGCGATCACCCGGCCTGGGTCGGCCTGGCCGACGGTTCCAAGCCAAAAGCGTTCAGCGCAGACCTCAAGGACAATGTGCCGTTCGGCGAGATGAGCATCAAATCCAATGTGGACGGGCGCCATCTGAAAAAGTTTTCAATTCAGACTTCGCTCAACGGCAAGGATTTCAACACGGTCGGGCGCTTCCCCGCCCGCAATTTCAAAACATGGGACGGCTCGCTCCGGGTTCGGGCAATGAAATACCTTGGAGTCGGCGGTCTCCCCAAGGACAGTGACGAAGCCCTGGCCTACCTTAATGAGGGATACATCGGGAAAGATGTTTTCCCATTTGGAATGAAGCTCGATTCGGTTGCCGCCAAGACGACTGCTCTTAAAGCTCAGATCGAGAAAAACGGCATCCAGGACAACGAATTCTATGTCATGCACCTTGAAGGGCTCTTCTACAACCCGCGGCGCCAGGCGATAAGCTTCGGCCTGAAGATGGGGAGCAAATCCAAAAGCCATTTCATGAGACACAAGAAGAAAGACAAGGCCGGCCGCCCCATCCTCCAATCCCGGTATTTCCTCCGCGTCGGAAACATCGAGCCGAAAAACAACCAGCCGAAAAGCAATGTTTACCGTGGCATCCTCAAGCAGGGCGTCCACCGCGTCGACGTGGTGATGCTGGTGCTGTGCCATGAGTTTCCGGAATTCCAGCTCCTTTCCGATATCAAACCTGCGGCAGAAAAACTTGGGCGCGCCGGTGAGAGGCCGGCGAGCTCAGAACTCCAACCGTTCCCGCTCGAATTCTTCGACAGCGCCAAGTACCCCGATATCAAGAAGCAGATTTACACCCCCCCTGCAGCCATCACCGCCAGCGATGACGGATCGGAATTCAATATAAAGTTCGGCGAAAACACCCGCGGCCGCATCGCCCGCATCATCATTGATGATTACGAAGGGGACGCGCCTGCCATCAGCAAGATCGAGCTGAAAAGCGCCAAAGGCAAACAGGTGCTGCCCACTCAGCAGAATCTCCTCACTCTTGGCCGAAACCAGATTCTGGAGATTGTTCCCGGTGACAGAATCACCGTCACTTACCGCGACCCCAAGACCGTTAGTCCGGCCAACGACACTCACGAAGCGCTCCTCACCGCG
>JASLXP010000710.1 GCA_030740295.1 Planctomycetota bacterium
TGAAGGGATGAAGAGGTGGCCCATTCTTCCCCCAACGTCCCTTCCTCCAATTTCCCAGCATTTCATACTCCCTCAGCGGCGAGCCCCGGTGAAGGTCGTATAAGTCCGACATGCCCCACCAAGAGATCACTGAAGCCCCAATGGAGTTCGCTGTGCCCAAACGTTTCGCCGGGCTGCGACTTTCGCAGTTCTTGAAGCGGCGTTTGCCCAGGCTAGGAAAGAATACTGCGGCTAAACTCATCGCGTCTGGCAAAGTCACGATCGGAAACGAGACCATTCGCCAGGACCAGATCCTCGATGCAGGCATGTGGGTATCCGTCCTGATGAGGCAAAGTCACTCAGACCCGACTGCTGTCGATCTTCCGCTCGAGATCCTTCACGAGGACGAGCAGTTGATTGTCCTGAATAAGCCTGCCGGTGAGGTGGTCACCCGCGGCCGACAGGACGATTCCTGCAAATTACTCGAGACACTCGCGCATCATCTGGGATCGGAGCAGGACGATGAGATTCGCCCACGAGTCGTGCACCGGCTGGATCGAGACACCTCCGGCGTCCTGCTCATCGCCAAGACCACAGGCTGCAAACGGTGGCTCACCACCCAATTCGAAGAGGGCAAGGTCGAAAAGAAATACCTGGCCGTCGTTCAAGGCGAAATCTACGAAGACGAAGGCTCAGTTGATCTGAAAATCAAACCTGTCAGCAAGCGCTCAACGACCATGAAAGCCAGCCGAAACGTCGGCCGTGACTCTTTGACCGAATACAAAGTCGCCGAACGATTCTTCGGCTTCACGCTCTTGGAAGTCTTTCCCAAAACCGGCCGCACCCACCAGATTCGCGTCCACATGAACGCGGCCGGGCATCCGCTCGCGGTCGATCCGACCTATGGCGGACACCAAGAACTTAAGCTCTCCAATCTCAAGCGAGGCTATCGCTCTTCAAAAGGAAGATCGGAATCGCCGATTATGGACCGGCTCACGTTGCACGCTCAGTCCATCCGATTCTTGCCCAGCGAAGGGGCAGAGCCTGTCAGCTACGAAATCGATCCCCCCGACGATTTCAATCATCTCCTCCGATGCCTCCGCAAGTACCGCAAAAAATCAAGGGCAGGACTTGATGACTGGTAATCGGATTCATTGAATCGCCGGCACCAAGTTCCATACTGGCACTTACCCGTTACTCATTACTATTACGCATTAAGTGTTACGCCCGTGTATCTCCGAATGGCAAAACGAGCGCTGTTTGAAATGGATAAACGGCTCCTCTGGAAATTCCTGATCAACATGGGATACCGCGGAGTGCGCTCAGTGCAGAAGCACAAAGCCCGGATGAAGAAGGGCGAATACTTCCCACCGTTCATCTACATCTCAATCATTAACAGTTGCAACCTCCGCTGTCAGGGATGCTGGGTCGATGTGGCGCATGAAGAGAGCAAGATCGAGTTGGAGGCCATGAACAAACTCATCAATGAAGCCAGGGAGGTCGGAAACAGTTTCTTTGGCATCATGGGCGGCGAGCCATTCATGCATCCGGAGCTCTTTGAAATTCTGGAGAGCCACCCGGACTGCTACTTCCAGGTCTTCACCAACGGGCAGTTCATCACCGACGAAATCGCCAAACGCCTGCGTGCTGCCGGAAACGTAACCCCACTGGTCAGTGTGGAAGGCTCAGAAATCGTAAGCGACGAGCGCCGGGGCCGGCAGGGCGTTTACAGCAAGACCATGCGTGGACTGCACGCGGCACTCGATAACAGATTAATCACCGGTGTCTGCACCAGCCTCTGCCAGTCAAACTATAAAGACCTTCTCAACGAAGCCTGGCTGGACAAGCTGATCGAGATGGGTGTCATGTACTCCTGGTTTCACGTGTATCGTCCGGTCGGTCCGGCAATGCATACGGAGCTTGCACTGACACCTGAACAACAACTCGAAGCCCGCAAATTCGTGGTCGAGATGCGTGCGAAAAAGCCCATCGCAATTGTCGACGCCTATTACGATGGAAACGGCGAAGCGCTTTGCCCGGCAGCCACCGGCATGAGCCACCACGTCAGCCCGTGGGGCGACATCGAGCCATGTCCCATCGTGCAATTTGCCAGGGAATCCATCCACGATAATCGCCACATTCGCGAGACCTTTGCCCAATCCGATTTCCTGAAGGATTTTCGTCAGACGGCAGCCGAGGCTACCCGGGGCTGCATCGTGCTCGAACGTCCAGACCTGTTGAAGGAACTCGTCGATCGGCAAGGTGCGAGAGATTCCACGGCCAGAAAAACGGCCATGGCAGAATTGGAATCGATGGAAGCGCTGCCATCGCAATATCGCCCCGGAACTGAGATCCCGGAAAAGAGCCTGGTTTATCGCCTGGTAAAGAAACTCTGGTACAACGATTTCGGCACCTATGCGCGGGCGGCTGATGGCAAGGAAGTGGGAATCAGTTCGGCCCCCGAAAAAATCGCGATCTAATGTCCACACCAGTGGTCATCGTTGGCAGTGGTGTCGGCGGGGCGACCACCGCTCTGCTGCTGGCCAGACAGGGCATCGACGTCCTCGTCATTGAGAAGGAAAAATTCCCGAGGAACAAGGTCTGTGGCGAGTACATCAGCGGTGAATGCCTGCCGCTGTTCGAACAGATGGGCGTGATGGATGCCCTGCGCACGCGGCCCTTCAACTGGCTCAAACATGTTACGTTTCACTCGCCGTCAGGGGCACAGGCGAAATTCCAGCTCGAAAGGCAGAGCCGCGCATTCTCTATTCGCCGGTGTGATCTGGATGAAGTCCTGGCGCAGTCTGCTATGGATGCGGGCACAAAAATTCTGTTCGAGACCCGCGTCACGAATCACGAGCGATCCCGTGATGGCATTCGTCTGTCCCTTTCGAATGGCCAAGAGCTGATCACGCCATTCGTGATCGCCTCCGATGGCCTGAGGTCTCGATTCCTCGGTCGCAGGGCAGCCGGTAAAGGGCAACGTCTGTTCGGTCTGAAAGCGTATTTCGAATCCGGTGAATTGAGACCGGACCAATTCGAAATGTTCTTCAATCACTGTAGCTACGGCGGGTATTCCCACGTCGAAGAAGGAACAGTCAACTGCGCTTATATCGTTCCTGAGTCTCTCGTAAAAGAACTTCGCGGCGACCACGAGCAAATCTACCGGCAAGGTCTGCTCTGCCATCCAACGGCGGCCGAGAAGTGGGGAAGCGTAAAACGTCTCTCAAAGTGGTACGCCACCGGCCCCATCCAGTACGGCCGTCAGACAGAGATACCTGAGCAGGTCATTCCTGTCGGCGACGCCCTTGCAGGCACCGAGCAGTTTGCAGGTGAAGGGATGGGAATGGCCGTCAAAAGCGCCTTACTTCTTGCCCGGGCCATTCAATCCTGCGGCCCGCAGAACTGGCCCGAAGCCCGCGAACTCTATCTGCGCCGCCATCATGAATCGTTTGCCATCAAGATCGGATTGCTAAATCTGCTTCGCCTGGTCATGAGCACGCGTCTGGGCGCGGAAACAATCATTCGGACACTCGGGCTCATGCCTGCCCTGTTCCGGCTCTTCTATGATTTTACGAGAGCGGATTACCGCGGGTTTGAAGAGGTCTGCTAAGGCACTACTTCTGTTGGACTGGCTTCCACCAGCCTGTCGCCTGGAAGCGTAAGCCGTGCGGGCCGGCATCCTACGGCCGCGGATGTCTTCGCACTCGCGGTCCTGGCCACAGGCCGCCAGAAGCCTGCACCACGAAGCGGTAATCTCTGCTACTCACACTCCGTCAGCAGATTTCTGCTCACGCATCCGTGATTTGCCTGGGCCGTGCTTGCACTGAAATCCGCAAGATAGCCGCGCCTGATATTGAGAGATGGTGCTGACCAGTTCTTCTTTCGTTCCGTCAACTCGTCCTCATCCAGGTTCATCGAAATCTCTCCTTCAAGCAGATCGAACGAAATCTCGTCGCCATCTTCGATGAGGGCTATCGGGCCGCCGACGGCGGCTTCCGGCGCACAGTGCACGCCGATGGCGCCGTGAGAGACGCCGGAAACCCGGGAGTCTGAAATGAAGGCGACCTTGCCATCCAACTCTGGAACAGCAAGCGCCGCGGTGGCCACGAGCACTTCCGGCATTCCGGAGGCGACCGGTCCGAGGTAGCGGAGAACGATCACCGTACCCGGCTGGATCTTGCGAGCTTCAACAGCATCGACAATGTCTTTGGCTTCACTGAAACAGGCCGCCTTGCCGGTGAAATGCGTTTCCTCCATGCTCGAAACTTTGAAGACGATGCCACCGGGAGCGAGGTTGCCGAAACAAACCTGCATGTCCGCATAAGCTTTGAAGGGCGCTTCGATGGGCGCGATGAGTTCCTGACCTTCGGGCACGTCCGGAACGTCTGCCAGGTTCTCTGCGTGGGTTTTGCCGCTCACTGTGAGGCAGTCGCCATCGATGATGCCGGCCTTGAGGAGATGCTTCATGAGCATGGGTGTTCCGCCGAGTTTGTGGAGGTCGACCATGGTCTTCTTGCCCCGCGGAGCAAAACTGCAAAGTACTGGTGTGTTTCGAAGGATAGGCTGGATGTCCTCGAGACCAAACTCAACGCCCGCTTCTCGAGCAAGGGCGAGCAGATGAAGAATGCCATTGGTCGATCCGCCAGCGGCAGCGATGGCGGCGGCGGTATTTTCAAAGGCTTTACGGGTCAGAATGTCTCTTGGGCGAATGTTTTCTGCGAGCAGGTGTTTCATTGCGTCAGCGACACTTCGGCACTCTTCCTTCTTTGCCTCCTCGACGGCCGGGATCGAACTGCTGTAAGGCAGCATCAAACCGATCGCCTCGAGCGCGATTCCCCAGGTGTTGAAGGACGCCGCGATGCCGCAGCCACCGGGGCCGGGGCATGCGTTACGCAGGATCTGCTCTACTTCCTCCTCCTCCATCGCTCCCACGCTTGCCGCGGCTTGCGAGTCGTACACGTCGAGGATAGTGATGTCCTGGCCCTTGTGACAACCGGGCTGAATGCTCCCGCCGCTGACAATGAGGCCCGGATAATTCATCCGGGCCAACGCCATGGCGAATCCCGGACCATTCTTATCGCAGTTGTGAAGACCGATCAGACCGTCGTAGCTGTGCGCGCTGACTACACATTCGGCAGCGTTGGCAATCATGTTCCGCGAAGGCAGGCTGGCATTGCCACCCTCCTGTCCCTGCGTAATGTTGTCACTCACCGCGGGCACACCGAACGGGAAACCAAGCAGGCCCGATTCTCTGCAACCTTCCGCGATCGTCTGAGCCAGGTCGTGCGCATGCACGTTGCACAGATTGCCATCCAGAAGAGGTACGCCGATCCCGATTTGTGCCTTATCAAAATCTTCGGGGGCGAATCCGAGTCCGTAATAGAAAGCGTTGACACCACGCTGCCAGCCGTGAGTGAGGTTGCTGCTGTTCCAGTTGAGGGCGTTCATGAGATGGTTGATGGTAAATGGTGGAGGTGGTTTAAGGCTGATGTGATTCATAAGTAATGGTTGTGGGGACCGTCTTCAACCATTGGCCATAAACCACGAACCGTGTCTTCAGGGCATCATATCCAGCGGCAGGAGTTCTCGGTCGGCATTGATGATTAGCACTGCCATCGCAGTCGAGTAGGTCGCCCCCATCACCTTTGTGTTTTCAGCATTGCCTGGAGGGATCTCAAAACTGCCGTCGGCGCTCTGGTGCTCTTTGAGGATGTTCAGCAGACGCCGGAAATACCAGTCGTAGATCTTTGGCTGCTTTGTGAGCCGGGCTTGATGGAGCGCACCACGCACACCGAAGAAATGGGTCTGGAAGAAGTTTGGTCCGTACCAGAGAGGCGGATGGGCACGAAGCCACTGGGCCGCAAGTGTGCGCCTGGCTTCTGACTGTTTGAAAAGAGTCATGATCGCCAGGCCAGCGCTTGTCGTGCTTACGACGGGCAGGCCGGCAACTTCATACGAAAATCCGCCGATGTCTTCCTTGTCGAATTTCTGCTTCGTTTCCCCCGTGACTTTCTGACTGGCCATGACGAATTTCAATGCCCGCGAGATCGAACGCCGTGAGACGTCTCGTCCGGCATACTGCAGCGTCTTTAAGAAGCAGAGCTGCCACGCGGTCACCAGCCGGTCGTTTACTTTTACTTTCGAGTTCGGTGTCCAGCCGCCAAAGTAATCCGGACTGTTCGCGCGATTCTGGATGCGAAGACTGAAATCCAGGATTTTTTCCGCATGGATAGCGGTCTTCATGTTGGCCTCGGCCTCTGTCTGCATTCCCATCACGGATGCACACATCAGACCGACGACGGCATGGCTCATATGCGGGTGTTCCATGTCCCCGACAAACCCATCTTCGCTTGCGTGAGCGAACAGCCACTTGAAAGCCTTGGTCAGCGTTGGCCCGCGCTCAGAATGTGACGGGGTAATTCCGGAAGAGAGATGTGCAAGGATGGCAAGCGCCGTCTGCAGGTTCTTCTGTTCGCTGCCCCACGAGCCATCAGAGTTCTGTTGTCTGGTCAGAAACTTGAGCCCGGCATCGATGATGCGTACCCGTGTTTTGAGTGCATGCGGCGAACGTGATTCGAACTGGATGGGTTGGGCGAAAGAGACAGAAGAGAGAATGAGCGACAGTGCAAAACTCAGGTTACCAGTCCGGCCTGCTATAGGTGAGCAAACTTCTTTCGTAGACGGTCTAGGCATGTCCATCACTCACTGATTAGACATCAGATAGTTGGCAATGGCCTGCGGCGTGACTTCCTCTTCCCGGATGCGCAGCAACTGCTCCTTCCCGTTGAGAGCATATGCACTGACAATCTGTTCTGCTCTGACGTTTCCTGCATTCAGCAGCATGAGCGGCTGCGGTGCGATGAGGGTGCAGGCTCCCTCGATACCACCTGCGTGGAGTAGCCCGGGGATGAACAAATCGTCCAGCCAGGGAGTCTCGTCGGTGGCGTCGATTCCATTCATATCGAGTGCGGCCCGGCTGATGGCCGTTGAAAGCGACTTTGCGAAAAGACCCCAGATGCCGGCCTTGCCCAGACCCACAAGATGCACCGCGCTCAGTTCCTCTCGAGAAGAAAAATAAGCAGCCGCTGTAAGGATGTCCTGAATGCGTTCAGAGTGGTCCGAACGATTGTATGTGGACCAGTGGGTGACGGAAGCAATGTTGCGTCCAGTCTGAATTCCCTGCTGAAGGAATTCGCCAGTGAGGAAGGTGTCGATAGCCAGCACAAACATCCGCTTGGACAGGATGGCCTGTAATTCCGGGCCGGGCTCCCCGGTTTCGGAATCGAAAAGTGCCGACTTCCCTGACTCGTGAACGAGCATGACACCTGCGGCGCCGGATTTCTTTTTTTTCGGGGAAAGAAAGAGGGCGGGAATCTGATCCCCTTTTCCTTTGCGGCCAATAAGGAGCTTCTCCATCACGTGGTCGCCATGCTCGGCCTCTCCGCGATTGACAGCTACCACCTCTTCAGATCCGGGCTCAGCGACATCGAGTGTATGCGTAAGAGCCGTTCTCAATTGATTCTGAATTTCAGTCAGCTCATCCTCATTGCCCGGTTTCTGCGCCGCTCTGCATCGGCGTGATTCGAGCAGGTCTGAAAGTACCTCGTCACCATTTCTGAATCTATCGGGCAGCTTGCCTTCAGGGAAGACAAGGAGATCTTCTTTAGACTCCACCTCGTAATCCGCTTCCTTCACCTTCTTATCAGAATTCCCGGACAGCCATCTGTTAAGAAACGTGTAAACCGCCTCGCGACTGTCCAGGTTGTAGTTGTGAGGGGCGTCGAATCTGACGCACTCGAGCTTGTCGTCCGCATCGTAGAGCTTGTATGCGTTGCGAACGTCCTGATATTCCTCTTCCGGCGTGTTCTTTGTCCAGTCGCCGGTAGCGCTCACCATGATCATCGGTCGGGGCGCCATCAGACTGCCGATTTCAGTATTGATGATGTCACGGCGCAGGCCAGGTGCGTTCTCGCACAGACAGCCGCCCTGCATGTGATTGCTGATCATGTTGACCGGTGCGCTGACCTTGATGCGCTCATCGACAGCCGTCAGCATGAATGTCTGCGTGCCGCCACCGGACGCGCCCGTGCACCCGATGTTATCCGGATCGACATCCGGCAAGCTCTGAATGAAATCCACCGCACGTATACTGTTCCAGAGATGCAGACCCATCGAGTTGATGCCCCAGAGCTCGGGGAGGTGGTAGTCATCCGTGTGAGGAAACTGCAGCGAGTCGTTGTACCCGATCATATCCCACGAAAAGGCGACGTAGCCCATTCGGGCGAGCCCGATCATCCTGGCAAGGACAGAATTATTAATCTCCGCTTCGTGTCCCAACCGGCCCTCTCCCCAATGTCCATGCGGGCACAGAACGCCCGGGTTGGGGCCGTCATTCAGAGGGCGATAAAGATTGCCGGTGCACAGGAAGCCCGGATAGCTTTCAAAGTGAATTTTCTCAATCGAATAGTCATCCCGTTCGATGCGGCCGAAGACCTCTGCATTGAGAGGCGTTTTTTCCGGCAGGGGAAACAGGCCAAGTGAAACGAGTACTCGTTCCCTGATATGAGCAGCCCGCGCTTCCCATTCTTCGAGCGTCTCATAACCGGGAAATCTGAAATGCTGATTCAGATGGCGCACTTCTCCGAGACGTGAATCGTCAGGGACGCTGTTTGGCAAAACGTTGGTTTTCGAGATGTAGTAGGGCATGGGACGTAATCCGTAATCCGTAATCCGTAGTGAGTAATGAGTGAGTGTCGGTTATACAGGAACAGCCCTGCGGAAGGGAAATGAGATGTGAATGGTGAATCGTGAATGGCTGAACCACCGTCTGGGAAACAATGGATGCCACCTTTCACACTTCCGAATTACGCATTACGCATTACGTAATACTCATTACTTCATTACCACCCGGTTGCGGCTCCACGTCTGAATGTAAAAATCCCGCCCACTGAATCAGGCGTTGAGTACTCCTGATTCCTTTTTGCCATTCGTATGTTCTTCAATTCGTGAGGCAATGCCTTCAGGCGGCGCGGGTGCCTGGAAGCATTCTGATCCAGATGAATAACCTGATGTCGATGCTGAAGTCCTCTATCGGACTGAAGTTTGTGATGGCCATTACAGGGCTTGGCCTGCTCGGTTTTGTGGTGGCGCATGTCAGCGGCAACTGCCTCTTCTTTCTTGGTGCGGACGCTATCAACAGCTATGGTCGCGGCCTACACAAGATGCCGTTTGTCCTCTGGCCGGCACGAGCGGTACTGCTGGGGATGCTCCTCGCACACATCTGGGCCGCATGGAATATTCGGCGGATCAACCTCAGGTCGAGGCAGATCCCATACGTGTCACAGAATCAGGTGCAGTCCACATTACAGAGCAGGACCATGCTGCTGACCGGCTTCATACTGCTGGGTTACATCATTTTTCACATCATGCACTTCACCGGCGGGATTTTCATTGTCGACTTCGACGACCACGCGAGGCTCGATGTCTATGCCATGGTGGTCAAGAGCTTCCGCAATCCGCTCGTCACGGTTCTTTACATCATGGCCATGTGCCTGCTTGGCACACACCTGAGTCACGGAATTGACAGCGCTTTGAAATCCCTTGGATTCAGTGACCCTCGCTACAACCGGCACGTGCAAACCATCAGCAGGCTCATCGCCGCGGTCATCGTCCTGGGCTACATCTCAATTCCCATCTATGTCCTGACGTGCGATCCGGCTCTGGCTCCAACCACCATTGTGGAACTTCAGTGAAATGAAACTCGACGCCAGAGTCCCACATGGCAAACTTTCGGAGAAGTGGGCCCACCACCTGAATTCCATCAAGCTGGTAAGCCCTGCAAACAAGCGTAAGCACCGCGTCATCGTTGTCGGTACCGGGCTGGCCGGCGGCGCGGCCGCGGCAAGCCTGGCCGAGCTCGGCTACCAGGTGGAGGTATTCTGTTTTCAGGACAGCGCTCGGCGGGCCCATTCCGTTGCCGCGCAGGGGGGCATCAACGCGGCCAAGAACTATCAGAACGACGGCGACAGCGTTTATCGCCTTTTCTACGACACCATCAAAGGTGGTGACTTTCGTTCCCGCGAATCAAACGTTTACCGTCTCGCAGAAGTCAGTACGAATATCATCGATCAATGCGTGGCGCAGGGAGTGCCCTTCGCCCGAGAATACGGCGGACATCTTGCCAACCGCTCGTTCGGCGGCGCGCAGGTTTCACGAACGTTTTACTGCCGGGGACTGACCGGCCAGCAATTGCTGCTTGGCGCGTATTCGGCTCTCAGCCGGCAGGTTGGGCTGGGCAACGCGCAGTTGCACGCACGCACTGAAATGCTCGACCTGGTGGTCGTCGATGGCAAAGCTCGAGGCATTGTGGTCCGTCACCTGGTGAGTGGCGAGATTAAGTCATACGCCGCGGATGTCGTGATTCTGGCGACCGGCGGTTACAGCAACGTTTTTTTTCTCTCGACCAACGCAAAGGGCTGCAACACTACGGCCATCTGGCGCGCATATAAGAAAGGCGCCTGCTTTGCCAATCCTTGTTACACGCAGATCCATCCGACCTGCATCCCCGTGAGCGGGGATTACCAGTCAAAGCTGACCCTGATGTCGGAATCGCTTCGCAACGACGGACGAGTCTGGGTGCCACGGCAAGCGGGAGAAACGCGGCCACCGGATCAGATCCCTGAGGAGGAACGCGATTATTACCTCGAACGGAAATACCCGTCCTTTGGAAACCTGGCACCCCGCGATATCGCCTCTCGCTCGGCCAAAGAGGCATGCGATGAAGGACGCGGGATTGGAGCTGCGGGTCGCGGTGTTTACCTCGATTTCCGCGACGCAATCGAAGACCAGGGCAAAGAGTTCATCAAGCAGAAGTATGGGAATCTCTTTCACATGTATGAAGAGATCACCGGCGAGGATCCGTATGAAGCGCCCTTCCGTATCTACCCCGCGCCCCATTACACCATGGGCGGGCTCTGGGTGGATTACGAGCTCATGAGCACGATTCCAGGCCTGTTCGTCGCCGGTGAAGCCAACTTCTCCGATCATGGCGCAAACCGCCTCGGCGCAAGCGCCCTGATGCAGGGACTTGCCGATGGCTACTTTGTGATCCCTTACACGGTCGGCGCGTACATTGCACAGGAGGCCCCCGCGCCGGTTAATACCGATCACAGTGAGTTCAAAAAAGCCGAGGCCGATGTCACCGGCGAGCTCGACCGCCTCCTGCACATCAATGGCGAACGAACGGTCGACTCCATCCACCGCGAGCTCGGAACTCTCATGTTCGAGCACTGCGGGATGGCTCGCGAGGAAAACGGCCTGAGAAATATGCTCGAGAAGATTCCCGTGCTTCGCGAAGAATTCAACAATAACATCAGAATTCCCGGCAGCGGCACAGACCTGAACAACGAGCTTGAAAAGGCCGGCCGGGCGCGCGACTTCCTGGAGCTCGGAGAGCTCATGTGCCGTGATGCGCTCAGCCGAAACGAATCCTGCGGCGGCCACTTCCGAGTCGAATATCAATCCGAAGAGGGCGAAGCTCTCCGCCAGGACGACGATTACTCTCATGTCTCGGCCTGGGAGTACGCGGGTGAAGAGAACGAACCGATCCTCAATAAAGAATCGCTGGTCTTCGAAGAAGTCACGCCCGCTGTGAGGAGCTACAAATGAAATTCACTCTCCATGTCTGGCGGCAGAACGGACCAGACGACCCGGGCAAACTCGTCACGTGCCAGGTGGACAACGTCAGTCCGGACCAGTCTTTTCTCGAGGTTATGGACGTTCTGAACGAAGAGCTCGTGTCCAAAGGCGAAGAGCCCATCGCGTTTGATCATGACTGCCGCGAGGGCATCTGTGGCACTTGCTCGTTGGTCATCAACGGTATTCCTCACGGCCCCGAACGCGGTGTGACGGCATGCCAGACTTTCATGCGCGCGTTCGAAGATGGCGAACACATTTTCGTTGAGCCCTGGCGCGCTCGAGGTTTCCCCATCCTTAAAGACCTGGTGGTAGACCGGAGTTCTTACGACCGCATCATCCAGGCCGGCGGCTTCGTCTCGGTAAACACCGGTGGCGCGCCCGACGCGAACGCGCTCCCCATCGCCAGGGAAGACGCTGAAACCGCCATGGACGCGGCCGAATGCATCGGCTGCGGCGCTTGCGTGGCCGCGTGCAAGAACGCGTCGGCCATGCTGTTCGTCGCAGCCAAGGTCTCCCACCTCGCCTACCTGCCTCAAGGCCATGCCGAGCGAAGCGAGCGCGTAAGGCGCATGGTTCATCAGATGGACGAAGAAGCATTCGGCACCTGCACCAACACCACCGAATGCGAGGCCGTCTGTCCCAAAGAGATCAGCATCAGATTCATCGCCAAGATGAATCGTGATTACATGAGATCGATCGTGGTTGGATAAGCAAAGCAGTGCTGACGTTTCGTGGCAGCTTGGATGTGACGCGCCGACTACAAATGAAGAGTCGCAATACGACGACCGCCCCTCTGTAGTGCCCCAGTCATGGCGCGTTGTCTCCCCGATTTCTTGTTTTCTGCCAAAAACATTCAACCAACTCCCCTTCTCTACGATAATGACGAAAGGCATGATTGCCTCTCCACTACTAAGAGGAAGACACGATGTCTGTTTCATTCCCCAATCAAGGGCAAGGCTATACCGGCCAGAATGTGCCGGGCCATCAGAGCGTTACGCCAAAACCGGTTGCGCATTCCAAGCCTCTGAACGGCGCAGCACCTGGTTTTACTACACCCGTCCCGGACAAGCAGCACGCACAGCCAGACCACAGACTCAAGCCAGCTTACAGCGTCCGTCTGAATCCTGGCCTGTTCAAGTCGCCACAGGCCAGCTATCGAAACGTCGTCGGGCACGCACCGCATCAGGTGCCGAAACCATCATCTCCCAAGCCCAGACCGGAGCATGGCCACAAAGAGATTCCGACGACGCCCTACCCAAAGCCTTCGCCGTATCCTTATCCAGGGCCATACCCGCAACCTGAGCCGCATCCTTATCCAGAGCCATACCCAATCCCAGGCCCCCCGGAACACCCGCCCCCACACCGGCCGACCCGCGAGGAATATCGGCCAGACCTTCAGAAGCCTCCACCCGCCCCGAAACTCCCGCCAGTGGATCCAAAATCGATCGGTGTTCACGGCCTGGCTTAGCCCTCCTGTCCACAAATGCTCCCGCGCATGCCTTGAGGCCACGGCCTTGTGCACGTGGAGTCTCACACTTGCTAGGGACGTGAGCCTCCGCAAATCTCACAGACTCGGATGCAGCCCCAGACGGGCGAGGACACCCATCCCGCGATTCGGCTGCAGGGCCACGGCCTCCACCCAGGATCGCCTGGATCATCCCAGAATCGAAGTGTGCTCCACCTCTCCTTCGGAACTCAGCCGCACCAGCATCAATTCTCCGCTGACAGTAATGTCGAAAGGTTCAACTCGCATCGGCCCGCCTTCAGAAAGCTCTGGATCGACTGCAATGACAATGTCTTTTCTGCCGTCGCTGAGTTCACACTCGACGCAGACCTGTGAATCACTCACAGCGTTCCCCGCTTCATCTGTGATCGGATGCCGGCGAACACGTGTGATGACCGGAGCACCTTCATGTGCCTGCATGACATCCACGAATGTGGAAACCAGCGAATCTTCAGAATCGGAATTTGTCCGCCGGGCAATCGCCACGGGAATCCAGTCCTCACTTCGGAGGTTGTAGTTGCCCGTCGTTATCCAGCTTTCGCAGATGCCTGCCTGGACTTCGCTTGAAAGATCGGTGTAACGGAAACGAATGTCCTGCCCCTCGTTCAACAGGCCCAGGCGGTCATCGACCTCCCATTCGACCGACCATGGTGACTCAGGCTCCGGGTCGAACTGAAAATCCCGGAGCTTGCAATGCTCACTGAATGCCTCGTCGTCTGATGCACTCAAGTTGAGCCCTTGGGTCGTTACAGTGCCGTAGTGGCTCTGGGTGAACTTGGCGTGATCGTGGCCTCCGACCACTCGGAAGACATCGAACAGATAGAAGAGCTCATCAGAGACATCCACCATCAACAAGGTCCGCTCGTAGCGTGAGCATTCCTCGTACACCTCCTGCGCATCGACTCGGATGGCGTGGCAGATTGCGTCCTCCGCCCAGAGTGTGGTATGCCCGGCGCGAATGCCGTTCGAGCCCCATTGTTTGCCATCCTGATCGCGCTGGTTCACGACAACGGTGTTATGGGCCGCTGTTCTGACGTACCACATGGCTTCCGGTGTACCGTGTCCTCCGTATCCGGTGGGCGGGTAACCGTAGTCTGGCAACAGGTCGAGCCCGTATGCGAAGAGCCCGGCGTTCAGCGCGTCGAAGTGGGAATGACTGCGGCCGGAATCGTAATCGAGCCACGCAGCCCGAGCGTTTTCGCCCTCGCCCGAGCGGAGGATGGCCACATGCCATTCCTGCTTGTTGACGCTGCCGAGCTTGAGTGTATCGCCACTTTTGTCGATGACCTTCTCCAGTGCGGGGCCGAGCTTATCGGACGGTTCACCGAAAAGATCGTTGGGCAGGCCATCAGTTGAGCGACCATTGCCGAGGTACATCACCTGTGCGTATGCCTCGTCGCCGGTCGCTTGGAAGAGACGCCACACAAAACTGTATGGCGACGACCCAAGAACCGAAGTCGCACGACGGACATCTCTCTGGCCGCGGGCAGGAAACTGGACACCCACATAGTTCTTGAAAGGCGTGACGAAGTTCCCCCCGTCGCCGCAGCTCGGGTAATACTTCTGCAGGCACCAGGTATCGATGTGAAACCGCCAGGTCTTGTGCAGATTCGGGCACCTCTCCAGCAGTTGAGGCAGCAAGTCAGATTCAATGCGTGCAAAACGTTCGATGAAACCGGCCAGACCGTTGACCGCGTAGGCCGAGTAGGCCGGCAGACCCTTTTCGCCGGTTGTCCCGTCGATGCTTGTCGACTGTTCGATAATGTCGGCCACACGGTCGATCACACTGTCCCGCCGTTCCGGCCAGTGAAGGACGGCATCAATGATCGTCAGAAGTGTGAGCTGACGCGGAAAGTTGGTCTGAATGCGTTCCGAATTCTCTGTCGGGTGGTGCAGCAGCCCGTGCTCGATGTTCTCTTGAATGGCCTCGATGGAATCTTTGGCGTCGAGTCCGAAGGTGCGCGCCTGTTTTGAAAGAAAGTCGACGAGCCCTTCGTTGTCCTGCAACCCGGGCCGGATGGCGTCGTAAGCCAGAACCATAGATCGCGTCTCTTCACACGCGTCGTGCCAGACGGACGTGTACCCGCGGCATTCTTTCTTCTCGTACACGTATGCCTGCACCGCGTAATCCATGCGGGGATAAATATCGGCAACCCGGTCCAGAATGATGGCCGCACGCCGCGCATAATCCGCATCGCCAGTGACGATGAATGCGTCCGCAAGAGATGAAGCACCGTTCACGATGAGCTGTTTCCACTGGCCGTAAATCAGGTACGCGGCAATGAATCTCCAGCATTTTTCGCCCTGAACGAATCCCCAGCCATCATCGACTCCCCACTTATGAAGCTCATCTTCAGGATTGGGATGCTCGCTGTTAAAGAGCAGCGATCGGTCTGCGGAGCCAGGATCGAATTCGCCGCTCGCCAGCCCTGATCGATAGTAAGCCTCAAAATCGTTCGTCGGGTAGATCTGTTGACAGTGGGGGCACTGCACCTTCCAAGGCCGCTTCAATCCATCGATTTTCCAACTGTATTCGGGAAGATCACCCTCACACTTCGGGCAATGCCCGGAAGACCAGACTTGCCAGGCACGCGGCATGTCTGGAGTGTAAACAAGCTCCCACAGGTCCTGCTCCGACATGGCGAGCCACGGCTCGGACTGCTCGACGATCGCTTCACGAGTTTCAGAGGCCCACGGTTCTTCACGAGTTCTGGCGCGGCTGACGAGATGTTCGGGTAAGAAGACACTTTGGTATGACATGAGATGGAATCCTGAATTAAAGAGGCTTATCTTGTAGGCATTCTTTCGTCGAGGTCAAAAGCACGTTTGAACGGATGACAGACAAAGAACTTCATAATCAGGATATCGGAAGAAGGCCGCTCCAGGCCGTATTCCCAGATCGCATGGCGCGATATTCTTCACACAGACTTTTTTGATGAGACCGAAAGGAGCTGAAGTGATCCAGAGATTTGCATTCCCAAACCAGGTTCTGTTCGGCGCGGGTGCGCTGCAATCACTGCCGGACGAGCTGAAGAAACTCGATTGCGCCCGGCCGCTCGTGGTAACGGATAAGGGGATCGTCGCCTGCGGGCTTGCCGCGCGGGTGGAGGAGACGATCAGAGAAGCCGGCCTCGAGCCCATTGTATTCGATGGGGTGGATGCCAACCCCACGGAGGAAAATGCGGAGCAGGGCCTGTTGGCCTACTCCGGCAACGCGTGTGACGGTATCGTCGGCCTGGGCGGCGGCAGCCCACTGGATACGGCAAAGGCCATCAAGCTGAAGGTAGATCATTCGCTGCCCCTGGCGGATTATGCCATCGAACATCAGGGCTGGGAGAAAATGGTCAACCCCATACCGCCGATGGCTGCCATCGCCACCACAGCCGGCACCGGTAGCGAGGTATCCCGCGGTGCGCTGATCATCGTCCGGCCGTCCGGGGCCAAGGTGGCCATCGTCGGCCCGCCACTCTACTCGGACGTTATCATCGCCGACCCCGAGCTGACCCTCGGCCTGCCACGTCACCTGACGGCCGGCACGGGCATGGACGCGCTCACTCACTGCATCGAGGAGTATCTTGCACCGAATTACAATCCAATCATTGATGGTATGGCCCTCGAAGGCGTCCGTCTCTGCGCGACCAGTCTCAAGCGTGCCTTCGAAGAAGGCGCGAATCTCGATGCCCGTTCAGACATGATGATCGCCGCTATGATCGGCGGCATGGGCTTCATCAAGGGCCTCGGCGTGGTTCATTCGTTGTCGCACCCGGTAGGCTCGGTGGTGGGGGGCCATCACGGCACCACAAACGCGATCTTTCTACCGGCCAGTCTCGAATTCAATCTGCCTTCCGTCCCAGTCAGGTATCGAGCTCTAGCCGGTGCAGCAGGCGTAGATGTGGACAATCTCTCTGATGAAGAATGCGGACAGGCCCTGATCGAGTTCGTGCGTGAAATGAATACCAGCCTGGGTATTCCGCCCGATCTCTCCGGCATCGGCGCCACAAGAGATCAGATCGAGGTGATGCTGCCCATGTGCGTGGCGGACCATTGCCACAAGACAAATCCACGTGAATGCACGGAGGAAGATTTTCGCTCCTTGCTTGAGGCGCATATCCCCGAGTAATGGACGCGGGAATGCGTGCAGGCCCGAAGGGGTGGTTTCTGATAGCTTGGAGCAGCCATCTTGAATCGTGCACCATCGATGAGCGCATCTCACAGGGTCGCGAAATGCTTAAGAAGACCGGTTTGGATTTCGGTTTTGACCTGCCTCGACGGCATCCACCGAAGACCTACGGCTTCGCAGTCTTGGAGTCTTCGAGTTTTCAGATCTCTTTCTAGGTCTTCGAGTGAGGACATCCTCGTCCTGGCTCATCCAGTACCAACGTTCGGCCTAAAGGCTATGAGAGGAATCGTTATGAAAAGGTGTCTTGGACTCTGTGCAACAGCGTCACTCGCTGGTCTACTCGCCATGCCGTGCCATGCCGGCGAAGTGGGTATTATCTCACTAAAGATGGCAATCTGAAGAAGGCTGTTACGGTCAGAATTGGCGCTAGACAGATCTTTGCTCCCCCGGACGAGGTCTGGATAATCGAACCGTCGGGTGAATGGGCTTGGAAATTCACCGACTCCAAGGGCAAGCTCAGCGCGAAGCAGTTGGCGGCCCTGGCCCGCCATCTCGCTACTCTGGACTTCAACTCCCTCCCCAAAACGCAGGGCTACCAGCCAAAGGAATCGAGCGGCGGCTACGGTTACGTCGTGATCGCATTCGGCAAACAGGAGGCCGCGTTCTACGCAAAATCGGGAAAGTCACGGGCCGACTACCTACCGAAGCCCGGCGACCCGAAAGCCGCAGCGTGGTCACGGTTCACCGCGCTGGAACTTGTCTTGGCTGACATGCTCAAAATGTCCCAGGTCAGGGCGGAGTACGGGATAAAAAGCGGCCGACCCAAGGGAAAATAGAGTGGTAGCCTACCGAATCAGAATGGCATCCAAACCATTCGGGCCGAACAGACCGATGCGCGGGCCACGTCTCCGCGATTCAGCGTCTTTGTCCTTTGTTAAAGGCTGATGATCATTCCGCCACATCCGCCATTGCTTTTCGCAGGCCGTTCAGTGAGATGGGCTTGCTGATGATGCAATCGATGGCATTTGGTTGATCGGCGGTGGCCTTCATCACGTCTGCAAAGCCGCTCAGCATGATGACAGGAATCTCGGGTGCGATTTCTTTGATTGCCGTTGCCATTTTGTCCCCGTTCATTTCGGGCATTCCCCGGTCTGTGATGACGAGATCAAAACCACCCTTGCTGAAGCACTCAAGAGCTTCGGGGCCGCTGCGGGCGGTCTGGACATCGTGGCCGTCCATCTTCAGATATTCTGAAACGACGGTGATCACCTCCGGCTCATCATCCACCACCAGCACGCGCCTTGTGGCCACCGGCTGGACCTCCTCATCCGCAAACTGTGCAATGCTGCTCGGATACTGAGGCAAGGTAATGGTGAAGCATGTTCCTCTGCCTTCTTCCGAACGGATGTCCAGCTTGCCATCGTGGCGATTGATGATTCCGAAGACCACTGCCAGCCCGAGGCCGGTACCGTCTTCGCCTTTGGTTGTAAAGAATGGATCGAGGCATCTCTTCCTGGCCTCGAGGCTCATGCCCGCGCCGTCATCTTCCACTTCGATCTGCATTTCCTTGCCAAGGTTTTTGGTGCGCAGGCAGATTCTGCCGTTGCCTTCAATCGCATCGATGGCATTGAAGATGAGGTTCACGAGGGCCTCCCGCAATTCGGGCTGGTTTCCGCAGAGGTATGGCAAATCCTCCAGCTCTGTTTGCAGGTCGATTCTGCGATCGTCCATCATGGCCTGGTCTTTCCAGCGCGGTCTGGTGATATCCACTACCTCTCGAACCAGGTCGTTGACCTGAATGCCGGTGAAGAGCTCTCTTTCCCCTCGCTTTCGGTAGAAATTCCTGAGACGCTGCACCACCTGTGAAGCGTCTCTTGCACGGCGTGAGATGGTCTGGAGGTAAGAGTTCCGTTCCTCGGCCACCAGGGTGTGATTAAACTTCAACAGCATTTCGCTGAAGCCGAGAATGGGTGTAAGCGCGTTGTTGAAATCGTGGCAGATTCCGCTGGCCATGGCGCCCAGCGCGCTCAGCCGCTCTTGCTGGAGTATCTGTTCCTGGCTTTTCTGAAGCGTTTCGTAGGCGTGCTGGAGCTCTTCGTAGAGCATGGCGTTCTTCATGCCCGTCCCAAAGTGAATGGCGGCCTGGCCGAGGAATTCGATATCGTCCTCTGTGAAGCCGTTCTCCCGCGAGCGAGCGACGGAAAGTGCGCCGAGCGGCGCGTCGTCACCCATGATGGGGACGATGACTTCGGATACGAGGCCGCATTCGATGAGCGTCATGCGGCCCCTTGCTCCCAGTTTCAGATTGCTCGTGTAAAGGGGTTGCTTCGATTCGAGGCAATCGTGGAATCGCGTGCCCTGAAGAGGGAATTCACGCTTCAGAGCGGCGGGGTTGTCCTGCGTATCTTTCGATGCGATGAGCTTGAGGGATTCATGACCTTCCTGGCAGACAAAAACACCGACCCTCCGTGCGTCGAGGTTTTCGGCCAGCGCTTCGGCCGCGGCATCCAGCATACTCTTGAGAGCGAGCCGCGAGCTTACAAGGCGCGCAATTTCATTGAGCACTTTCAGCCGGTTCTGTTTGCGTTCGCTGATCTCCCGCAGCATGGAGACCGTCTGTCGCCATTCGGTGACGATACTGTGGCGCTCGATGGAATAGCTGATAGCACGTATCAAAAGTTCACCGCATTCATAGCAATGGTCTTTTATTACGTATTCGAGGGCGCCTGACTTAATCGCATCGAGAGCTACATCCTGATCTTCCAGGCCCGTCAGTACTACGATTGGGATATCCTCCGCCTCGCTCTGGACGCGCTTGAGGGTTTCTACTCCCCTCGATCCCGGAAGTGAGAGATCGAGAAGCAGAACATCGAACTGTCCACTTCGGGCCTGCTCGATACCCGTATCCAGACGATCTGTCTGAGTAACTTTCCAATTGTGCAGACTGTCACTATTGAGGATCTCGCAAGTGAGTTCCGCGTCCGACCGTTCGTCTTCTACAAGCAGAACGGCCGCTTCTTGTTTTTTCAACTGGGCGCTCCTGATTAAGGCGCGGGGTACACCAGGAGACCGAGTAGGAGGATCGGCCCATTGTTCATCGCAGCCGGATTGATCATATCAAATCAAGATGGGCGTCAACAAGATCTGGAAAGAAAAACCAGAGCAGTATTGGCCATCAGCAACCGCCTTTGGCTCCCGTACCATGAGCAGTTCTGAAACATAAGGGGCTAAGGGTACTGGAACTCAGGAAAGCCCCAGTCTTTACGATTCATTCAGCAGACCAGAGATTTGGAGAACAGTATTCGACCAGTCCTTTGCGGCCGAGGCGAGAGTTCGTCTCACATTCTCATCTTCCCATCCGTTCCTTGCTCGAATATGCCAGCGTGCCAGCTCTACCTGAATTCGGACCAGATCCGGCTGCGCGTCGGCCTCAGCCCTCAGCGGCCGTCCACTCGATAAAGAACTTACTTTCTTCTATCAGATCCATCACAGCCCCGTGATGGGCCGTGCTCTGGGATAAGGAGGATACGCGCGCCAGATTCGAGGCAAGGCCGCCTGACCTTGTGGGCACTTCGTCAGCCATGAAACGCTTTCTGATTTCGGATGGGTCTTTCATTGTTCCATCACAAATCCGCTGTTGCCGCCCGTGCCAACGTACAGGCGTCCAGGTTTTTTTGCATCCAGGTGAATGGCCGTGATCTGTTTCACGGTCAGGCTGTCGTGGTTAAGGGACAGCCAGGTCTTTCCTCCGTCAGCACTCGTGAAGACGCCCTTGCCGATAGCGATGTCATGGTATGGATGGTCGTTTGTTCCGATGTAGATGCGGTTGGCATCCTCCGGGTCTATGGCCACACATTGCACGAAGTGATCGTCGAAGACTTTCTGCCACGTGACTCCCCCATCGTCGCTCAAGAAGAGGCCGCCTGGCATAAGCTTCTTATCTGGTTTGGTTCCAACCCAGCCCTGGCGAACGGCCAGGCAGAGCCTTTCCGGGCTGGATGCTGAAATGGCGAAGTCTTTCACATCGCCGAAACCTCCCCCAGTGTCCACGTGCCGCCAACTCTGTGCCCCATCGTCGGTCCGGTAGATGTGGCCGGGGCCGGAATTGTTTCCCCCGAAAACACAGTAGAGAGAGGCAGGACTGCGCGGGTGCTGGATGAGTCCCCGGATGTTGCCGTTCGGCAGCCCCGCGTTTGCCGCTTTCCACCTTGCGCCGTTGTCTTCGCCTGTGAAAACACCGTGTCCATCAGATGTTGCGTAGAGGCGGCGCGCACCGGCTTTGCTTTGCGGATCGATGAGCAGCGATCGGACTCGTGCGTTTGGCAGACCGGATGATTCCTGGCCGATCATCTTCCAGCTCGATCCGCCGTCAGTTGAAAAACCAACGGCGCCTTTGTTCGTGCCCCAATGGCCAAAGCCTGCCCAGAGCACTCGCGGTTCCTCAGGCTCGAAGGCAACGCAGAAGCAACTGTTGCTGAATTCGCGAGGCACGCCCTTCATAGATCGTCGCCAGGTACGGCCTCGATCCCGGCTCTGAAGAAGCCCGATATCGTAAAAGCCGAAATAAAGCCAATCTCTGTCTCCTGGATGGATATTGACGTGGTGCAGACAGGTTACCGCGAGGCCGTTGTTAGGATGCGTCCCTTGCTCGTTGCTCTTCCCATGACAGGGCTCCCAATGGTCCCCGCCGTCCGCCGTTCGGAAGACGTGCCCGGATGTGCCAAACCAGAGCACTTTGGGAGCTGCCGGAGAGATTGCCAGACACTTTACGGATGGCCCCCAGAAATTGAGCCAGCCGGCGTCGAACGGGTTCGGCATTTCCCGGTGAGTGATGGGCTGCCAGTTCTCGCCATCAATGGTGCGGTAGAGAATGGCTGTTACCCAGGTCGTACCGCCGGCGTAAACGATGTCAGGATTCTCAGGATGCACGGCAATGCAATCGTAGTTGCTGGCCATGTTTGAGTTCTGTCCCGGCTTTGCGAGCAGCGTCCTCAGGCCGCTGTTGATCGGCCGCCAGCTCTCGCCACCATTGTCCGTCCGGTAGACCCCTCCCTGCCACGGCGCCTCTGATGGATTCGCCCAGAGGGTAAGGTACATCCGATTGGGCCGGGCGGCACAGATGGCCAGCCGGCGAGTGTGCGGATGGGGCAGGCCCTTTACCTTCAAGTCCCAGGTCTTCCCGGAGTCGCCACTTCGATAGAGCCCGTGCTGCGTGCAGGCGAAGAGGGTATTGCTCTCTCGCGGGTGAATCACCAGGTCCGTAATCACGGCATCAGAGGAAAACGCGCTCTCGCCATTAACAATGAACCATCGTTCGCCTCCATCCTCTGACTTGTAGATTCTGCCCTGACCTTCATTGAAGTGGCGCGGCCGACCGATGCCCGCATAGACGACCTTCGGATTGCGAGGGTCGATGGCTACGATGCTTACGGGCGCGCTCCGCCGATACTTCAGCGGCTCCGGCCAGCCGTTCCGAAGCCACCTCCAGGTCGCGCCGCCGTCTGTGGATTTATGCACACCGCTCTGCGTGCCCAGGAAGATCACGTTCGGGTCGTCCCTTTGCACAGCGATGGATTCGATGAAGTAGTCATGGAGCCCGGTATTGCGAATCTCCCACGAAACGCCTTCGTTCCGGCTCACGAAATAGCCGCCCACGTCGCACCCGAGCAGGAGCGTCTTCGGGTCCGTCGGATGTGCGGCCATGCTCTGAATCCAGCCCCCGCCGCCCGGACCCAGCATCGTCCACTCGCCTCGCTGGTGATCGCCTGGGATAGCACTGTCAGCCTGGCGTTTTTGATTCTGAAGACAGGCAACAGGCCAGCAGCAAGAAAGAAATGCCAGCGCGTGGTAAATGACGATTCTTCGGAACATTGGGCTGATGTTACAGGTCAGAGCACTCAACGATTTCACAGACTGCGGGATGCGATTCTATTGGTCGCGGAGAGTGATGCTCGATACAGGATGCTTGATGCTCGGCAGATCCGGTGTCGGTGTGATGCCGGGCGCGGATTCAAGGCTTACTAATGTGGAAGCGATCCGGTGTCTTTCAACCGGATTGTGTGGGCCATCATGAATGTGGCCTTCATGTACGTGACAGAATACCACTGCTTTGCATTGCAAAGTAGAGGGCATTCAGGTTTACCTCGGGCTAGTAGGCCGAGACTGATTTGATGACAATTTCAGGGGCAAAGCCCCGGGCCGTTTGCCTAGCCCAGCCCAACGGGCTGGGTTTTCGAGCAGATCATCCTTAGGGGCAACGCCCCGGTCATTTGCCCAATGAATGGCTTCCTTATGAATGGCCGGGGCGTTGCCCCTTTTCAAATCTTTGCACCATTCACCCAGCCCGTTGGGCTGGGCTAGGCAAACAGCCGGGGCTTCGCCCCTGAAATCCGTCAGAACGACTCCGTCTTGGAGGGCTGTGGCCCAAACTCCTCTCTTTTTCTTAACCGACCACTTTGCTTCGCAAATCTATTTGCATACGCCGAGATAAGGGGAATGGTAAATGAGAATCGTCTTAATTAATCCACCGCACCGAGCGATCGGCAGCCGGATGCCTCGTGAACACCTGCCGCCCCTGGGACTTCTGGCAATCGGCGGGCCCCTGGTCGATCTGGGACACGCCGTAACACTGCTGGATGCTGATTACGACAACCTTCCATATGACCAGATCGTGACTCAGGCCCTCGAAGATAACCCCGACCTGGTTCTCATGGGGCACTCCGGCTCGACCTCCGCACAACCCATCATTAATGACATCGCGCAGCTCATTCGATCCAGAAACGCCAATACCCAAATCATCATCGGCGGCGTATTTCCCACCTACCACTGGCAAGAGATTCTCGAACACAACCCGCAAATCGATTACGTGGCCTGCGGCGAAGGCGAGCAAGTGGTCTGCGACCTGGACCAAACAGAGGGACTGAGTGAGGTAAGAGGGATTGCCTACCGAAGCGAAACGGGCATCGTCCAGAACCCCGGAGCCGAACTGATAACGGACCTGGACAGGTTCCGCATCGGCTGGGAGCTCATGGGCGATTATCACTATACCTACTGGGGAAAGAAAAAGGCCGTAGTCATTCAATTCTCCCGAGGCTGCCCTTACCCGTGTAATTACTGTGGGCAGAGCCTGTTCTGGAAGAAGTTCCGCACGAGGGATTCACAGAAACTCGCGGATGAGATTGAAATGCTGCACAGAACCTTCGGCATAGAGGTCATCAACTTCGCCGATGAAAACCCTTCTTCAGTGCAGAAACCGTGGATTGCTTTCCTGGAAGCTCTGATCGCCAAGAATCTCGACCTCATTCTGGTTGGCTCAATTCGGGCAGATAACATCGTTCGTGACGCGCCATACCTCCACCTCTACAAGAAAGCTGGATTCGAGAGGTTCCTGCTTGGAATCGAAAACTACGATAAAGCGGTGCTCGCCCGAATCAAAAAGGCAGGGTCCGTCAACGACGATCAAAAGGCCATTCAGCTCCTGCGTCAGCACGACATTCTATCTATGGCTACCTATGTGGTCGGTTTCGGCGACGAAACAGTCACAGATTTTTTCCGCGCCCTGAAACATCTCCTGCGTTACGATCCGGATCAGATTCAGTTGATGTATGTAACTCCGCATAAATGGACGCCATATTTCGATGAGATTGCCGACAGGAACATCATTCAAACCGATCAACGCAAATGGGATTACAAACATCAGGTTCTGGAATCCACCAATCTAAAGCCCTGGCAGGTGCTCGCCTGTGTCAAAGCAGTCGAACTGTTGATGCAGACCCGGCCTAAAGCAATCATACGCTGGCTCTTTCACCGGGACAGGGGGCTTCGGAAGGCCATGTTCTGGTATAACAATATCGGCAAGCGTGTCTGGTTTTACGAGCTTTACCAGTTCTTCTTCTACGACAAGGTGCTGAAGAAGCCGGTAAAGTTTTCTGAATTCTGGCACTGAATCACAAACCTGACCCAGGAGGCAGTTTCTTTCTGAATTGCGGCATACTTAATATTAGGTCAGGTCCTTCCCCAGGGCTTCCTTATAGATCGTGAGAACATTCTCCAGCGGGGTGTCCGGCTGGATGCAGTGTGCGGGTGAGAAGATGTATCCGCCTCCTTTGGCGATCACGTCGAGGCGGTGCCGGGCTTCGGCGCGGCAATCGGCGACGGTACCGAAAGGGAGAGTCTTCTGTGTGCTGATGAGGCCACAGAAAGCAAGTTTGCTTTTGCAGTTTTCGCGGATGGTCTCCGGTTCCATACCCTTCGGTTCCGGCTGCATGGCGTCCAGGATGTCGAGCCCCATATCGATGAACGTTGGCTGAATCTCGCTGGTATCGCCGCACGAGTGCATCATGACCTTTGCGCCGAATTCATGGCCCAGGTCGTAAAACCTCTGTAATCGCGGCCGGAAGACTTCATCGAAATCTCTGGGTGAAACCATTCGACCGTTCTGCTGGCCGCAGTCCTCGCCGAGGCACAGGATGTCCGCCTTGCCGTCCGCTGCTTCCAGACCCCGGCGGAGGACTTCGTAAGAGAAATCCACCCGCCTGTCGATAATTGCCAGGCCCACCTCGTCGCGGGTCGCAATGTCGATCAGCACCTGTTCCATGCCGCGGCCGCGCGAGACCCCGTTCACGATATCAGGGGAGCCTGCGCCGCCCAGGCAGACTGCGTAGTCTCTGGATGCAGCACACTGACCGGGGATGACCGAGTAATCGTAGTGGTCCGGGTTCGGCCACGCATAACGTTCCACATCGTCCATCGTCTTCAGGTCGGCGAGAGGCAGTTCGACGGCTTCGTCGTAAGTGCCGCCGCGAGGATGCTTTACTGTGCGGTAGCCTGCACCCCACAGGTCATACCTGATGCCATCGCGGGGCTCTTTCGTCTTGCCAAGATAACGAGGGCCCGCGCTTCTGAAATCGATG
>JASLXP010000711.1 GCA_030740295.1 Planctomycetota bacterium
GTCCTCTTCGAAGACGGATCGAGCTGCAACTGGGCGGAACTGCTGGAACTCACGCGGCAAGTTGCCAGTGGATTAAGCAATATGGGTATCAGCCAGCGTGGTTTGAAACCAGTCAGGAAAGGAAAAGGGGTCAGCGAGAACGTCTGACACCTGTACAAGCACCCATGCAGCGACGACATACATAGTGCCAACCCGAAATATGCTTCGACGCTGGAGTTCGTTCCAGATACCGCGTGGTTGTTCTTCAGCCACCACTTTCTCTCAAATTAGAGGCGTTTCAAGGGTCAGGGAGGTATTGAATTGCCTAGTTCATTTATTAAGCTGAGATGAGGCTAAAGTATCTGGAAGCCATTGTCTAACTGGCTTCCAGCACAACAAGCCTTTGCTTCACTGCTTCAATATGGCGGTACTTCTGCTCATGGCCGATTCACGCCATTGCTGTTCTGTTGAACACGAACAGTCATAATGTCAGCTTTTCTCTAAAGCGGCGAAAGACTTTTGCTGTAGACAATGGTCTGTGCGATCAAACCTTACTTGATGATTTCTCTGAAAAGGGCGTTAATAGTGCCTATACCCTCCAGCGTAAGTATGAGAATCGAGAACTTGATACAACTAGGAGGTCAGTGAATGCGAAGGTCAAAGAGGTCTGTCACTAAAATATCTCACGGTCAAACTCCCATCTACGACCTATTGCCGGAAGGTGACGTCCACAAAATTCTTGACGCCACATTTGAACTCATGAATGAAATCGGCGTAGCGTTTGATCCAGACCCCCAGGTTCTCGACCGCTTTGCCGATGCTGGTTGCGAAATCACGTCGGACAACACAGTGAAGTTCAAGCGCGAACTCGTGGAGGAATGCCTCGACTCGGTGTCAAAGAGCACCAAGGTCTGGAATCGTGATGCCACCAACTACGTCGAGATCAAAGAAGGCGTTACCTCATTTTTCCCCGGCATGACTTGCATCAAAGTATTCGATCTCGAAACAGGTGAGAAGCGGGATAGTACCTGGGATGATCTCGCCACCATCACCCGTGTTGCCGATGCGCTTCCGAATATCGATGGTGTTTGCACCATGGTCAAAGATGTACCGAACTCAACCCTCCACGGTGAGATCGGTGAATTCGTGGCGATGGCCGAGAACACCACCAAGCCCCTCGAATACTTGTGCGAAGACAGCACTGCATTTGACGCGGCCATCGAGATGGCCGCAGCGATTCGTGGTGGAATGGACAAGCTCGCCGACAAGCCGTACTTCACTCAGGTTATCACGCCACTTCCGCTTTATTTCGCCAAGACCCATAGTGATCAGATCATCCGAGGAGCAGAATGCGGAATCCCGGTTACCTCGGGAACCATCTCGATTGGGGGAGGGTCGGCGCCCATCACGATCGCCGGCTGCATGACACATAGTCTGGCCACGGACTTCGCCGGAATAACGCTGTCGCAACTCGTATCAAAGGGATCATTTTGCCACGGCTCCGCGGAAAATTCATTCATGGAGCCCGCCACGGGAAGCCTGGGGAACGCGGTTCCAGACTTGTTGGCCGACATGGCCATGCGTCAGGTCAGGGGTCATTATGGTCTGGTTCCTCTCGCCGGCGGTGGCGGAGGCTCCTCCGCACCTTGCTTCAACCAGGATGCGGCCATGGAGATTTCAACTGGATTGCAAGAGGCGTTTTTCTTGCAGGGAGGCACGCTGGATTACTGTGGTGAAATCGATGATGGGATTACCTACTCACTGCACGCTCTGCTGCTCTGCGACGATCTAGCTGGAATGCTCCGGTGCCTGTGGAAGGGGATTCCTGTCGACAATGAGCACCTTGCGCTCGACCTCACTCGGTCGGTGGGGATTAGGGGAAACTATCTCGGGGAGAAGCACACTGCGAATCACTGCCGAGACAACTATTGGAAGACTCGATATTTTGGAGCCCGGCTTCCTCTGAGTTCGAACTTCATTCCGAAACAGGATTTGGTTGAGCGAATCGATAAGGATTTGCGAGAAATTCTGGCAGACCATCAGCCGGAACCAATGCCGGAGTCCATTCGAGAGCAGGTACGTGCGATTCATGCAAAGTTTGAAACTTCGCAGTAGTCCACGGGAAGTCTTCGCAACGGCAGAAGGTGGAAGCAGCCTGAGATGTAATCAGGGATACCGTTTATGGTGCAGGGCACTTCTTGGGAAGCAGTCAAACCTTGGAGTTGATGCAGACAGAATATCTATACCCGGACCTTTCTGATCGCCGCGTCCCTGACGAGTGGGAGAGCGGAGATAAAACAGGCATCTATCAGCGCGCGCGCGACAAAGCCAAGGAAATGCTGTGCAATTATTACCCCGAATACATCAAGCCTGACGTGGATAAAAAAATACGCGACAAGTTTGATATCAGAATTGCGCCAGAAGAGATAAAGCTTGGTAATGGCCGCTGGTAGATTGTGGTCAAGAACTCGCTTGAGATACCTATCAACCACCGGCTCCTAGGCTGTTGAAAACACGATGACCGATTCGCCGATATCGAAGCCCGCTTCAGTGCCACCCAACAAGGCTGCCTGGCCTTCGATTCGCCTACTCGTCTCCGTCACCGGCGTACAGACCATCGGCTGGCTTTCCTATTACGCCCAATCACAGATGTATCGCTCACTGATGGACGCCTTCGACAAGCGCGAAGGGGATATCGGTTTTTTATATTCAGTTGAAATCACAGTCATGGTCATTGCCATGGGCTTGGCGGCTGGGCCGCTAACCCGCTGGTCGCGGGTCAAAGTAGCCCTGGTCGGTTCCATGATATTGATGGCCGGGAATTTGGCGTCCGCATTCATCACGAACCTCGGAGCCGATTATTCATTCGCGGGTATCAGTAGCTTTCATTTACTGATGGCGACTCGCATCATCGTCGCCGTGGGCGGCGGAGCCATGGTGTCGTCAGTGACGGCCGCCCTAGCATCTGCTCCGCATCCGGAGCGAGCCTTCGCCATCGCGCTAATTACCCACAGCCTTCTTGCGAACGTTGAATATCCATTGCTCCCCATGGCACTCATTCCCTATGGCGCAACAGGCGGCTTTCTTTTCTTGGCGGGATCCGCACTGCTCTTGTTGCCGTTTTCGTTCTGGCTGTTGCCGTCGAACAAACAGTATCAAGAGGCGACCGCGAAAGAAAGCGTGTGGTTCTCCCTCAGGAGAGCGCCCAATCGCAAACTGGCTCTAACCGCTATGCTTGCGCTTTTCATTTACGAGATTGGTCAAGGTGGCGTGGACAGGGTCACTGCGTTGATTGCGGAGGGCACGGGGCTCGATGAAACCGCCACCGGCTGGGTGTTTTTTTGGGGCGCTAATCTGGGACTATTGGGAGGATTTCTGGCGACGTGGATGGGGAGCCGATACGGTTACTTGCGGCCCCTTACCCTCGGGATCATCTTTAATGTGATTCCAGGCATCTGGTTTGTCTTCTGCGAGAATGGGACCCAATTTTTCATCGTCTACTTCGTCTGGTCGATGGGCTACTATTTCGTCACTCCCTTCTTCTTCGCTTCGATGGCTCAACTGGACAATCTAGGACGCTGGGCGGTCGCTATGGAAGCAGCCTGGACAGCTGGAGATGCGCTAGCTCCCTGGATTGCGGGAGAACTGGTGGAGTATGGCGGCTTTCTTTACATCGGCGCTTTGGTGCTGGTGACTGGGATTTTTGGTCTGCTGGTTCTGATGAGCGTGGGGCGTAGCCTCGATGCCAGGGCTGCGACCGCTACTCCCACTGAGTAAGTAGCGACTCGATCGGCGGCGTCACTGGAATTCCAGGCCAAAAGACGGCGTGAGGTTCTTGCGAAATCTGGTATCGATCATGCTATAGCCCAGGCGCTGGAGGTATTTAGAAAGGTATGGCCGGGAAGCGAGACGACCGCAATCTTGGAATGGACCACTCGATCTCGTACAGAGATCTCTTGCTCGGAATGGGTGCTGCAGCGGCGAGCGCCTTTATGCAACCTTACTTGATGATTTCTCTGAGTAGGGCGTTAATAGTTCCTGTACTCTTTCAATTTGTCGGGCTTTGAATACTGTTTGTCGGAAACAGGGTGAAATTCTGA
>JASLXP010000712.1 GCA_030740295.1 Planctomycetota bacterium
ACGATGACCTTTCGGACCTCGCGGAGGATTTTCTCCTTGCCCTGTCCGATGCTCTCGATGGCGTCTGTGCCCGTGGGGGCAGTCGTGCTTTCGCTCACGTTGATGGCTCCGGAACGTGTTCGACCAATTTATTAATGACATCCTCCACGGACATCTTGTCTACCTCGGCCCGAAACGACAGACCGATGCGGTGGCGAAGCACCGGCGTGATTGACTTTCGTATGTCTGCGGCTCTGACAGTATCGCGACCGTCTTGCGCAGAGCTGGACTTCGCAGCGAGGGAAATATTCTGGCTCGCACGGAGACCGGCGCCCCAGGCGACGTATTCTTTTATGAAATCAGGCGCTCCCTCGATTGTCGGCCGACTTGTCCCGACAAGATCGACGATGTATTCGCCGAGGTCTGGCGGCAAGGTCACGCGGCGCACTGCGGTGGCGAACTCTTCCAACTGGCTGCCGTCGATCACTTTCCCGAGTTCGACCGATTCCACGCCGGTCGAGTATCGGACGACATCTACTTCGTCGTCGTCGGGCAGGTAATCCATGAGGATCGAGAGCATGAACCGATCCTGCTGGGCTTCCGGCAGTGGGTAGGTGCCTTCCTGCTCCATCGAAATCTGCGTGGCGATCACATAGAAAGGCCGGGGTAGCGGATGCGTCTCGCCGCCAAGTGTCACCTGTTTCTCCTGCATGACTTCGAGGAGGGCGGCCTGCGTCTTGGGCGGTGTGCGGTTGATTTCGTCGGCGAGGATCACGTTCGTGAAGACCGGCCCCCTGACGAACTTTACGAACCGGTGACCGGTCGTCTCGTCCTCCTCCAGAATTTCCGTGCCGCTGATATCCGAAGGCATCAGGTCTGGCGTGAACTGAATCCGCTTGTAATCCAAATCCATCACCTTAGCGATGGAAGCGGCGAGGATCGTCTTCGCCGTACCTGGCGGCCCTTGAATCATGCAGTGCCCGCCGGAAAACATCCCCACCAGGAGCTGATCAATCGCCTCGTCCTGGCCGACAATCATCTTGGCCAGCTCGGTGATGATGCTCTCGCGGGCAGCTTTGATGCGACCCAGGATCGGTTGGAGATCGGGCAAGGCTTCTGTGGCTGTCATTGTTTCTGGTTTCGTCTGAGGCAGGCTTGCGAGGTCCCGTTCATCTTGGGGTCACGACGGCTGGGGGTAACAGGGACGTCATTCTGCTTACTGATTCTTCCTTCTATCTTGGATTTCAGGATCTCATTCTCGGCGGCAAAAATTGCTGCAAACCGGGCGTCCATCCAAAAGTGCCGAAGTTGAAAGCATCGTCGTGCGTGCGCCTTTGGGCATTCTCATGGCGGAGGGTCCGGAAGAAATGTAGCGGCATCTTCAAGGGCTCGCCAGATCCGAATCGTCAGGTCCATCCATTGTCTCCACTGCTCAACGCTCTGATCGGGATGGCCATATATCCCTGGCATTTCGAAGGTTGCGGGGAAGGGAAAGTCGATTTCGCGAAGTGCGCGGATGATTTCGATCCAGTTGAGAGTACCCAGGCCCGGGATCAGGTGGAGGTCGCGGCCGGATATGTCGGCTTCGACTGCGGGGCCTGAGAAATCAAAACCGCGAGGGCCAAGATTGTCGTGCAGATGTGTATCCCGCAACAGGGAACCCGCGGCACGAATGACTGCGGCCGTGTTTTCGCCGTTGGCGTGAGAGTGACCTGTATCGATGATGAAGCCGAGGTTCGTAAGATTCATCGACCGGATGAAATCAAGGATCTGAGAGGAGTCCCTCGACCAGTGCATAAGCGGCAGATTCTCCAAGTTGATTTCAATCCCTCTGTCGGCCGCGTAACCGCAAGTTTCTGGCAAGACCTCTGCCATCATTTCATCGAGCTGGCTGTGTGCCACGCGGCTCACCCGATCTCCGTCACTGACATCCTCCGGCCCTTGCAGATGGACGTGACGAAAATGCCAGACGGTGCTGCGGACGCCGAGGTTGGCCGCGATGTCGATGATTTTCCGATTGGTATCGAGACTTCCAGTGATGTCACCGGCCCGAACGAGCGCGACGGGAGGGTGGAGAGCCGTCTGTTCTATGTCTCTCGCCCGGATGGCGTCCGCGATCCGACCCATCCGCCGCTCGTCACTCAACTGCCCCATGCCCATACCCATGCCTACGTAACGAATCCCCAGATCCTGGAGAGCTGCCAGATACTCGTCAAAGTTCTCAAAATAGAACGGAGCGTAGAAGGCCAGCTCAAATATTTGTCCGCTCAAAGGGATGCCCTCGAAAGAATCTGATTATCTGTGTTCTCTGCGGATACTGAAGGGCGAAGCCGTGTCATCACTTGCCCGGATCGCCGAGTGGTCACCTTGGCTCGTCCTTGTCTGAATTTAAAAGGCATTTGTCCCCCACCATAGCGGGACTATCCAGAAGCCAGGATCTGGCGTAGTTGGACTCCTGAGTCCGGGTTCCCTTCTGCGATTAATCCACCGCGAATGGGTCGGTTCGTGCAATCAGCCCCATCAGTGCCCATTCATCTGACTCTGAATCGGCACTCACTTCCGCCAGGAGCTCCCCTGTTTCCTCCGAATCGATATTTACCGATACCTCTTCGTAGAGAATGTTCAATGCCTGGAGGTCCTCGTAATCGAGCTTCATGCGACCCCAGATGCTGGTGTCGTCTTTCCGGGACGCGTCTACCTCAGGAACTTCGGCATCGAGGGCGCGCAGCCGGGCGGCAAGTTTGGCCGCGTTTTCTTCTCGATGCGCGGCGATTTCTTCCAGACGCTCCCTGTGGCCTCCATAAACGGCTGACGCGGCGTGCTCCTTAATCTGCGACGCCAGGGCTTGTTCCTTTTCGTAGCAGCGTGAGAGCGCGTCTGAGGATTCCGTCAGATTCTCACCAAGGAAGAATCCGAGCAGGGTACCCTTTTTCCAACGTTCCTTGAAGAAGGCCAGGAATCTATCCTGTTCGTCCGGCTCTGCTGGTTCGTTCTCGCCACGGACGGGCGGATTGTAGGTAGGCGCCATCTCGACAATGCCAAGGACTCCCAAAGCCAATGCGAAGATGAGGAAGAAATAGAAAGGCGCTTCCGAATTCGTAATGCCTTGCACGGCGATGCCCCATACCAGGAGCATGACCCCGAGGAGAAGGAAGATCCAACCGCGAAAAAAAGATGAAGTGATGCTTCTCATGATTTGAATTTGTTCGTTTGCGAGTTTCCCAGCCTGTGGCCAGGGATTTTATTCAGAACGATTCCATTTGGCTAAGCGAGTTTTAAGATGCCTGGAATGTGCGAGATGGTCGGGGCTGCCTGACCTGTCCGCCAGACTGGCGTGCGTCATCGGCCTGGAGACAGAATCACTGGCCCGAAAGATACTGACAGCCGGCGGTGTGAGACCGTGAATGCGTTCGTTCAGCCCAGCGTAAAGCCGACGGCCCCGTATCCGATGATGGCCTGGATAATGGACCAATAGCCTGCGGTGACGAATCCGCCGACCGCAAGCCCGATAAAGAACGGCCTGGCCCGCCGATAGAAGGCTCCTCCACCCACCCAGAGAATCCCGACCTTCGCCAGCCACGCGGAGAAGACGGAGAACCAAATGAAAGAAATGGGATGCGTGTAGCCGAGGGCGAAGCCCAATGGATGAATGGGCCACCCATGGCAGACTGTCGGGATCCACATCAGGCACAGCATGCTCAAGGCCCCGATCCCCATGAAAAAGAACTGCCAACTGCCGAAGGGCACGTCGACGATCATCTGATTCTTTGCCCACCGGTAAATGTAGTGATGGTACGCCCGGTGAAAACCCCAGCCTCCAAGATTCAAGCACCCGTGGCGGTAGGGCAGGAAAAGGACGATGAAAAAGGCAGCTATCAAGCTCACTGCCAGGGCCAGCACAAGTGCCAAGGCTATCCTTCGGCGATGGCTGGGTATCTCGTCGACGAGCCGGAGTCCATTCGCTGTGGAAGCCATTACCGTGGTCCGGGTATCCATGGCGTACGGTGCCGTCATGGCAAGCCCGACGACTCCGGACGTGCCGAGTTCGGCCGTGCCAAGCGTATGGAGAGATGCCACGGCCGGTACCACCGGAGACCGGGCGTAGGCCATCCCGCCCTGCGCGACCACTCTTGTGAGGCCCACAAAGAGAATGCCCATCCAGAAGCTCAATACCAGCGCACTGGCCCCGAGCCCGGTCCGGTACCACCAGAAGAAGACATAGGCGCCAGCGATAAGTAGGCCCAGCCAGGCGGCGCGATAGGTGATGATCTCATCCTTGTCTCCTTCCGGATTCCCGGCGCCAAGAGCTGCAGCGATGGTCCCCCTCAGGTGATGCCTACCGCGCCACAGGCCGACCAGAACCAGGACCAACATCGCGCCGAGGGCCTGATTGGATATCTCCTGACGGCCGGGCGCAGAATAGGGCTGGGTCGGCCCGATGCTCCATCCGGTGGACTGAAAAATGCCCTGTTCGAGAATTGCCACGAGAGCAAACACCCAGATGCTCAACAGAACATCCGAGGACAGAAGGAAGGCCAGTCCGACGACTTCGAAAAAGAAAGAAATCCTCAACTGAATTCTGAATTCGGGAAGGTAAATCCTCCTGTGCAATTCGATCACGGGCACGTCCGGAAAATACGAATGAAGCGCTTTCAAGGAATAGACAAATGCCGGCACCGCCACACCGATCCAGAAAGCCGCGCGCCGATACGTCGGGACAACGCTTTCATCTTCGCTCCCCAGCACTGCGAGTGGCAGTTGCGCGAGAGGGTAACTCAGCCTTTCATGCTGGACCCACTGCCGGCGGAAAAGCACCATCAGGCAGATGCAGCCGATATAAAATGCGAAGATGAACAGTCCCCAACGAAGAAGGGGGCCCTGCCATGCCTCCCAGGGAATGCCGTTCATCCACTCTTGCCAGGTTGCTTCCGGTTCCAACTGGATTCCCTCGAAGAACGGCCTCGCAATCTCTTCGTCGAGGACGAAGTAATCTTCCGGAAGGTTGGGGATGACCGTTTCACGCCACTCATTTTCACGCGTGGCATAGTAGGAAGGTGCCGCTATCCAGGGGATGAGCAGCATCGTGAAGCCCCAGGACGGCACCGCGCACGCCACGATCATCATGATGTAACAGACCAGGAGTTCTGATCTGGCAAACGCCAGGCGGGAGCAGCACCACTTGAGCGCGAGATTGATGTTAAGGGCAAGCACAAACAGGAGAAAGATCGCCGCCCCGGTGGAGAAGTCCGCGGCAAGAGGAGAGGCCCTCACGTAGCCCACCAGGTAAGGTTCACCGAGGTTGATCAGAATACACAGAGCCGCGCCAACAAGGATGGAACGAAACGTCACGGCTGGCCTGGGATTCAAGGGGTTTTCCATCGATCACATTTCCAACGGTCCGAGTCCGGAAGTGGATTCTTTGCTTTCATCCTCTCGCGTTTCGCCTCGATATGCGAGACGGAGTCGATGGCCTGTTGCGTGCTGTTGCCCGCCTGTCCGAGAGTACCCGGACGCGGCAATCTGCCAAGCTTTGCGGCGTCTGGCGGCTTTCGGCGACCGTCGGATTGCCGTTGCCAGCCTCCGAGTCGATCCCGGACCCATCAGTTGGCCCTCGACGGTGGCTTGCCGTTCTTCGTATGACTCGGTTAAGTTTTTATCCTCGGATTTCTACATTGACCTGGTTCGCAAACTCCGAGACCGGGGCGAAAGTTGCCCCCCGGGAATTAATAGCCATTTCCGCTATGACGACATCTCAGACGCCATCCCAGCTCCTCGCCGGTTCAGCCGGAATCGACATTACCCCGCCGCTGACAATCCCCTACCTCGGCTGGGTACCGCGCCATGCGTTCTTCGAGGGCGTCCACGATCCGCTCTATGCCAAAGCCCTGGCGCTGGATGCAGGCCAGTGCCGGGTGGCGATTGTTTCAGCGGACAGCATCGGCTTTTCAAAGAACGTTGCGGGCGATGATCGTGACTTCGTCGCAGAGGTACGCCTCGCCATCGAGCGGGAGTGTGGGATTCCGGCCGGCAATGTGATGCTCTGTGCCTCGCACGCGCATTCGACTCCCGAAACTATCGGTATCCGGAATCTGATGGAGCACCCCGGCACGCTGGAATGGCTGCATACGTTGAAACAGCAACTGGTGGATGTCGTCGCCGCGGCGGTCCGGAATCTGTCGCCGGCCCGGCTGAAATCCGGCAGTCTCAAGGTCGAGGGGATCGCCAGGTCCCGGCGCATCCTCGGCAAAGACGGCAAGCTCTACCAGTTCCGCAATCTGCCCTCTGAGGAAATCGTTGCCGACTGGGGCCTCTGCGATTCGGAGCTGACAGTGCTCTGTTTCGAGTCCCTGGGCGGCCCGCGGACGGTATTGGCTTTTTTTTCCTGCCATCCGACGACGGTACAGGTGCAGCCGCTGGTCTCGGCAGATTTTCCCGGCGTGGCCATGAGTCGAGTCGAGCAGGCACTCCCCGAGTGCGAAAACAGCATCTTCATCCAGGGCGCGGCTGGCGATATCAATCCCGTCGGCGGAAACACCAATTTTTGCGATGTGGAACGCTATGCCCAGATACTTGCCGATGGAATCATCCAGCAGGTCATGACGCTATCTGAGTCGGATGATTCCATATCCCCGTGCGAACTCCGCGTCGCTTCTGAGGTAGTGGCACTTCCTTCCAGAGAGCTGCCCGAATTGGGGCCGCTCGAAGAGGAGAGACGGCACGCCGAAGAAGAGGTCCGCAAGACATCGGATCTCGAAGAGCGGAAACAGAAGGAGCGCCAGCTCCATCGCGTTACTGAGAAAGTGGAGCGGGTCCTCCGCGGGAACGCGCCCCGCCTGGCCGAAGTCCAGGTCATCCGCATCGGCGACTGCGCCCTGGTCGGTGTGCCGGGCGAGCCCTTTGCCGAGATGGGCCTGGCAATGAAAGAACTCTCCGGGCCCGCGCGCACGCTATGCGCCGGCTATGCGAACGACTGGCTGGGCTATCTCGCTCCGCCAAGTGCGTGGGAACTGGGCGGCTACGAAGTCTCACTCGGCACCTGGTCGATACTGGGTCCGGAAGCGCATCAGATTGTTCTGGATACTGCGGAGAGGCTCGTCTCACAGTTGTGGGGTTAGAAATTCGCGGCCGGTGCGATCTGGAGCTGGATTATGCATTCCTCCAGGTCATTCATCTCGCGGGACCCTCTGTACCTCAGTAGACGCTGGTTTGCCCGGCGGGTCCATCTTGAGACCGTAGTGAATACGCAGGAACTGGCGAAGTGCCCTCGCCATGCACCGCGCGAATCGAGCACGCTGGACCTTAGTGTTCCGTGCATCTGCCGTGAGCTCAATCTGGATGGCATCAACACGGCACTCGGCCTGCCGCGAGCTGTGAATGAAGATGTCATAGGCTCCATTGAAGTAGGTCCTCGTGTGATCGGGGGTCTCGGATCCCTTGGGATTTGGAAACCGCGCACTGGGCGTCGCGGGGCGGCCGGCCTGGCCATCTTCTGAGTTCCGGAGGTCGGGATACAGGTCCCGATAAGCCCGGTCTACAAGACTCGCAAGGCTCTGCGAGCCACGGACCAGCTCGGTAATTTCGCGGGCAGACTTCTTCCCGGAGGCCGCCGTTCGAATGCTGCTTCGTTCGCGAAGTCGCTGAGCCAATTCCGCATCAGTTGCGGTGCGGTCAAGATTCTTCCTTTGGTGGAGGTCAGATGCTCGAAGCAGGTAACCATACATATCGAGCTTGCGACTTAAGCTGAGCCCGTGAAGGTCAAGTAGAACGCCGGTCTTGTACTCGCTTTCGACCTTCTTTACTGCCGAAGCCGCACTCGCATGAAAGGCCCGATGGAGACGTTCCGCTCCCTGATGAGGGCCC
>JASLXP010000713.1 GCA_030740295.1 Planctomycetota bacterium
CACGATTGGGTCTCTACCTACGTCCGCACGCAGGAAGGACCGGACTCCCTGCATTTTATCTGGGAAGTCGTAGCCCTCATTGCCGCAGGCGAAGTGATTAAACGTGATACGTCATCCGTGACGACTTATGCGGAAATCGACGGCCTGCTCGGTCAACATCGGCTCATTGAAAACAGAAAATTCAAGATTCATTTCGATCTGTTCCTTATTCGGCTTAAACAATTTGCAGAAGAGCAGGTGCCGCTTTTCCAGAAATACCAGCACTTACGAACTCAGCTCACCCAGGCGCGCCGCGAGGAGCTCAGGCTTTCTGAGTTCGAGCCGAAAGTCATGGGATCATTTGTACGCAACAGATTGATTAATGACGTTTACCTGAATCTGGTGGGCGCCAATTTTGCCAAGCAGATGGGAGCAGCCGGCGATTCCAAGCGGACGGATCTGATGGGACTGCTCTTGCTCATCTCCCCGCCAGGGTACGGCAAGACCACTCTAATGGAATACATTTCAAACCGGCTCGGGCTTACCTTTATCAAGATCAACGGCCCGGCTATCGGCCATGCGGTGACTTCTCTCGATCCGGCCGAGGCATCTAATGCTACCTCTCGTGAGGAACTGCAGAAGCTCAATCTTGCCTTCGAGATGGGCAACAACATCATGATCTATCTGGATGACATCCAGCACTGCCATCCTGAGCTCCTGCAGAAGTTCATCTCTCTCTGCGACGCTCAACGCAAGATCGAAGGCGTCTATAAAAGCAAGACCAAAACATACGACCTGCGCGGGAAAAAGGTCTCGGTCGTGATGGCCGGGAACCCTTACACCGAAAGCGGCGATAAGTTCCAGATCCCGGACATGCTTGCCAACCGCGCGGACACCTACAACCTTGGCGACATTTCCAGTACAGAAAGCAAAGCGTTTGAAATGAGTTTCATCGAAAACGCGATGACTTCGAATCCTGTGCTCAGCAAGATCAGCAGCCACGGCCACGACGATATCTATCGATTTATGCAGATTGTTGAGACCGACAGTCGCGAGGGAATCGAATTCGACCACGGATACTCTTCCGAGGATGTGAGCGAAATAGTTAATGTCCTTACTAAACTGTTTCGCGTGCGTGACGTGGTCCTGCGCGTGAATCAGGAGTACATTTATTCTGCGGCGCAGGAGGACGATTACCGGACCGAACCGCCCTTCAAGCTTCAGGGCTCCTATCGCAACATGAATCGAATCGCTGAAAAGATCTTTCCAGTGATGACAGACAAGGAAGTCGAACAACTGATTATCGACAGCTATTACAACGAAGCCCAAACCCTTGCCTCCGGAGCCGAAGCCAATCTGCTCAAATACAAAGAAATCAATGATCTCCTCACCGAAGAAGAGGAGAAGCGGTGGTCAGCCATCAGAAGCGAGTTCAATCGCCGCCAGTCGCTCGCGGGTATGGACGACGAAGATGACATAGGAAAGGTCCTCTCCCAACTCAGCGGCTTCAACAGTAATTTAGGCGACATGCGTGAAGTGCTTGCGGGTGCTGCCAACTACCTCGCCCAAAGCATGGAAAAGGGATTTAATCAAAACCTCAAAATCGTGGTGGATGAAAACCTGCTCAAGATGCTCACAAAAGGTAAAGCAACTGTGAAGCAGGCGGAGGAATAGTGGTGCCCGGCCTTGATCCTTTCGAAGAGCTGTGCGGAATCGTTGACGCTCTAAGCTCAGCTAAAATCGAGTTCGCAGTCTGTGGTGGCCTTGCGGTAGCCATATACGGTTATGCTCGCACAACGCAGGACATCGATATTCTTGTCAGGGAAGAGGACCTCGACGATATACAGGCCACTGTCCAGCCTCTCGGGTTCGATATTATTTCTGGTTTTATGCGATTCAAGAGAGGCACCCCTGACGAGCGCAGGATATTTCGTATTCTCAAGATCGAAGGATCGCACGATATGATGTTAGATCTGATTCTGGCAGCAGAAGGGCACAATGATGTTTGGGAGAGCAGAACAACGGCAGAATTTGAAGGGCGCAAGTTCCCGATAGTTTCGAGGCTCGGGTTGAAAAAGATGAAACAGGAAGCTGGAAGAGCTAAGGACCTCGCAGATATCGACGAACTGGGGTTAGACCGTGTCGAATAACATAACTGATAAGCATGCTGAAATTGACATGTCTCCAGAAGCCATGATTGGCCGCCTGAAGAAGTCTGCGGCCCTGTATCGCATGTCACTAAAGCTTGGTAAATTCAGGCCAGCGAATGTGCCTCAGTTTGTAGATGCAGAGAATGAACTGCTGCCATTACCAGAAGAACTAATAAGAGATGACGACGGTTTTATTAGAGTTGCTGGTTCTCGGGTTGGTTTATTCCATCTCGTGAGTCTCCACCGCGCCAAAGGGCTCGATGCCATCGAGCTCAACAAACATTTCTACATGAAACATGATCGACACGTATCTGTCTGCTATCTCATGCAGGTGCTTAAGTTCTACGAAGAGAATAGAGCAGTCATCGATCCTCTTGTGGATTACTACGATCAGGACGGGTGCCCAGCATCTTCCCGATGTTCCAAGTCACGCGAATGATGTATACGCTCACTCGTAGCCACAGGCTGCTGCTGCCAGCCTGTAGGCTCATCTGAATTTAACCTGGCTCACGGGCTGGCAGCCTGTCGCCACAGGATCCCCGTAGCAAAGCTGCCAGGGCGAGTAACAATCGCCGCTCACGGCGGTTGGAGCATTCCTGAATGCCAGAAGAAGGAGCGAGAGGTGAAAAGCTCTCAGAGACTCAATCGCCGATCCGGACGTAATACGTCGCGCAAAAAGAAGCCGCCCGTCATTCTTTTTGTCGGGCTGGCTGTGGCTTTTGCCGTGGTATTTGGCGCAACATTGACCGTATTGAAGTCGAATAACCCTCAATCGCGGCAAATGAAGGGATACAAGAAGGCCGAGAAAACGGACGCTTCCACGACGACCATTCCCGGGCGGCCCGCCGTCAGACCGCCCGTCGCAGAAACTGCTTCTACAACTTTCAAAGACATTAGTGATTTCGCGAAAGAAAATCCGGACGCTTATGGGGAAATCATCGAGATGTATCGAAAGATCTCGAAAAGCACTGACAATGAAAACGATAGAAGACGAGCGGTTATTTCCATCAACTCGTTACAGAAAAAGTGGGCAGGGGCCGCGGCCGAAGCGCTTGATGGAGTTCAGAACAACGTGAAGGCCCACCTCGCAGCATTACAGTTTGGAATGGCCGAGGCCGCTTTGGAGGAATTCCCGATTTCGCTCCTTCATCGCGGGGTGGCTGATGAAATTGAGAAAGTGCGGTTGCAGATTAACGAGGCAAAAGTCGCTTTTATCTCCGAGCTCAAGACAGAGGGAGAGCCGTTGTTGAAAAGAGTTTCCGGCGACCTTTCCAGGGAAGATCTCACCACCTTGAATTCGATTCTGAAGAGGACAAAAAGGGACGACCTCGGCCTCACCTTTCGACAGGCAAGAGAGGTGGGTGATTTTTCCAAGCGCGTCTCAACTGCAGTCTCGCGGCACAGAGCCCATGCTGGCAAACTAATCGCGCTAAAGGATCAGTTCTGGGATTCCTATCGGCACCTGATCAGAAGTAAACAATTCGAGCAGGCTCGAAATACTGTACATCAGTCCGAAGCTCTGAGTGAAGAGGAAAGAAATCTGCTGGCACAACACACTTCTGTTGTTGAGAAATCTCTTGTACCGGCGTCCAGAAATCTGCCTATTGTGAAGGCGCTCTATGAATTTTATTTCGGCGATGAGGCCGAATCTATCTCCCAGTTCAGGCTCGCATCGAAATCAGGAGAGGACGTTCGTCTGTATCTGGATCTGCTGGGTGCGGATCTGCCGGAGTGGATGAGGGGCGTGTTCGAGATTCCGGACGAATCTTCGGACAGTCATGGAAACACCATAAGAACAGGTGTGGAGAAGCCTTCCGGGCTGCCTCATGAGGTTCGACATAAATCGTCCGGAATTCACTTTGTGTTGCTTCCGGCTGGCCAGTTCAGAATGGGAAGCCTGGAAACTGAGCAAGGCCGCAAGCCAGATGAGGGGCCCGTTCATTCAGTAGAAATCACTCGTCCCTTTTATATGGGCAAGTACGAGATCACCGGCGCGGATTGGAGGAAGGCCAATGGCGCAAAATTCGTTTACACACGGGGCGAAGACTTTCCGCTCACAAAGATCCGCAAACTTACTGCGATGATGTTTGCCAGCCAGTTAAGCCGGCAATTGCCACTGGGACGGATTCGCCTCCCGACTGAAGCAGAATGGGAGTATGCCTGCCGGGCCGGCAGCACGGCTCCCATGCACTATGGCAGCGATCCGGAGTACACCAGGACCATGGATTACGGTTGGTTCAAAGAGAACTCCGGTGGAAAGGTGCGACCGGCGGGCATGAAGAAACCGAATCGCTGGGGCCTGTACGACATGATCGGGAACGTCTGGGAATTTGTTCTCGATAACTACGATGTTTACCCCACCGAGCCGAAAAAAGATCCCTACTACCCGCCCGTCGGAAATGACACCCGCACTATTCGCGGAGGCGGAGTTCTATCCCCCGCCAGCCAATTGAGATCTGCCGCTCGCAGCAGAATCCGCTATGCGGCCACGGGCGAGATTCATGGATTCAGGCTGATGGTCGAGCATCCGCGCAGAGAGCCCGGAATTGCCGGTCTGGCGAATCCCGTTTTCAAAAACATGTTTACCTCCAAGGCACAGGATTCATGGGTGCGATCAGGGGACGCTTTCTTCAATTGGGGATCGGGCCTCGGATGGACGGACGGCGGCCCTGGAGGCATCGTCTATACAGCAAAGAAATTCAGGAACTTCATCCTCAGGTTCGATTGTCTTGCCAGCGACCTCGTGAGGTCGGATGCCGGTATTTCTTTTCCAGTAAATGGCCCGGACATCACCAATGATAAAACTGAAAACACCTTTGAAATAGAGCTCTCAGGCACGAACACCGGGACAGTTTTCTATAAAGGTGAAACATTCCAATCCACCGAACTGCCTCTCCAGCCCGGATGGAATTCAATCGAGCTCGTCGTGTGGGAACGCGAGGTCTTTACCACGCGGGAGGGTGCCGTCATCACCCACTGGCAGCGCCCTTCTCTGGACGAAGGCTTCCTGACTATCGAGGGAGCAGAGCAGCAGTTCTGTTTCAGGAATTTCAGAATCCTGGAATTGCAGCAGAAACCGGCGGCCCTTATCAAAAGATTGGCCGAGCAGGCGATGTCGTTGTGATGGGAGCTCACGCTCCGTCGTTCTCTATGCTCAGGGCTTGGTGCCCTTGCGGCTACGACATCCACCACTCCCTTGCCCGCCCTATCGATTCTTGCCCGCATTTCTCAAGGATCAGACGCCTTGAATGGCGTGGCGACAGGCTGCCACCAGATTCTTTCGTAAAAGGGCGACATCAGCCGATTTCCGGCCTGAAAGGCCATAAACATATCAGCCCAGGGCAACGCCCTGGGAACAGGGAGAAAAGACAGTCCTAGCCCTGTAAGGGCGACACAACTTGAAGTCTCAGCGATTTGTGCCGCCCTTTCAGGGCTCAAGGGTGACCCTTCCTCATACCCCAGGGCGTTGCCCTGGGCTGATATGTTTGGCCCCTTCGGGG
>JASLXP010000714.1 GCA_030740295.1 Planctomycetota bacterium
ATAGGTCATGCACCTGTCCTGCCTGGCACTGGGAAACTTACTGGCATCGCCCATGTACCATGCCTGCAGGACCACCCAGACCGGTTTGCCGGGGCCTGCGGCCCTGCGCGCGGCCTCCAGGCGATCCGTCACCAGCGAAAGGGGCGCGCCTCCGATGACCGGATATGGATCGATACGGAAGATGTCTACAAGCCTTGCGTAATCCGGCCAGAGTCGAATGCCTCCGGCGCCGCCCGAACAGGTAACTGAGAGCATCCGTCCAGGAGCTTTCTTGCGAAAGAATCCTGCGATTCGCTCGAGATCGGCCGGGCTCACTCCGGACTCAGGACGAAGGTCAGGCTCGTCATTCAGGTTGTATGCGATGACCGCCATTTTGTTCCGATACTTTTCAGCCTTGGCCGCTACTTGCTCGATGGTGTTGTCCCGGCCCATCCAGTTGGGATCGATCAGCAGCATGCCGAAGCGTTCAGCGCGGTCTTCGATGCTCTGGCCGAATTCGATGACCGTGTTGAATCCACAGGCTTTGGTGATGGCGAAGTCTTCATCCCATCGCGCACTGTAAATTTCAATGGGGAAGACGGCGCGGCCATTGACGATCAGGTTGCCGTTGGCGCCGATGTGGGCGTGAGGCCTTTCCGCAAGGAGTGGCAGCGTGACCGTCAGAACCAGTAGATACACCTGTTTCATGGGGCCCTCTGCCCTTCGAATGGCTTTCTGCGAATGACAACATCGATTTCTCCTTCCCGCTCGGGCGTGTTTTCAAATGAAATAGTGACCTGGTGATTTTCCTTTCTGGAAACCCACAGAGCGCCGGCCCGCCAGTTTGGTGTGGTGAAAACCTGGTAGGCCGTGTCCGGTTGCGCTGACAGTTGTGAGAGTGGAACCACAACGCTTGTTTGTCCTGCCGGCACCTTCGCCGTCAAACCGTGTGACTCTGATAAACGGTGAATGCGCGCGCCGGCTGTCCCGGGCAACTGCCTGAAACCAATTTCTTCATGGATGCCGCTCCGCACGCGTTCCCCCTTCCAGCGCCGATGGGGGACAGTGACCATCTCGCCCGTGTGTCTGAAGAAACTCCCTTTGGGTAGCCTATCGCCTTCCTTGATGTAGCCGGACATGGGACGCTTCCGATTCAGGAATCGTGCGCCAAGGGAATAACAGATGGTGTTCTGGCCCAGCCCGATTGGGCCTTCGAATGTACCTCCCAGAAAATAGATAGGGCCGCCTTTGTGATACTCGATGGCATGGCCGCCCGCGTTGCCTGTCGTGACCGCGTTCACATCGATAAGGATGTCGTTGAAGCGAACGTTTATCATCCCTTCGCCGGAGACGCGCAACAGGCCTGAGCAGCCTTCCATGCGGACATGCTCCAGTCGCACTGCTGCCCAATTGCTGTCGATCATCCACGCGGACGGATGATGCATATGCGAAACGATATCGCTCATGTAACAGGTGGGAGCGCCGCCCCCGGCCCAGGACCGTGATTTACTGCCGGGCACATCGGGATGTTCAGATTCCCGGAGCTTCTGCTTCACCAGCTCCGGCGGCATTTGCTCGATGAACACCTCCCGGCCGTCCGCATCCTTCACGACGTCCTCGTTGGTCGGCTCGTCCCTCTCCCTGAGATTGCGGAGAACGCGCCCCCTGTGCCCGACGAGTTTGAAGCCGGCCTCTTCACAGCTCCCGATGAAACACTCCTTGAACCACATCTCAGCCACATTGGCCCCGACCAGACGAATGCCGATGCGACAGGCATTGACGCTTATCTGACGAAAGGTCGAGCCAACAAGGTCAGGCCCGAAGGGCCCACCGATGTGCATGCCGACATCGAGTCGTTCGAGCCGGATGCCTTCGAACGTATTCTTCTTTCCGCCGTTGGCCTCGAACTCCCAACCCGGACGATATCGAAGGCCGATGAGGCCCTCCTTGTTGTTGCCGTCAATGTGAAGATTCCTCACCTCCACATACCACGGAGCAGGCAGATCGATTACCACCTGATTCGGCCCGCCTGCCCAGATGAGTCTTGTCGCCCCGCCGCCGGCCCCGCGCAGCACGATTCCTTTTGGCAAGTCCTGTCTCCTGCCTCCCTTGATGGATGCCCACACTTGTCGAATGTCGGCGAGTTCGACTCCTTCGGCGAGAGTGTTTGCCTTAGCCGTTTTGCGGTGCCGCCATACTTTGATCGGCCTGGTGATGGTCAGATGTCCTGGAGGGAAGATCACCTCGGCCGCGGTGCCGCCGGTCAGAGCTTGCTTGATGGCCGCGCTGATTTTGTCATCCCAGTTTTCCCCGGGCATGGCCTCCACGTAAACGACGTAAGCGCGTCCACTCTCTCCACGAATGCTCTCCGGCACCTGCCAGCGGCGAGGTTGGTCCGGTGGTGTCTCTTCGGAATAAGAAAAGTGGAAAGCTGAGATGAGCAGGACAAAAAATGGTGCAAGGTTCATCGTTGGGATCCGTGATTCGAAATGGCAGCCTTCAGTATCAGCGTCGGCCATCATAAGTGTAAGTTAACAATTGATGAACTCCGCGGTAGTGTGGTTCGCAGACATCGCCGAGGCCCAATCATTCGGCAGCATTTCATGCTCCAGGACTTTCACGTGATTCTTACAGCCCTTCTGCTGTTTTCCGGTCCAATCGCAGGCGAGCCATTCTCATACAGACTGGCATTGCCGGGGCATACGTTTGAATTCCCCCGCGACCACGGCAGCCACGATGATTTCCGTACCGAGTGGTGGTATTTCACGGGCCACCTGGAAGCAGGCGGCAGGGCATTCGGATACGAGCTCACCTTTTTCAGAATGGGCTTGCGGGACAAGGTGCCCGCGAACAATCCGTCCAAATGGGCAGTAAAGGATCTCTACTTCGCACACTTCGCAGTGACCGACATCAACGAACAGCGATTCAATTACTACGAACGACGCGGTCGGAGCGGGGTTGGGACGAGCGGTATCACCGAAAAGCCTTTGAAAATCTGGATTGGCGACTGGCAGATGAAGGGAAAGTTTTCTGGTGACCAGTCAGACATGAAACACGCGTTCGTTCTTCAGGCATCTGGCAAGGATATTGAGTTACAGCTCGAGCTGAGCGCGTTGAAGCCGCCGGTTATTCAGGGACGGAATGGAGTGAGCCAGAAATCAGAAGGACGGGGCCAAGCTTCACACTACTACTCGCTGACACGGCTCGAAACGAAGGGCAAACTGCTGGCAGGCGGAAAGCGTCTCAACGTGAAGGGTCTGTCATGGATGGATCACGAATATGGCAGTAACCAAATGAGCAAAGAGCAGGTTGGCTGGGACTGGTTCTCATTGCAGCTCGAAGACGACACGGAACTGATGCTGTATCGAATGCGGCGAAAAGATGGAAAACCGGATTCCTTTTCTAGTGGCACCTATGTCAGGCCGGATGGTTCGAAGATTCATCTCGACCACAGAGATTTCGTTTTAGATTCGACAGGCGAGTGGGTAAGCCCTCATTCAAAAGGAACGTATCCATCGGGATGGAGGCTGAAGATAGGGTCACTGGATCTTGAGATAGCGGTAGAGCCGCTGATGACAGATCAGGAACTGATGACTCGGGAAAGCACGCAGATTACCTACTGGGAGGGAGCCGTATCAGTAAATGCAAAAAGGAAGGGGAAAGGAATCAAGGGCAAGGGGTATGTGGAACTGACCGGGTACGCGGGTGAACTGGGTGGGAAATTCTGAAGTGGGTTGATAGTGTGCGCGCTTCCTCGTTGCCCCAGAATTCGGACAAGGGGGTTACCGCAGCAATCATTGTTGACTCTGGTGAGAAAGGAACGGTTCACAAGTGAGCATCATCGACACCCACATCCATCTGGTCAGCGGAGATCGAGAGAAGTTTCCACTTCATCCGGATGGCGCCTATCAGCCGCAAAAGTCCTATCCGATCGAGGATTACATTCCCGTTATGGAAGACGCCGGAATCAGCGGGGCAGTACTCGTTCATTGCGAACCCTATCTTGATGATCACCGGTACACCCTGCATTGTCTGGCACAGGAACCCAAACGGCTGAAAGGTACCTGCCTGTTCGCTCCGCACGACAGTGAAGGACCGGCGAAGATGGCTGCACTCATTGAAAAGGCCGGCCCTGGAACAATCGTAGCTTTTCGGATTCACGCGTATCGAGACGATGGCATCCCTGACTTCGAGTCACCGGAGTTGAAAGCGCTCTGGGGCAGGGCAGTGGAATTGGGCCTCTGCGTTCAACTTCATTTCGCACCCAGGTATGCAGGTGCGTTTGCCAAGATTTACCGTCAGTTTTCCGATTGCACTGTGATACTCGACCATCTCGGCCGGCCCGGGCAGGGGAATGCGGTTGTATACGAGGACGTCGCTGCCCTGGCCGAGTTCGAAAACTGCTATCTCAAATTTTCCGCAATTTCCAGCGCCTCCTCAGAGCCCTGGCCCCACCGGGACGTAAAACCGATCGTCAGCAGAATGGCATCACGTTTCGGCGCAGAGAGAATCCTGTACGGAGGAGGCTACAGCAGCGGCACGACCGCTCCCGAGTATCGGAAAGCTCCGGAACTCGTGGAGATACTTTTGGGACATCTAACCGCAGAGGATAAGGAACGAATACTCGGCCTGAATGCCATCAGGCTGTTTGGTTTTGAGGTCTGATACAGTCCTGTCTGACATAACGTCGCCGCCCGGCATCAAGGCGCGACCTGTACATTGACGGAATGGACCAACCTTCCCGAGTTTGGCCCTGACGGCGTCAGTATCAGATGCCGCTCACTTATACTCACGTGTTCGAACTCAATCGTCAGGCGGTCATCAGGTAATGCCTCCACTACCATGTCGGCCCATTCGATGATGCAGACACCTTCCCCGTAGAGCATGTCTTCCGCGCCCAGGTCCAGCCAGGCATCCGCGTTCCCTAGCCGGTAAGCATCGAAGTGATAGATGGGCAGCCGTCCCTGATAAACGTTGAGCAGGACAAACGTGGGGCTGTTGACGACCCCGGCTTCGCTGACTCCCAATGCCGCTGCCAGGCCCTGAGTGAAACACGTCTTGCCGCTGCCGAGATCTCCGCAAAGCGCAAGCACATCGCCGGGCTCAATCGATGCAGCGACCTTTGCTGCGACCGCTTGCGTTTCTTCCGGTGATTCTGTGGTGAGTTCCAGCTTCATGAAAGTGTG
>JASLXP010000715.1 GCA_030740295.1 Planctomycetota bacterium
GTCACAGGAATAAGCGAACGTACGGTACATCCGAACTTCATCAACGATATGCACAGAGCATCTCAAGACGAGACTTCGCCGAACTTGTTGACCAGGCACGAAGAGACGCCCGCAAAGAACACCGAGCCATGCAGCGCACCATCGAATGGCATCTGCCAGGCCTCGTCTGGAGCATCGACGAATCCGAACTCTGGAAAGATACCCATGGAAACAGCATCAAAATGCTCACCGTTCAAGACATGAGCTCAGCCTACAAATTCCAACCCCTGGTCGCGACCTCATTCCACGGCGAAGAGATCGCCGGCCATCTCAAATCCCTGTTCCGCAAATACGGCCCACCCCTGTACCTCAAGCGAGACAACGGAGGCAACCTCAACCACCAGGCCGTCAACGAGACCCTCTCAAACGAGCTGGTCTTGCCGCTCAACAGCCCAACCTACTACCCTCCCTACAACGGTGCCATCGAACGTGGGCAGGGAGAGATCAAGGAGGCCCTTCGGGAGAAACTGAAGTATCGCCCAGCATGCCCAACTGACCACGTCGAAGCATGGGCTGCGACCGCAGCCAACGACCGGAATCACCAGGAACGCCACCGCCTAAGGGGACGTAACTCATGCCAGACATTTTTTACTGATAAGGATCGAGCCAGGCATCACCGCCGGCTCAGAAAGGAGATTTATGATGCCCTGATCGAAAAACAAACTATCATCCTCGCCGCCATGGAAGAGCGGAACAAGCGCGATAAGGAAACCGCCTGGCGCATCGCAGTCGAACAATGGCTGGTAAAAAACCAGCACATCACCATCACCCAAAACCAGCAACTGTCACCCCATTTACCTGTAAATCTGTCTCATAATTAGGTTGTCTGTACAATGAACTTCGGGAGCATCCTGGCGCAATTCCTATCAATGTGGTCGTTTAAGCGAGCATTGGGGTGTGCCCCTATAAATGGGTGAGGGGCGAACTTCGATCCGTTGTCCCCTATTCTCATAAGAGCTCTCAATTGGCATCTCCTTAGCCGAATAACTCGGATCTGCTTTTACCTGTGTTGGCTGAAACCTCCCTGTATACTTAGAAGTTCTTGCGCCCGTATGTTTGATCAAATCTCAGAGGCACCTATCCGAGACCGTGCCAGAGATACTCATATTGACTTCTTTCAGAACGCTGCTCAGGTTTCGTGTGCAGCTCTATATCCTTATTTGTGATCGGCCTAGAACCGGAATTCATTTTTGCTTTCCTTCAACCATCCGGGAAAGCCAGATGACATTCCCTTTCCAATACAGCCCCTTGGGTAGTGGCACTTTTTCATTTGCAGATGCAGGTGAGCCAACTTGCTTGTCTTTGAGGAAATCTCGCAAGACTTTCTCAGCTTCGACGAGGCTACTGCAACCAGTTGAAAACTGGTGCCGCTTGCCTCTGATTGTCTTGTTCACCCAGAAGACATCGCCACGTTGGTAAAGCCCTTTGGGGAGCTTTGCCCCCTCTGCGCTGTTTGAAAGCTCCTGCGTTCACCGAAGAAAAGCAGATGTGCGTCATTGAGAGACATCTTGCTACATCGAGCGTCACGAGCAGGCACTAAAAAAGCGCCCGCAAGCGATTGCCTGCAGACGCTTTAAGATGAAAAACGCTCTAACTGAAGGAGTTAGAATGAGAATTGGCGGAGAGAGAGGGATTCGAACCCTCGGAGGAGGTCTGAACCCCCTCACATCATTAGCAATGATGCGCTTTCAGCCACTCAGCCATCTCTCCGCACCAGTCCAGATTTTCAAGGCCGGGGATGCTAGCAAAAGCACGCACCGAGTCAATCGGGAGCACCACGTGGGAAGACTTCCAGCCGGAGATACTGGGTTTGCCTTCCTCCTCGTCTTAATCTCAAACTGCTCCGGGGCAAAGATTAAGACGAAGAGAAAGATAAAGCTCCAGCATTAACCTGTCCGCTTTGAGGAAACTCTGTTCTGGCCTTTCAAGCCAGCGAGTGATTATCAGCGAATCTGGATGCCTGTCCTACGGTTTCCTGCTTCACACAAACTGATCTTTCAATGCCCACAATCCAAGCGCCGGATTGCTGATATAGAAAACTTGCTCACCGTCGCCCATTACATTAAACCCATTCTTCAGCTTGTCAGGATCATATCTTTCCAACAACTGACCCAGGTCCGCGTATTTAAAATTCACACTTTCAGTCTCCGTTCTTGAAAGGTGCCCCGGCGCGTAAGTGATACTGAAGCGTCCTTCGCTGCTGCCGTGAATGAGATGGGCTGCGGCTGACCGGTTGGCCGCGAGATCGTCGTTTTGCTTCACGGCCTCCAGAGTTTCCCGCGTGCCTCGATATCCATACTTGCGGATCAGGCGATCGATTTCACCATCTTCGCCGAATTCCCTGAGCCCGGGCGCGAGGACGATGAGCTCACCGTCGTCAGCCATGGCCATTCGAGTGCGGTAGACGGACTTGTTGCCAAGCCATGTGCTCTTGAACTCGCCGTGATCAAGAAATACGACCACTTTCTGCAACGGCTCATCGAGCAGATCGAGATTCACCTGTTGGCTGAGCCCGGCCGCATCATTGAAGCATTCCGTGCCCTCGCCGATGTAGAGGCCGCGGGTAACCAGATTGCCATCGTCATTATTCGAACGAACGGTCAGTGCGTAAACAATCGGCAGATCCTGTGTGAAGTTTTCTTCCGCGTAATTGAATACGGCTCGTACCGCGGTCTGGCTGCGACCCATGATGTTTTCCATTCCCACGACTGCGCCGAGGAAGTGTGTTTTGTTGATCGTGTCCTTGCCGCCGGTGCCCACGAAGATGTTCTTATTCTGGTTTGCCATGCCGATGACCTCGTGCGGCACTACCTGGCCCACTGACAGTATCAGGTCGTAGTTTCCATCAGTGAGCATGCGGTTCAGCTCAATGCTGATTGCGTAATCCACAAGCCCGCCCGAGACCTCGGAAATAAAACTGCCCGGCACTTCCCCCAGCTTGACCAGACCATTCCGCCAATCGTGAACGTGTATCGTGTCACGAGGTACCGAGCCGAACATCGTTTCGATCTGGGATTCGGTCATCGGCGAATGGGTGCCGAGCGCGGGCAGGATGTCGATTACCGCGCTGCCGCTGAGAAGCTCAAATACGTCTTCCGCGATTTCACCTGCCCCCGAATGGAACCGCGTGAAATCAGGCGGAATGATGAGCACGCGCTTGAGGCTCCCAAGCTGCGCGAGAGCATTTTGAAGGTGGTCTTTCTGCTGTGCCCGCGAAATGACGGTTTCAGGCCTGCCGGTAGATAGGTACGTGGTCATTACGTATTACTCACTATGTGATCTGCATTCATCACAGCCTTGCCACGAGACATATAAGTCAGCACGCAAATCGCGAGGAACATCATGGCGACGACGGCTGCGATGGCCAGATAGACGTGTGCAAACGAGTAGGCTTTGATGATCCATGGCACGCCCAGCACGGCGAACGAACCGCATCCGAAAACAAAAATGAACTTTACTCCGTAGGCAGTGGTGCGGAGCCGCTCGGGCGTCAGCCGTGCAACCAGACTGTTTTCGATTGGCTGCATTCCAAGATTACAGAAGATGAAGACACCAGCCGCGGCGTAGAGAGGCGCCCCCATCAGCGAGTACATAGCGAGAGCGAAAGGTATACTGACCAAGTGGAAAACCATGTACAGAAATCGCAGGTCATAGCGGTCCGCCAGGCGGCCGCCGAGCATCTGTCCAATGCTGCCCACGAAGAAAAGCAAACCAGTGACGATGCCAAACCCGGTTTCAGAGCTTTGGCGTTCTTCGAGGTAGCCGGGCAGAGAGAGCGCGTTCGCCCGGTAACTCAATCCTCCAAGCATCATGGCCACGAGGAGCACGCAAAAGAGATCCAAACGCCCCTGTCCATGTGCCTGTGTCTCCGTGGCTTCCCTCGAAGGGCTCTCATCAATCTTCAACAGCGAAACGGGAATACCAAGCGCCAGGAGCATGAGCCCAAGGATGACGAACGATCCCCGCCACCCGTAAGGTATGGCGGTCATCTCCGTAAGGATTGGTGACAAGGCGATCCCCGCGCTGCCGCAGATGGCGTTCAAACCAAGAGAAGTTCCTCGCCTTGTCATCGTTTTCGAGAGCAGGCTCATTCCTGTTGGATGATAGATGCTTGCCATCACGCCAACGAGAGCCAGGCCGGCGGTGAGCTCAAACCTGGATGTCGGATCTGCCAGCGCCACAAGCATCAGCGCCGGGCCAACTCCGAGGGCGCCCAGTTTGACACCCCAGTTCGCACGGAGCCTGTCGGCCAGAAGACCTATGGGCAGTGCACAGATTCCAAACAGCAGGTAACAGAGGAACCCCCACGGGTAAATTTCCTCTTTTTTCATGCCGGTGGTCTGTGCCATGATCACCGCGGCCGTGGGAAAGACGAGCATCGCGATGTGGCAACCGAAATGGCCGACACCGGTGAGAGCAAGCGTTTTCTTTTCGTTGGAAGTCAAGTTCTGAACTGCTGATAGACGACCGGCGGAATCGAGCGAAGTGTTTGGTTCCCGCGTCACAGGTCAACTCGAATCAGAGAACCATTTTCTCTGATGTGCATTCTCTGCTAGCCTGCCACCAGATGCATATACCTTCTCCAGCAAGGAGCTACTGATGGATGAAATCACGACAGCAAGCGGATTAAAATACACGGACCTCGAAGAAGGCGATGGCCAGGTCGCCGCGCCGGGCAATGCGGTCTCGGTGCTGTACACGGGATGGCTTACGGACGGCAAGATGTTTGATTCCACAAGTAAGCGGGGGGATGCACCTTTCGGATTTAAGCTCGGGGCAGGGCAGGTCATCAAAGGCTGGGACGAAGGCGTCGCCGGCATGAAGATCGGCGGCAAGCGCAAGCTCACGATCCCTCCTGAGCTGGGTTACGGGGCTAGCGGCGCCGGCGGGTTGATCCCGCCGGATGCTACTTTGATTTTTGAAGTGGAACTGCTGGCACTTAAATAAGAGGAGAACCCGGAACCCCAGGAAAGTCTTTGGACAATGCCGGTGCTCGATAACTTTGATGCCGCCAGATTCGCGCGGAGTCTTCTCAGTTGGTTCGGCACGCACAAACGCGAGCTGCCGTTTCGAAGCACCAGGGATCCCTATGCCATCTGGGTCTCGGAGGCCATGCTGCAACAGACGCAAGTCTCGACAGTGCTGCCGTACTTTGAGCGGTTCATGAAACGCTTCCCGGACCTTCGCGCTCTGGCTGAATCCGAGCTCGATGAAGTGCTCACGCTCTGGGCAGGGCTCGGTTACTATCGCAGAGCCAGGTTCCTCCATCAGGGCGCAAAGGTCATTCTGAATGACCACAATGGGATCTTTCCGGCAACGCTGGATGATGTCATTGCCCTGCCCGGTGTCGGTCGCTACACGGCCGGCGCCATTCTCAGCATCGCTTTCGATCAACCGGTACCCATTCTCGATGGCAACGTGGGGCGCGTGCTCTGCCGCGTTTTCGAGCTTGGCGGAGACCCGAAAAAAGGCCAGACAAACAGAAAGCTCTGGCAACTGTCTTCCGATCTCATACCGCCGGAAAACGCTGGTGATTTCAACCAGTCACTGATGGAACTGGGCGCGCTGGTCTGCACGCCCCGTTCGCCGGCCTGTTCCAATTGCCCGGTGCATTCTCAATGCTCTTCTCTCGCCAACGGCAGTGAAAAACGGTTTCCAGAGATGCCGGAGCGGCAGAAGACCAGCTATGTCAAAGTCGCCACGGCCGTCGTGAAAAGGAGGGGGGCCATCTTGATCTGCAAACGCCCGTTTGAAGCAGTGAATGGCGGCATGTGGGAGTTCCCGAGCTATGAAAAAGATAGCTCGCAGCCTTCGGACACTTTCCTGAAGAATAAGCTGCTCGAGCATCTGCGTCTTCAAGCGGAAACGAAAGAATGCCTGATGACACTCAAACACTCGATTATGAGCCGCCGATTTTCTGTGGAGGTTTTCCACTGCAGGGCCGGTGGAAAGGCCGCGTGCGACGATTACGACGACATCCGCTGGGTAAGACTTTCCAGCCTGCCCCGGTTCGCCATGGCTTCCGCTCCGAACCAGATCCGAAAGAAGCTGTTGGCATTGCACGGCCCCGAGAAATCGCGACCATAGCTGAACTGCTGCAGTCACTGCTTGAATGCCACATGTTCGAGCGAAAATCCCTTCAATGAGAACATACTTTGAAGCCGCGCAAGATTCCCCAACATCTTTTTGATGAGAAAGAGCTGGAAGTAATTCAGGATGTCCTGGATGTGCTCGAAGACTCTCTAAAATCCGAAAAAGTGATCTGGGACAACCTGCGCCGCCTTTCGCGACTGGGCGAACTCGTCCGTTCATACCCTTCGTTGAATTCATCGAGCAAGTTGGGCCAGAGCCACCGCAGCCGTGATACCCTCGTCCGGCACCTCACCAAAAATCAGCCTGAATCTCCCCTGGATTTTCCACTCAAAATCCGGCTCGCACGCGATTTCATTTATGCGAAGACTCACCTTTTCCGGGCTCTTGGTATCGCGCTGGACACAGCTTCAGAGTCGCAGCAGATCGCAGATCTGAAAGACACGGTAGTCGCCGAGATCGGGCAATCGATCTATACGCTCCTCGTGGAAGATCTTCTGAGCCAGATTATGACAGATCATGAAGCGAATGCCGCGGTCAGGGAAAGTGCGAGCTTTATGCTGATCAATTTCTGGGAGGACACGATCCAGCTTGAGATCGATGATTTCTGCCCAGTGCTGGAATCCGCATGGGAAGCGCGCAACAAGCTGGTCCTCGACTACGGCACTCTGATGGGCAGTATGGAAATCATGCGTCTGATGGCTTCAGCGAGTGACCCGCAGTTTATGGAGCTTTTCCTCGGCGAGAGCACTACCCGGGAACGCCAGGCATTTGAAGAATTCCTGTTCGGCCTCTCCCACGAGCAGATCAACAAACTGCGAAAAGAGATGAATCTGCGCGAACTCACCGTCGTGGACAGTGAATGGGTCATGCAGATTCTCAAGCTTGAGCCAAACTCGCTCTTTTCCGGGGTTCTCGATCCTGAAGCTATGTTCAATTCATTTCGTGCGCGCAAACTGGCCGCGGCCTACCGGGCGATGAGAAATTCACGCGGGCCGAAGCGGACGGCAGAATTCTTCATGATGGTGCGAATTCTGGAGAGCGGCTGAGATGGCGAAAAAACCTGAACTCGAGCTTCAGACGACGACGCTCTGGGAATACCCTTCTCAGCATTACGGTGACTCCAATCAGGGGGACCAGGCATACAAGGGAGCGACCCCTTCCTGGATCATCTGGAATCTGCTCGAACGCTACACGCGCAAGAACGACCTGGTGATCGATCCCATGTGCGGCAGCGGCACAACCCTCGATGTGGCACGGGACCTGGGCCGTCGCGCTCTCGGGTACGACCTGTCTCCACAACGCTCTGACGTCCTTAAGTGTGACGCTCGTAAACTTCCCCTGGAAGACGCCAAAGCCGATTTCGTTTTTATCGATCCGCCCTACTCGACCCACATCGAATACTCGGACGACCCCCGCTGTATCGGCAAACTTGATGCCATGGATCCGGCTTATTACGAATCCATGGGGCAGGTCATTTCCGAGCTCCATCGCGTCTTGCGCAATCGCCGTTACATGGCCCTTTACTGTTCAGATTCGTTTCGGAAGAAGAAACCCTTTTGCCCGATCGGTTTCGATCTGTTCGCGCTGCTGCGTCAGCACTTCAAACCTGTCGATATCATCTCGGTGGTCCGACACAACAGAAAGCTGAAAAGGGGCAACTGGCATCGTGAAGCCATCAAAGGAAATTATTTCATGCGCGGATTTAACTACCTTTTTATTATGAAGAAGGAGAATGATGAGCGATGAGTAATGAGTAATGAGTAATGAGCCTTACGAACATAAGGTCAGCTCAGAATGTCCCTCCAATCTTGAATGGTTCAAATCGCTCCTGATCTTTAGAATCGTAAATCCCGCGACAGGCTCTAAATAAACAAGGCTGCCAACCCCAATGAAACTCACTCTCGCTTTCATCCTCCTGACCTCCGCCCTCTCTGCAGAAGGCTACTTCAGCGGAAGAGTCACTAAGAAACGGACAGCGCATTACAACATCCAGTGCGATGTCAGTGCTGCCTTTACCCGCGAAGTGGGGATGCATCTCGAAGCCATCTATGCGGAGTATTATCGGCGGCTTCGGGATTTCGGCGGCAAAATCAAGGAGCGGTTCAACGTCCACATCTATAAAAAGAAGGAAGACTACTTGAAGCTCGTCGGGCCTAATCTTGCCGGCACTGCGGGCATTTACATTTCTCGAAAGAAACTTCTTGCAGCTTACGTGGGCTCGATGACCTATGAGCAAGTCCTGCGGACCGTTTATCACGAGGGCTTTCATCAATTCACCGACGCGTTTCTTGGTGGGACCAGGAACATGCGACCATGGATCTCTGAAGGCATGGCGCAGCTCTTCGAGGATGCGACCTGGAACAAAAGGAAATTCGAGATCGGAGAAGTACCGACTTTCAGGCTTCACGTGCTTGACAGGGTCCGGAAGGCCGGCAAGTGGATACGCCTGCGCGACCTCGTCGAGATGGATCATCGACAGTGGGGTGCGAACGTTCGAACCGACCGGATGCTCGCCATGGCCGAGTATCAGGAATCGTGGTCCGTGGTCCACTTCCTCGTCTACGCCAGCCGGGGAAAGTATCGAAAGGCCCTCATCAACTACCTGCGTTATTTGAACAAAGGCGAGGCCGCGCTGGTCGCCTTTCGAAAAGCGTTCGGCACGAACATGACCGGCTTCGAATCCAAATGGAACGCGTATGTGAAGTCACTCAAGCCGAGCCCAAAATTTCAGTGCCGCGAAAATCTCTCACTCCTGGGTGTGATGCTTGATAACGCAGCCGGTGCTCAGACCGTGCCCGCTGATATGTCCGCCTACAAGGTTTACATCGTGAACCTGTTCAAGACGCGGGGGCTTACCATCACGCCGTACGGCCGCGAGCCCATAAGCTCAAGATCCCCGAAAGCCGTTGAGAGCCTGTTCAGATGCCCCATTCATAAGAATGCCGACAAAGAGCAGAGCTACGTGCTGAATATGGATGCCAATGCAAACAACGCGGCAGGCCGGCTCAAGACAGCCTCCATCCAGTGCCTTCATCATGGGAACATGACGTTGAGCGTCCGTAGCGTCAAGGACGAGGGAACAGGCAGGTACCGGCCTGTGGTGGAGGAGACGGTGGGCAAGAAAAAATAAAACGAAAATCCTCACCGATTTGTTAGACTGATCGACATGCGAAAAACGGGCAGAATCGAAACAGCCAAAGGCCGTATGGCCATTCTTGTGGGAGGAGGGCCGGCACCCGGCATCAATGGCGTTATCTCGGGCGCGGGTATCGAGGCCATGGATAACGAGTTTGAAGTCATTGGCCTTTACGACGGTTTCAAATCCATCTGCGACCACGAGGACATTGACCTCTTTGACGAGACCGGGCCTGCCAGGCTGCTCGGCTATAACGATTTGACCCGCATCCACTGGGAAGGTGGCACGATTCTCAGGACCGCCAGGCGGCGCCCCGCCGATGATGAACTGGAAAAGGCTGTCAAGAATCTCAAAGACCTCGGTATTGATTTTCTCTTGACGATTGGTGGTGACGATACCCTGACATCTTCACGCCGAATACGCGATGCTGCCGACGGCGCCATCGGCGTCGCGCATGTCCCCAAGACCATCGATAACGATTTACCCCTGGCGGCCAATACACCAACTTTCGGTTTCGAGACGGCACGTCATGTGGGTACTGAGATCGTTAACAGTCTGTCTTACGATGCGAAGGCCACGAACCGCTGGGTGTTCGTCATTATGATGGGACGCTCCGCCGGGCATCTTGCGCTGCACGTGGCAAAAGGCGCCGGCGCAACCTGCTGCATAATTCCTGAAGAATTCAGCGAAGATGCCGACCTCACCCTTGGCGATGTGGCCGACACTTTGATCAGTTCGATGCTAGTGCGCGCCACCCCACCAAGGGGCCGGCTTGATGGGGTGGCTGTCATTGCGGAAGGCGTCATCGGCAGATTGTGCGATGCCTCTTTGGAGGAGATGAAAGAGGACGGTCTGGCGACGATTGGTTATGACGACCATTCCCAACTCAAGTTCGCGGACATCCTGTTCGGCCGGGCACTGCAACTGAAAGTGCAGGATCGCCTGGATGACTTCACTTTCAACGGTGGCCCGAAACTGACTGACGGAATCGTTGTCAAGAACATTGGCTATGAATTGCGCTGCCACCACCCGATCCCGTTCGACGTGGAATACACACGCGACATGGGATATGCGGCCACACGTCTATTGCTGTCCGGCAAATCGGGCTACCTGATTTCACTCGAGAATGGTTCGACGAATCCGATTCGGTATGAGGATCTTCCTCTCGACGATGAAGGCCGGGTCATACCACGCCTGGTCGACATCGAGTCAGAGTCGTATCAGGTCGCACGCAAATACATGTTTCGCATCGATAAACAGGATCTGCAGGACGAGGAGTTTGCCGTCCGACTGTCAGAAACAGCAAACATGACCGTGGAGCAACTCAAGGTGCGCTTCAGCCATATGTTTGCAGTGCAGGCATACAACCCGCCGGCCTTTTAGTTCTGGGTGTATTGGCTTCTTCTTTTTCTTCGCCATAAGCGCAGCAGCCTTTGCTTCGTGATTTAGATGAAGATTGAGACTGAGACGAAGACTGAGAATGCAAACCATACCGATCACCATCCCGGACCAGGCAGTTCGGGATGCTATCCGCACTCGGTTAAAGGAATCTTTCCTGGTGGAGGCCAGTGCGGGATCCGGAAAGACCCACTGCCTGGTTGAACGGATGGTCGCTCTCATCCGGGAAGGCGAAGCCACCGTAAACCACATCGCTGCGATTACCTTCACTGTGAAAGCTGCCGGTGAGTTGCGCGGACGTTTCCAGAACGGCCTCGAGCACGACCTGAAAAAAACCGAATCAGGCACCCGGGAATTCGAACGACTCAACGATGCGCTTGCGCGGCTCGAGCAGGCATTCATCGGTACGATTCATTCTTTCTGCGGGCGGCTGCTCCGGGAACGGCCGGTGGAAGCTGGTATCGATCCGGAATTCCGGGAAGGGGACGACCTGCAGATCGAGCTGCTGAAGAGAGAGACGTGGCAGTCATACCTGGAGGACGTTCACCTCGGCCGCGAGAAACTGCCCGAGGACTTCGCGCGTTCAGGGCTTTCGCTGATCGGCTTGCAGGGATTGTACGAGCAGCTCAGCGAATACGATGACGTTGAATTTGAAAGCTCATCCACGCCAATACCGATTAATGCCCTCGAGAATGCACTCAGGAAAACTTTCGAGTTTATGGACCAGGCAAATGCGGTCATGCCCGAGCGTCCTCCCCCCGGCCGTTCGTGGGAAGGCCTGCAGGAAAACTTGCTGCGCGCGAATGCGATCCGAGCCCATCTGAACACCACGAAGGAAGCAGACGTGGTCCGTTTCCTCGAACTCTTCGAGACCGGCGAGGTCAGGCAATATGTGTACGGGCAGGAGGGCGGCAAACGTGTTCAGATTCCGTGGTGGACTACGCGGGAGGCAGGCAAAGCAATGCTTGGCGCCGTAAACGAGCTTCGCGTCGGCACCCTTCTACCGGCCTTGAATGCGTGGAGGACATGGTGTTACCCACTTGCACTTGGGGCGGTGGAAAAGGCGGTGGATCATTTTCGCGTGCGACGCCGTCAGGCCGGGGTCCTCAGCTTCCAGGATCTCCTGATGGACTCCGCAAAGCTGCTCCGTGATTCGCCTTCATATGCTGAAGTGCGCGAGTATTTTCGAGAACGGTTCACTCACATTCTCGTCGATGAGTTTCAGGATACGGACCCCATTCAGGCGGAGGTGATGTTTCTTGTCACCGCTGAAGATCCTGCAGAAACCGATTGGAAGCGGGCAGCGTCCCGCCCGGGCAGCCTCTTTGTCGTGGGCGATCCAAAGCAGAGCATCTATCGGTTTCGCCGGGCGGACATAAGTATCTACGACCTCGTCAAAGAAAAATTCGCGGGGAACGTTCTCACACTGACAGCCACATTTCGCATCGCCGAGGGTTTGTGCGAACGGCTCAACCCGGCCCTGCAGGGGCTCATTGAAAAACACAAGACACCCTACCAGGCCACATATACCGATCTCGATCCTGTCCGGCCGGCCGCGGTCAAAGATCCCGTTCGCCATGTGTACCACGAGACCGTCAAGGGCAATATCCCGGACCACACGAAGAACTATCGGGTCGCACTCAAAGACGCTGAAGCGATATCCAGAATCATTTCCGATATGAAAGACTGGTCGCTCAGTCTGTTCGATGATCATCTGGAAGGCGATGTTTGCACACGAAAACGGAGTGGTGTCAGATGGGGCGACTTCCTCATCCTGACGCGGCAGAAATCGCATCTGCCGATTTACGCGACCGCGCTTGAGAAGCTCGGCATTCCATATCGAGTCTCAGGCGCAAACGCCTTCAAGGGGCGCGAAATCAGCCCCTTCATGAATCTGTTGATCGCGGTCGCCGATCCGGAAAACTCCGTGGCGCTGGTTGCCTACCTTCGGGATGCGCTAGCCGGTATCAGCGACGAAACCCTCTATCAGTTCAAATCCGCCGGTGGCTCGTTCGAAAGCCTGTGGCAACTGCTGCGTAAATCTGAAGAGCTCTCACCTGAAATCCATTCGTCTGCCCTGCATCTCAAAGCAGGTACGGACTTCGTTCGCAGATGTCTGCCGTCTGTTGCTGTCGAACGCATTCTTGAAGAATCAGGTCTTCTTGCGCTGACCCGTTCGCAGGAAAGCGGCGGCAGCCGGGCCGGCTCGCTTTTGAAAGTGGTTTCTCTTGCGAGGCGCATGGAACGCGAGGGGTTGAGCTTTGTTGAGATTGTGGCCCGGCTCGAAGGAATCCATGAAAGCAAGACCAGCGCGGACTACAGCGAATCGTTGAGCCTCCATCCCGCTCAAGAGGACGCGGTCACCCTGATGAACCTTCACAAGGCCAAGGGCCTCGAAGCACCGGTCGTCTTTCTGGCTGACCCGCGCACTTTGTCCTGGCATGCCCCTCGTTTGCATGTCCGCCGGACAGGTGGCCGTGCCGAAGGCTTCATCAAAGTTACAGGCAGGCGTGCAGACGGCAGCGAGGCCGTTCTTGCGCAGCCGCCGGATTGGGAACAGCTCGAACAGATCGAAACGGAATACATGAAGGCCGAAGAGAATCGGTTGATCTACGTGGCTGCCACCCGCGCCCGGGATGTGCTCGTGATTTCTCAATACCACCGCAGTTCAAAGCCGCCGACGCCGGCCCCTGACCGGCCATGGGAACCGCTCTTCAACCGAATCAAAGATCCTCTGCAGCTCGCAATACCACGTGAGCCCGAGCTCGAATACGCGCTGCCGCCGGAGGGCTTGAGCCGCGAGGATCTCCAAAGAAAGGCAGACCAGAATCGGCTGGACCTCCGCACACAGACGCACGCGCATATCACTGCGCACGCTCTGGCCGCTGATTCCGGCACTGTGAAGCAGGCTCAATCAGATCCGCATCGAATTGGTGGGGCCCAATGGGGAACGGTCATCCACCGACTCCTCGCAGACTGTGCTCTGTTCGACCGGCCAGCGTCGGAAATCCTGGCCCGGAGATATCTGGGGGAAGAAGGGCTATCAGAGGAGCTCACAGGGAAAGCGGTAGACGATGTCGAGACGGTCAGGGATTCCAGCCTCTGGCAGCGTCTTGCCAATTCAGAGGCAAGGTATGTTGAAGTGCCTTTCGCCATAAAGCTCCAGCCCGGGGAGGAGGAAGAATTGGAGGTTCAGGCAGCGACCACCGGTTTCCCTACTCTGTTCAAGGGAACGGTGGATCTCGCATTTAAAGAGAAAGCAGGCTGGGTGATCGTGGACTACAAAACAGACGCAACCGATGGCCGGCTCGATGAACTCAAGGAACATTACCGGCCACAGATATCGTTTTACGGCCGGGCCTGGCACAAACTGGTCGGAGAGCCGGTTCAGGAGACGGCGTTGTATTTTCTGGATGGCGGGCACTACGTGTTGTTGAGTTGAATTGATCTCAATTCGTCGGCCTTTCCTCGAACTCAACCATGTATCGCCCTTTGATGTTCTCGTTGTAGTAATGTCCCATGGACCGCGCGGATTTGAACTCATCCCAGATCTTCCGCGGCAATCTGGCGTGGATGTATCGGCTGTCACGAATACGGAAGACGCCGTAACCGAATCCACTCTCATCGTGGTAAAAGTCTGCTGACCGAATCCAGGAGCTTCGTGATGTTTCCGCCACTTCTCGAGTGAGATTCTTCGATTCGATAAAGGTCAGTGCATCACTTTTCGTTCTGAACGATTCCGGCATCCTTGTGCACGAGCACAGGAGGATGAGTAGTGAGCAGTGTTTCAGGAGCCTCATCTGGATGATCTATTGAGCGGGGCCGCGATAAAAGTCGCTTCAAACTGTACTCATTCCTTGTGACATTTTCCCTGCCCCTGCAGTGTGGCCAAGGCTACCCTGATGACCATTCACCGATTACTGCGCCTGCCGCTGCCGCTTGAGCATCTCAATTTCCGGCTTGACGATATCCTCGTAACACTTGGGACAGATGCTGTGGCTGAAGTCCGCTTCCGAGTTATCCCGTAGGTAAGATTCGAGATCCTCCCAATACTCGCTCTCGTTCCGAATGGCCTTGCAGTACGAGCATATGGGCAACAGTCCCCTCAACTGTTTGATATGCGAGAGAGCTGTCTCCAGTTCATGACGCGCTGGGACAAGCTGTCCTGCATCCCGATGATTCTGCGCCCGACATCCAGCCGTGCGCGCAGCTCATCGCGGTCAAACGGTTTCTTTACGTAATCGTCCGCGCCGGTTTGCAGGCCGGTAACGATGTCTTCGGTCTGACTTTTTGCGGTCAACAGAATGATGTACGTGGGTCTGTCAGTTTCCTTCTCACGGACCCGGCGGCAAACCTCAATTCCATCCTGACCGGGCATGACCCAATCGAGAATGGCCAGCCTGGGCGCGTCATCTCCATCAAGCTCTTCCCATGCCTCATTGCCATTTTCTGCTGCGATGACCTCGTACCCCCAAGTCTCAAGAGACTTTTCGAGTACTCGCCTTGAAACCAATTCGTCTTCTGCGATAAGAATGCGCATATCGGGACCCATGAATGATGCGCTGCCACATTCCAAGATACCTGGAGTAGGATACGGCGCAAGGGAACTGTTCTGGGCTGCCGATCAGCAACAGAACCCCAAACCACTCATCGCCCGTTAGACTATCACCCATAAGCTTGCCCTGTCCTTTTCCCATACCGCAGCCGTTGGCCCCATAGCCTCTACGCCCGTGCGTACTCTGAAGACCTCAACTAAATGAACTCATCCGAACTGTTTCTGAACGATGTGCATCCGCGAATTCTCTTTGGACCGGATGATGTTCCTCTGCTGCGAGAAAGGGTGAAGAAGGGGATCCCAGCGAAGACGCTAGCGGAGATTCTACGACGGTCGGAGCGCTACACTGACCCGAGCTCAGAGGACTATGTGGATCTCTCTTCCGGGCTTGGTAAGGCTCTTGAACGGGGAACGAGAGACCATCGAAACAACCTGTCGGACGCGTTTCACTGCCTGCCCTTCGCTCGGGTCTTGACGGGAGAGAATTCATGGTTCGAGAGATTTGAACCATTTCTGAACGCAGTGTCAGATGACGAACCATTCGCCAGGTCCAGCCTTCTGACCGCGTTGCCTCTTGCATTTGACCTGCTCCACGCGGACCTGGATGAAACCATGCGCAACAAGCTTTCTGCGATCATCCGAACGATGGTGACCACTTATCAGGAGACGGCACTGGCGACCACGGGCAACATTGTCTGGGGCCTGGGTACGAATACGTTCATCAGTCCTTTTGGCCATTACCCGATTGCTCTAGCGGCGGTTTACGATGCGCAGAAGGACCGCAGAGCGATGGAATTGATTGAGGGTTTCTGCCGGCGTTCGATTCATAAGGGCGTCGACGAAGGCGGCGCCATCTACGAAGGCCCTTCTTACGGGCAGGGGGATATCCACCAGCTTTCGATGGCCGCGGAGATCCTGTTGCGGGCAGGCATCACGAATCTCTGGGAGACAGAGCCGCGGTTCGCCAATATGGCTCGTCACTGGGTCTACCTTACCTTACCGGGCAAGCGAGGGCAGAATACTCCATGCGATGCCTGGCGTCTGCGGCCGACCCTTCCCAATTGGGCGCTCCTGCTTCATGCGCGACGCAGTAATGACCCAGTCCTGCAATGGTGCTGGGAACAGATGCGAAGCCGGGAGGACATCGAAGGCTACGAGCCATTCCCGGCGCGGTTCTCTTCCAACCTCGGCTTACTGGCTCTATGGGAGGATGACGACATCAATGCCGTTCGGCCGGATGAGGCGAACTGGCCCAATTCACGCAATTCGGGTGGGATGGGTTTCATCACCATGCGGACTGGATGGCAGGATGAGGACCTCTATTTCACACTGCTGTCCTCGGGGCGGACGCCCGGCTGCCGCATTCACCAGCACATCGATGGAGGTAACTTCTGCCTCTTTGCGCTGAACGAGGCATTCAGCGTCGACACCGGCTATGGGGACATCGCAGGGCGTTATCATTCCGTGCTGCGTCCTGGTGCCAAAGAGCCAGGCAACAGCCCGAAGAAATTTGATCAGGCCCATATCGGTGGACTGGTCGATGCCTTTCGGGCGGGCGAAGATGTGGACTACGCACGGGTGGATGTCAGCCGCCAGTGGGAATGCCGATGGTACTATCGCCACGCAATGCTGGTGAAGGCTGAGGGCGCAGCGCCCTACGTGATCCTGATGGACGATGCGAACCACTGCGATGACTTCAGCAGCTATGAGTGGCTGATGAACAGCGAACCCGGCAACCGAATTGAAGTGGACAGGAATCAACAAAGGGCAAGTGTGCTCGGGGCACAGCACCGGCTCGACGTGGCGTGGTCCTGCCCGGCCGATCAGGGCTACGATCGTCCGCACCAGTTGGAGGTGAGCTTTGATGAAATCGATTCCTTTCAGCTCTCGCACCGCGAGCACGATGTTGACTACTTCACCGGCGAGGCATCACCAGCACAGTCTGAAGGTGGTGGCCGTTGGGGTATCGGAGTCAGGCCCCGGATCAAAGCGCTCCTGTCCGGATATACAGGCCATCTGCTCACCGCACTCATGCCGCGCAGGCAGGGACAACCGGAAGCCCGGATAGAGCGTCTCTGCGATCCCACTCATTTCGGCATGGTGATTCACTGGGGCGACGTGACGGACACCATCATTGCCAGCCCCGGCGACCGCAACCTTGCCCTGGGTGGAATGTCCGGCGAGGCCACACTGGCCCTGGCGCGAAGGAATCAAGCCGGGGAAGTCCTGTGGTGGGCCGCGGCCGATGCATGGGCTCTCAATGCAGACGGCGTCGTGGTGTTGCCTTCGCAGGGCGAGGCAGCAGTGCTGGTTGAAGGCAAACCGTAATCATCGGGGCCATTCCCCTTGCCGCTTCATTTAATGGCCTTATTCTCTGCCTCCTTCAGCGGATGGCGATTCATCCGTGATTAGCACCCATTTCTGATTAGCTCCGGCGATGCGATTCTTCCCTCACCTGGTCATTCTCTATTCGACACTGAGTCAGTGCGCGCTTGAGGCGGGCTGGGTCGAAGAAAAGGATGGGAAGACGGTCATTCATGTATCGCTGTTCACACTGCCCGACCCGAGCCGCACGGATACTTTTACTCGGGCCGAAGTCGCGGCGGTCAATGAATTCAAACGCCGCTTTCCGCAGATCTTCAAAGAGCGTTATCTGGCCAGGTACAAGGCCAATCCTGAGAAATACGGGAAACACAATTGGGAAAATGTCTCCGTCGATCTCCATAAATTCTCGGGCATTTCCGTCGAGGGGGTCGAGACCGCGCTGATGGCGATCGCCGGCAAGTCTTCGCCTGACGTGATGTATGTGAATTTTCGGCAGTCGCACACCTATATCAGCAACGGATTCCTGTATCCGCTCGATAAGGCTGAGGATGGCTATCTCTCCAGCATGACGGATGAGCAGAAGAACTTCCGCATCCACGAAAAGATCTGGCCCGTCATCCGCCGGTCCGGGCCGAGCGGCGAGAGGCACGTGTGGGCCGTGCCCTATGGTGGAGCGCTGGGCAAGGTCGTCCTGTATCGAAAGGATCTGTTTGAGAAGAAGGGCGTTCCCATGCCGCACAACAACTGGACCTGGGACGACATGTATCACGCGGTAAAAAAGATCGCCGACCCGGCAAACGGCCTCTACGGCATCCGCTTCGGTCGCGGCAAACATGAGTCATGGTACTGGGTAACTTTTCTCTGGTCGGCCGGGGCGGACTGCCTGGTCTACGACGAATCCGAGAGCCGGTGGAAGACCGCGTTCGACACACGTGAGGCCGCGGTGGCGCTGGACTACTACACCAGGCTGTGCAACGAAGAATGGACGGATGAGGGCGGGAAAAGGCGTTTCGGGTACGCGGCCAAGGATGCCGCCATCATCAGCGACAAGTGGGACCGTGGGCAGATCGGCATGCAGTTCTCTTACATTGATGAGAAACAGTTCACGAGCATCAATCCGGATGTGACCGGTATGGTGCCCGTTCCGTTGGGGCCGACCGGGATGCGCGGCGCCGAACTGAACAGCCGGATGATGGGGATTTTCGCGGATGTCGAGAGTCCGGCCGTCCGGGATGCCGCGTGGGAATACATTCGTTTCTACGACAGCAAGGACGCGATGCGCATCAAAACGCGCATCATGGTCGAAGGCGGCCTCGGCAAGTTTCTGAATCCGAAGTATCTGAACATGTTCGGATACCCGGAGATCGTGCGGCTGGCCCCCAAAGGCTGGGCGGAATGCTTCGAGATCGCTGTCGATTCCGGCAAGCCGGAGCCTTACGGCAAAGGCAGCAACTT
>JASLXP010000716.1 GCA_030740295.1 Planctomycetota bacterium
CTCGTATACCCAGCCCGATGGACTGGGCTAGGCAAACTCCCGGGCCTTCGGCCCTGAAAACACAAGCTGAATTCTTGAACAGGCCACTGCGAAGAATTTCAGGAACCTGACGACAGGAAAATCGATAAGAGACAAGCCGCGGGCAAAACGCTTGAGGAGAAGGGATGGGCTCGATAGCGTTCTCAGTGAGGCCGCCTGTGCTCGGTAGTCAAGAAGAATAGAGTTTTAAGGACCAGGCTGAAAGGAAACGGATACGTCATATGACAGACTCAACACCCAACACTGACGAAGCCCAGGAAACAGAAGACCTTCTTTCCAAGGGGTTTCTGCATCGATTGGATCGAACTCAGATCATTGCTACCCGTCTTTACCCGGGCAGCCGGATGGGACAGCGGGTGAGCAAATCCAAAGGCTCGGGTATGGAGTTTTCGGAACATAAACAGTACTCGCCCGGCGATGACTTCCGAGCCGTCGACTGGAACGTCTATGCGCGCACGGACAACATCTACCTCAAGACATACGAGACCGAGATGAATCTCTACGTCTACCTGCTCGTGGACGTGAGTAACTCCATGAGCTTCGGCACGACGATTCGCAAGCTTCAGTACGCAAAGCAACTGGCCGCGGCTCTCGGCTATGTGACTTTGGTGCAGGGCGACAACCTCGCTATCCATGCCATGAACGACGGTCTGCGGGAATCCATCTCAACCGCGTCGAGGCGTCTGCGCCCGAGCGAGGTCCTGCAATTCTGCGGTGAACTGCGACCTGGCGGTGAGACGGATTTCGTTCGGGCCCTTCAGGCATTCAGCATCCACACGGGGCATCCGGGCATGGTCTTTCTGATTTCTGATTTCATGTCCGAAGGCAGCCTGCCTGAAGCTCTCCGTTACCTGGTTTACAACGGCTTCGGTGTGCTCGCGTTTCACATCATCGATCCGTGGGAAGAAGATCCGGATCTTTCCGGTGAGATCGATCTCGAAGACAGCGAGAACAGTGACCTCCTTGCGCTCACCATTCGGCGCGGCACGCTCGATCAGCTCAGGGACAGTTTCCGCCAGCATTGCCACGAGGTGAATCGCGCATTTGCCACTTACGAAGCCAGCTACTTTCCCGTCCGAACCACTCGGCCCGTGGAAACTTTCGTCCTCGAAGACCTGCGCCACGCGGGCGTCGTGCAGTGAAGTTTGGCGCATTCTTTTTGTCTCCGAATCGGCCGATTGAAAATCTGCCACACCAGACCTACCTGAGCCTCAAAACATGAAACAGCTCCTCGCGATCCTGCCCTGCCTTCTCGCCGGCTGTTCCACTTCGCAGACAGTCCAGAGGCCGGTCTCCACGGAGAAGCTCTTATCAGTCTCGGTAATCCCGGCCCAGGTCGGTGCCAATGTGGTGGTATCTGATTCAAGCGTCGCGTATCGGCCGATGGTCGTGGTTGAAAACAGCCAGATGGCTGACCGGCTTGCCTGGGCATTATCCACCCAGTTGGAATCGAGCCTGCGGCAGAATGGTTTCGCCGCACGCATCCTCGAAGACAAAGAATTGGCAAAGCAGATCGAGTCAATCCAGAGAGCCTTCTCAAAAATTGTCGACCGAGTTCAGGAAGGGAAAGTGCGAGACGAATTCGTTCGGGACTCCGCCCTGAGCGATGCCGCGGCAAAGCTTGCTGACAGGCTGCAGGTGGACGCCATCGCCGTCGGCATGATGACCGCTCAGGTCAAATCATCAGAAACCTGGAAACAAAATTTCGTCGACGCCACCATCCAGGCTGCGGTCACTGGCACAGCGACCGTATTCACCAGGAGCAACACCCGGATGCACCTGGCGGTCGTCCACTCTGACGGCCGAATCCTCTGGTATCGGAGCCGCAATACGACCACGCTTTTCAAAGACGGCACAACCGCCGGGGCAGTCAGGAAGGGCGTGGAGCAGACGTTCTCTTCGTTCCTCGATGCGTATGCTGATTAACCCCTGAACCCCCATCACTCATCACCCATGAAGATCCTCATCATTACCGGCGACGCCGGCGAGTCCTACGAAACTCTCTACGCGATGCACCGATTTCAGGAGGCCGAATACGAGGTCGATATTGCCGCTCCCTCGAAACGCAGACTGAATCTGGTTATGCATGATTTTGAGCCGGGCTGGGATACCTATGTCGAACGGCAGGGCTACGGTGTGGAGGCCAATATCACCTTTGATGAAATCGTGGTCGAAGATTACATCGCTATCGTACTGATGGGCGGACGGGCCCCGGAGTACCTGCGCAACGATTCTCACCTGCTCGATATCGTGCGCGAGTTTCATGAGAAGGGGAAGCTCCTTTGCTCGGTCTGCCACGGAATCCAACTCCTGATCAGCGCAGGTCTCGTCGAGGGCAGATGTGTCACCTGCTACGACCAGATCAAGTACGAGGTGAATACCGCAGGCGGGGAGTACCGGACCGAGCAGGCATACCGGGACGGCGACATCATCACCGCGCAGACATGGGAATCGCACCCCGAGTTCTATCGGGAGATTTTCAAGGCCTTGGCTGAACGCAAATGATTTCCCGGGCGTTCCTATTATTCGCAGTTCTGTCTGGCCATTTTCGGCAGGACCTTCACGCGCACGCGGTGGCTTACTACGATCTGGCCTCCCTGTACCACAGATCCGATGTGGTGGTTAAGGCGGAGGCAATGGTGTTTACGGAGGCAGGCAAATTCAAGAAAGGCAGAATCCGCGTCCTGGAGAGCTTCAAAGGAATTTTCAAAACGGGCGCGGAAATTCAGGTTTCAATCAAGCGCGAGGCGAAGCCAGGACCTGACCTGCCTATGGTGGTGTTCCTGATCCACCAGGGCCAGAACACGTATATGCCGCTGTCGACCGGCGTAAAGTTTCTGAAGGGAAACGAAGTAATGAGCTACAAGCTCAATCACGTTCCACTCCTGCCGGAGCGGGTGCCCCATTGGCCTGAATCTTCGCACGGGCAAACAGAGAGAGCCGCCACTAAGAAAGAATTCTGGGAAGATTTTAGATCGGCCAAAAAGAAAGTTCGGAAGTTCGAGGCCGCCAGAGAGTCGGATGACGTTGAAGCTCTGGTCCAACTGGCCACAGAAGAAGGGCGTTCTTCGCAGTGGAATACGAACGAGCTCTCGTTCGAGGCCGCAGAATTCCTTATCCGGAAGCATGAGCCAAGAGTCGCTTTTGAAGCCCTCAAGAACGCGCATCTGTTCCTGAAGACTGAAAGGATGCTACGGAACGGTTTCGGCACCCCTGAGCGTTTTGACTTCCTGTGGCAGTTTCTTCGGGCTGGCTCGCAAGAGGACGAAGCCGTGCTGGCGCTCGAGCTCATGAGCCAGAACAGATCAGCCGGCTACTTCAGCAAGTCGCCAATCCGAGAGCGGGAGAAACTCCGGAAGGAGTTTGCTGACGGCATTGTCCGCCGGGCAACGGCCGTCCTGAAATCTTCATCTCCGCGGCGGATTGCCGGGGCCGTTGGTGTCATCCACGCCTGGCATGAGATCCCGGCCGGCCTGGATTCAGCTCCGATGAAAGCGATCAGAAAGGCGATTGAGCCGGCTGAGAATGCGTCCGTTCGTCACATTCTGATCCGACATTATTGCGGGCTGGGACGGCTGGCAGCTTACCGCGATCTTTTCAGTGACGAGCTGTATCTGATCGGCGATCCGCCTTCGGGTTTCCAGGACGACAGCATTCCTGTTCTCGCCCTTCATGAAACACGCTGGAAGATTATTGCGAAGCCCCCCGTACTCACCGCGATGTCTGCAGATGGGGTCATGTATTACGCGGCCAGTGACGAAGCTGCCGATGCAAGATGGAACAAGACGCGGGGAACGGCTGGCGAGTTCCTCGAAGAGGTCGCCGTAGGTAACAAGTGGAATGAAAAACTCGCACGTGGAAAATACCTCTTGCGTGCGCGGGCCGAATACATGCTCGGCAACGAAAAGAAGGTCTGGTGGAGCCTGCCAAAGTCAGTCGTCCTGGAGTGATCAAGTAATGCCCAGAAACATCGAAATCAAAGCCCGTTTGCCCGAAGGCATGGATGACATTCGGGTGAGGTCCGCCGCACTGGCCACCGAGCCGCCGGCTGTGCTCCTTCAGACCGATACTTTTTTCAATATCCCTGAAGGCCGATTGAAGCTGCGGGAGTTCGCCGATGGATCCGCGGAACTCATCTTCTATGAGCGGCCGGACACGGAAGGTCCGAAGGCATCATCGTACGTGCGTTCGCCCTGCCCTTCGTCTTCTTCCATGCTCGAGGCGCTTACCCGCGCCCTTGGTGTGAGAGGTGTCGTTAAGAAACGCCGCGACCTCTATATCGTCGATCAAACTCGAGTGCATCTGGATGAAGTTGAGGGCCTGGGTTCCTATCTCGAACTCGAGGTGGTCATGCGTGACGAGCAGTCGAATCAGGAAGGAGAGTCCATCGCCCATGAGTTGCTCGATAGTCTCGGTGTGCGAGATGATTGGCTCATCTCTGGTGCCTATATTGACCTGCTCGGGGCGGATACGGCAAGGGGCTAGTAGGCCGAGACGAGGGCTATTTTACGGATCTTAATGACAGTTTTTAGGGGCAAAGCCCCGGGCTGCTTGCCTAGCCCAGCCCAACGGGCTGGGTTTTCGGGCAGATCATCCTAAGGGGCAACGCCCCGGTCCTTTGCCCCAATGAATGGCCTCCTTATAAAATGGCCGGGGCGTTGCCCCTTTTTAAATCTCTGTACCATTCACCCAGCCCGTTGGGCTGGGCTAGGCAAGCAGCCCGGGGCTTCACCCCTGAAATCCGTCAGAACGACTCCGTCTTGCAGGGCTAGGATGGATCACCCCAGATTCCGGCCGAGCTCATAGATCGCTTCAGCATCCAGAACTTTGTCATTACTCTCGAACAGCGCACCGATGGCGGCCTTGTGGATCTTCATCTTTGTGCCGCCGACACCAACTGCGCCGTAGCAGATCACGCCGTGCTTCTCCTCTTCCTTGGCAAAGGCGCTGATACCGCCGATACCTTCAGGTGGAACGGCATTCAGGTCGATGGCCACCTTAAGTGAGTGGGCCGCGCCCCAAGTGTCTTCGGGCAGGAGTTCAACGCCGGCAGCCCCGGCGGCGATGACGACCTCGCAGCCTTCAATGGCTGTTTTCACTTCGCCCGGCGTGCCGGCTGCGACGCCGCTGAGATCTCCTGATTCCACCTTTTCGCCAATCGCCGTACAGACGCCCTCCGCGCGCTCTCTGTTTCGGGAACCGATGCGCACGCTTGCCCCCTCCTTTGCGAGTAGGAGACCTGCCCGCTGGCCAACGGGGCCGGTGCCTCCGAGCACGAGCGCGTTCACCGATGAAAGATCGACATGCGCGCCGGCCCTTAACACGGCTGCGGCCGCGGTCGTATTGCATCCGTTGGCATCCAGCATGACGGAAACCTGCATCGGACCTAGGAACGATCTGGTCACCTCTTTCAACAATGCTTCGCCTTCCGAAACATTGCTGCCGCCGACAAAGATGGCCGTGTTATTCAGATCTTTGGGCCCTCGAGTGAAGATGCCTCCATGTACCAGTCCCTGAACCTGCTCCGGGCCCACTCCGCCATGGCTCAAGAGATGGTCGACACCGGAATCAATGGCAACAACGGAATCGAAGACGCTCGGATGAGGATCCGGATCAATCTGAATGAGGATCTTTTTCATGGAAGGATGGAAGAATGGAATAATGGAGAGGGGAAGAGTTGAATGATAGAAGAGCGGAGAGCAATGAAGATTTACTCATTACGTATTACTCATTCCGATCAACCACCGCCGACTGCCGGTAAGAAATGGATCTCGGACGCCTCCTGCACTTCGGCGTACAGGCCCTGCCGGCTGACGTTGCCGTCGATAAACACTGAGATACCGGGATTGATGCGATCTTCCTGATCGCACAGTCTGCCCTTCGTTCCCGGATACTGTTCTTCCAGATTTCGGATAACTTGCCGGAGTGTCTTGCCTTCGATTTCGACCTTGTCTTTGCCGTCCGTCAGGTCGCGCATGAGAGAGGGGATATGAATAACAGGCATGAGAGTAGATGCGCACGAGTGTGGAAAACTAAAGTGCCATTCTCAGAAAAAGTCGGACTGGAACAAACTGAATCTCAAGTGGTGACGGCTTCAGCTACTGTCCGGCCGACAGCGCCTGAACGCGATTCATACAGGCAGGAACTCCGGTTCTTACTCTGGCACAAAAGACTGCGGAACGAATCCAAATCATTAATATTTCTGCCTGAAGTTTTCGCGACATGAGATATGAGGAGTTGAAATGAGTGTAATCGCCCGGTTTCTGCAAAGCGCGCAGAATCATCTCGAGCGTCCGGCCGTGACGGATTCGTCAGGAGAATGGACCTACAAGGAACTCGTCGGGGTGACTCAGCGAGTGGCCACGCTCCTTAACGAGTCGACCGATAACGGGCACGTAGGCGTTCTACTGCCCACCTGCCGTGCTTTTGCCGCGACTCATCTCGCGAGCCTCATGTGCGGCAAAGTGGTTGTGCCCATCAATTTTCTGCTGGAAGACGAACAGCTCAATTACATCCGCCAGGATGCTTCGCTGGACACGGTCATCACATGCGGCCCCCTGAGGGAAAAAGCAGTGGCCACCGGAGCGGAGAATGTGATTCTCTTTGAAGATCTGGATATACCTGCCGCCGCGCCCTATGAAGGCATCCACTCATGGGCCGATGAAGATCTGGCGACCATCCTTTACACATCGGGCACGACGGGTCATCCCAAAGGCGTCATGCTGACCCATGGGAACTTCACCAGTAACGTGGCCAGTTGCCAGCGCGCCATCGATGTGACCAATGACGACGTAATGATCGGGCTGCTGCCGCTGTTCCACTCATTCGGCATTACAGCGACCTTCCTCGTGCCTCTGCTGACCGGCGCAAAGACAGTGTTCGTTGAAAAATTCCAACCGGGCCGGGCGGCCGAGCTGATCGAGACGCATGGTGTTTCGTTGCTCTTTGCCATTCCATCCATGTATCGTTTTTTCGTTCGGATGATGGAGAACCGATCCGAAGGGTTCAGTTCCCTCAGGTTCTGCGTTTCAGGCGGCGAGCCGCTTGAGGACTCGCTGGCCGATTCTTTTGAAGAACTGATCGGTCTTCCGCTGCTCAATGGCTATGGCCTCACCGAGACATCGCCCGTCGCGGCGATCAATCGGCCGGAAGATCCGCGCAGAGGCAGTATCGGTCCACCCATCCCAGGCCAGGAAGCAAAGGTGGTCGATCACGCAGGTGCAACCCTCGCGCCCGGCAGCGAAGGCGAACTCTGGCTCCGAGGCCCGAACATCATGAAAGGCTATTACAGACTTCCGGAAGAAACCGCCGAGGTCCTCACGGCAGACGGCTGGTTCAAAACCGGGGACCTTGCCCGCATGGACCATGACAAATTCATGTACATCACCGGGCGCAAGAAAGACCTCATCAAATCGAGCGGTGAGTACATCTCGCCCTTCGAGATCGAGACAGTCATCTCGACGCATCCGTCCGTATTCGAAGTCGCGGTCATAGGCGTCCCTGACGATACCCGCGGCGAAATGCCCAAAGCATTTGTTGTTCTGAAACCGGACTCAGAGTGCACCGGCAGGGAACTCAAAGAGCTCTGCCAGGTACATCTCGCCAAATTCAAATGCCCGAAGGAAATCGAATTCCGCGAGGAACTGCCGCACGGCCCGACGGGCAAGATTTTGAAAAGGGTGTTGAAGGAGGAGGTGGGAGGTGAATTGTGAATGGGGAATGGGGCCTGCTCCTCAGTCTGAATAGATCGCCTTCACCAGCTTCACGAGCTTGTCGTCACGCCACTGGGCTATCTCTTCGAGAGTGCGGTCGCCTTGGGCATCCACGACTCCCTTGACGATCTCATCTTTTGCGGCATCGGGTATTTCGGACCAGGTGGGCATGGTTTTCCAATATTCGCTGAAGGTGGATCCGATGTGATCGATGAAGTTTCGGTATCCGCCTTCTCCTCCTCCGAGGTGGTAGATCATGTGCGTGCCGAGGATGGCCCAACGAAGGCCGGGCCCGGCGTAGAGTGCCTTGTCCACTTCTTCAACACTGGCCACACCGCTGGCGACCAGATCGATTGCTTCACGCCAGAGCGCGGCGCACAGG
>JASLXP010000717.1 GCA_030740295.1 Planctomycetota bacterium
GGCAGCCGAGCTGGAGGGTGGTGAATTCCAAAGGAGGGGAAGAATGGAATGATGGAGTGGCGGAGAATTGGGATGGTGGGGCGCAGCCTTTGAAGCGCGGCGCTTTGGATTCCGTATGCGTTGGTGGAACTTGCCAACTCCCGAGTTGCGTCCTGCTATGGGATTTCAGGTTTTACCGCCCAGCCTCAGAAAATGAAAGCTGCGACAAGTCGCAGCACTCCAAAGAAGAAGCCCGTGCCACTTGTGTGACACGGGCTCTAACACTTACCCATTCTGAATTACGTATTACGTATTACGTATTACGTATCACTTCACAAACAAACCATTCAGCTCTGCATCGGTCAGCTTGTCCTTGCCTTCCGCGCTGATAAGGATGGCTTTGCCGGACTTCAGCACGACCAGGACGTTTTCGCCGAGCGCGAAGACCTCTTTCAGGTCGAGGTCCTTTTCGAGCAGTCTGAAGTAGGCATCGCTGAGGTATTTGATCTTCACCGGCTCGATGCCTGCTTTCCATTGAGAGTCCGTCCAGACGCCCTTCTTCCAGACAAAGGCGCGGCCGAGCGCGGTAGCGCGTCCGGTGATACGTGAGGCCCCGTTGGAGTCCGCGACTTCCTGCTCTTTCAGTGATTGCAGGACCTCGCTGGCGGTGATGGCATCCTTGCCGGTGTCCTGTTTGAAGCCCTTGGCGAGTTGGACTTCCCTGCGGAGTCGTTCTTTTGTCAAGCTTCGATCGGCTTCTCGCCCTGCTCCAGTCAAAGTGAAAAGATCCGCAGGCGCATCGTCACTTTCCTCTTCTTTGGATTTTTCAGGCGCGGCAGCCCCGTGTGCAGGTCTTGACCTTACATCCGTGCGTTTAGTCCCCCTTCCGCCTCCCTTGCGTCCGCTTTGAGCATGTTCTGTCCCTTCGTCCAGCTTCATTTCCATCGGAACGGGCCCACCAGGAGGAAGTCCACGTCCGTTTCTCGTCCCTACCCGCACCTCCGCCTTCTCATCCTCGACAATCAGGTAAGACGTATAAGGAGTCACAATCCCGAACTCTTTGCCCAGTGCGGTGACCTCACTCACGAGTTCTTTATTCTCGCCCTTGAGGCGGATCTCATCGAGGAGGTAACCGACCTTGCGGTTGGCCCAGATTTTCGGGATGTATTTGTTCTCTTTGTTCACCTCGGGATACGAGCCCTCGTAAACAAATTCCTTCTGCTTGCCGTTAATCTCGCCGGTCAGCTTGATGGCGTAGTCACCCTTTTCACGGAAACGGGCAAGCACCAGAAGCTGGTTGCCCTTGAACAGATCCGGCAGCACCTTCGGGTAGGTGTCGTACGCGCGCACCTTGCCAAGATTGAGCTTGAGGTTCGAGAGCACGGGCGCGTTCACCTTGTCGAAAAACGATGAAACTTTGACCTCGATGTCTTCTTCGGGGGACACATACTGCGTCGCGGCCCGTGAGGAACTGGCGATCTGGTCAAGCAGGTGAGTGTTAACGTCGTGGCCGACGCCGAAAACAAATGTGCGAATGTCTTTGGCGGTCTTCTGCTTCACGTTATCGATGATGCGTTTCGGCTCGGTCGTACCGATGGTCGGTTTTCCGTCGGTGAGAAAGACCACCAGATACGGACGCTTGTCGTTCGTCTTCATCTCGAGCGCCTTCCGCAGGGCCAGGTCGATATCCGTGCCGCCGCGGGCAGCGAAATTGCCAACGAATTGCTTCGCAGCATCGACATTCTTCTTGGTCACCTTCGCCAGCGTTTCCTGGAACAGCTCCACGTCCGTACTGAATCGGATGACATTAAACCGATCACGCTTGTCAAGACTGTTAACGCAGTATTGAAGCGCTTTGCGGGCCTGTTCAATCTTCTTGCCGCTCATACTGCCCGAAGTATCGACCACAAAGCAGACGTCCTTGGGCAGGATTTCGTTTTTCTTTACTTCTGCCTTGGGCGAGATCATCATCAGGAAATAGCCGTCCTTGCCCCCGGTGCGATGCGTGACGAGGTTCACTCCAAAATCCTTATCGGACACGCTGTAGAGCAGACGGAAATCACGGTCGAGCGTGGCCTGGTTCAGCTCGAAACTGACCTTGGCTTCGTGGTCGCCCTTCTTGACCACATCCACCGCATGCGTCGGCGAATAGACGGACTTAATCGGCGTCTTGGATTTGAGCTCGACGGAAACACTGAAATCGTCGAGTGTGGTGGAGGACTTACCGCCCGTCTTCAGCGGGAATACGTATTCGGCGAGGCCCGTGTCATGTGTGACGACCTCGTTGTAAGTAATCTCAATCTTCTGATCGCCCCGCGGCGGGATGGGGAAGATGCTGGCCTTGAACAGATTCGAGCCCAGGTATTCGAGCAGCCCGGGATCTTTCATGCGCCGAACGATGTCCGTGTAAATCTTCCGTGCCCGATCCTTCTCGAGCACTTCACCAACCACGCGCTTGCCATTCATCATCATGGCAAACTCCGAAACACTCGCGCCCGCAGGCAGCGGAAAGACAAACGTGGCCTCGAGCTGCCGATTCGTATGGTTGCGGAACACCTGCTCCACATGCGTCTGAGCGACCTGGTCGGAAATCGAGACCTTGACCCGATGGCTCTTAACAGCAAGGTTCGGTAGGCCGACCGGCTTCGGGATCATGATGCCGGTGGCAGATGCGGCCGGGAGGCCGACGAGGGCAAAGAGTGTGACTAGCGATCGAAACATTCTGAGGTCTCCGGTGAGTTTAATTACACGTAATGAGTAATAAGTAATGAGTAAGTTTGGGCTTGGAGTGCCGGTCTTGTTCAGTGCGACGGTCGAACGTTGAAGATAATGGAATGCTGGAACTGTGGAATGCTGGCTGCATCGAGCACTGACGCCTGTCAAGTCTGAGCCGAGTCTGCGGCAAAGGCGGCCGTCCAAACCCAAACTTACTCATTACTCATTACGCATTACTTATTACGTATTCGCATCACGTTTTCATAAAGGCTCACATGCACGGCCGTCCCGCTCAACGACAGCGCGGAGCCGTTGAGGGCGCCGCTTAACGTGATTGAGCGGCCGTCCCCGGGCGTGCTTCCGTAGCTGAATCGGGCTCGGCGGACACGTCCGAGGTAGTTTTCAATTTCGCGGGTACCGGGGCGATGGTAACGTTCCATTGCCGGGTAATGAAGACGGTCGATGACGTACGAATCAAGAATCTTGTGCTGCAAGCGTGAATAGAGATAAGAGTTGCCGAAGACCTCGGCGCCGACAATGCGACCGAAGCGGCAGACGACGATGCCCGCGGGCCTCAAACGCCATATGGGCGCGAATGCTCTTCTGAAATCGCTGAGTTCGCGGCGGGTCTTGCTGTTGGCGTAGATCTGCTGGTAGTCTTCGGTCTCTGATTTCGCTGAGAGACTCCGGTTCGAGGAAGCGATCTCGGCCCAGAGCGCGTCCTGGCTCGCCTTTTTTGATGCCTGAAAGCGCAGGGCCGGATGGGTGAGGGTGCCTTGTGTTTTGAGCTCGGTGACAGCGCCTTCCCATCTGCCTTTTTCAACACAGTAGACAGGGACTCGCACTTCGCGTCCTGGCGGCAGCAGTACGTCTTCACGAATCATCCGATTCTGTTTGCCGCCAATGAGCACCTCACCGGACATGGCAAAGACACGACGTGATGAGCGATTGGTGATGAGCACCTCCGGCACACGGCCGCTCTCACGGACAACAAGCTGGCCGCGGGCAATCGCATCGTCGAATGTGTAGTAAGAACGATTGTCGAGCGGGCGCCGGAGAGTGAGCGGAAAAATGGTCAGCCCGCGGTGATGGTACGGTGAGCCGACCGAGCAGTTTGTGATGAGCCGGACCACCTCGTTCTCTACCGGCAGCGGAATGATCGGCCGAGGAGGTCTTGGCGGCTGTGGCTTGCGGTCATCGGGAAAATCCGATTCCAGAAATGCCGCAAGCGCGACGGAGCAGACGGAGATACTGAGAGCGACCAGGATGAATGGGAAGTGCTTACGCATGGTGGATAAGGAATTCGGAATCAGGTGTCAGGAATACCGAGACTTCGGAGGGCCGATGGCAGACGATTCACGAGGGCAAACGAAGGGGATTAAGTCGCTTGCCTGTATAGACGGAAAGGCGCCTGTTGGGTTACAAGGATACCTCTTTCGAAAGGAATTTCCTGTTGATACGAAAATAGGGAATTTTGCCTTCAGGACAGGGCAGACACGGTTGCGAGACTTCAGGCAACATCGCAACGAATTGCCCCGTCATCCTGATTCCTGATTCCCCCGATACCTTTTCTCCGAAACAACCCATTCCCTCACCCGTCTACGCCTCAGCATCCGAGGAATTCCATGGAGTCTGCATCCAATTCGAAGCCGGACTCAGAACTCGTCGCCGAGTTCAGGGCTGGGGACGGGACTTTACGTCAGACGGCATTCCGCGCCCTGTATGAACGACATGCAGGCCCGATCCGTTCTTACCTGGCCCGCCGCTGCCGGCACGAACAACTGGCCGAAGACCTCACGCAGGACTGCTTTCTGAAAGCGTTGAAAGGCCTCGATCAGTTTGATTCGAGGAGCACTGTCAAGACCTGGTTCTATTGCATCGCTACCAATCTTTTTCGGGATCATTTAAGACGTAAGAGCACCGTGTCCGAAGAGACCTCAACCATCCTTGATGAACGTACCGCGGCCAACCCCGGCCCCGCAGCCGCAGCGGAAACCAGCGAGGAAGTCAGCCGCGTCCGCAAAGCGGTGGATGCCCTCGCCGAAGATCTCCGAGAGCCGCTGGTGCTCGTGAAGCTCCAGGGCCTCAGCTACAAGGACGCGGCCGAGGTGATGGGAGTGACACTCAGTACGGTGCGGATGCGGATTCATCGGGCGCATCTGAGACTGGCGGAGGAGCTGAGATGAAGAAATACCCAAAGAAACACGAATTTCGACTGGGAGCGGCAGAGACTTCCATAGTGCGCGGAGCACACCATGAATATTGAAAAAGCACGCGAACTCATCACACATCGCCTGAACGACGAGCTCACGGAAGAAGAAACCCGCGAGCTCAACGAATACATCACCGCACATCCTGAATTCAAAGAGGAGATCGATATGCTCGAAGCCATCTGGAACAGCCTGGATTTATTAGCGGGAGAGACTGCCGCACCGGAAATGGGGGATGAGCTGGAGCGTGCCCTGGGCACGCCCCGTGGCCCAGATTCCACTCTCTATCACTACATCTAGCATGAACCTCCCCAGCCTCTACCCACGCATCGGAGATGGGTGCCATTGATCCGCGAAACGGCACGATCATCGTAAGGAAAGATCTTGGGATTTTCCCACGCTGC
>JASLXP010000718.1 GCA_030740295.1 Planctomycetota bacterium
CGATGGCCACTTCCTTCAGCAGTCGTGCTCTTCCCTCACTGGCCTGCAGAGCCGCGGTCCTCTCTTCCACTCGAGTTTCCAGATCTCGATTCAGATCGCGAATCTCCCTCTCCGCTCGGAGCCGATTGGTAATGTCCGCCATGAAGACCAACAGGAACTCCTCCCCCTGGTATTCCAGAAAGGTAATAGACAATCCCGCGTCGTAGAGAGAGCCGTCTTTGCGACGGCCTCGAGCTTCGACTTTTGTGGTGACCGATTCCCTGAAACGCCGGTAGTCCTCTTCCCATTCCTCTGGGTTCAGGGACAGGTCAAGGTCCGAAACGTGAGAGCCCAGCAGTTCGTGCCGTGTATAGCCCGTTAACCGGCAGGCCGCATCGTTGACGTAAAGGAATCGCCCATCAGGGCCGATCCAGGTCGTAACTGTTGCGCTGTTATCGACGGAGAGTTCCATCATCAGTCGCTCGCGCTCATTCTCTTTCATCTGGGCCAGTTGAGCCTTGGTATCAGAGCCGCTTCTTTCGGCCTCCTGCAACGCATCGACTGTTTGCTCGAGCTGAAGATCTCGCTCCTCGAGTTTCAAGTCTGCCTGCCGAAGCTCCAGATGGACCTGGATCCTGGCCAGCACTTCCTTCACCTCAATCGGCTTGGGAATAAAATCCACTCCGCCGGCCATGTAGCCTTCCACGCGATCCTTCGATTCTGTCAATGCGCTCAGAAATACCACAGGAATGCCACGACAGTTGGGCATCTCCTTCAGTCGGCGACAAATGTCGTAACCGCTGATACCCGGCATACGGACATCCAGGATGATCAGATCCGGCGCGAAATGCGGTATCACTTCCAAGGCTGCCTCGCCGTCCAGGCAACTCTCCACCTGATAGCCATGACTTTCAAAAACCGCTCTCAGGATCTTCTGATCGACCTTGTTATCGTCGACAATAGCAATGCGCGTCGGCCTGTTCATAGATCGTTTTCGTTCCAGCAACAGTCACATACTGTTTATCCCTGCTAAACACGACGTCATAAGAAACTTCGCATTCGTTAACGTCAGTATCTGATCAATAACAAACTGTAGGCCACGTCCGGGGCCTGTCCCCGGCGAGCCCTGATTGGGAGCTAGAATGTGTACCTTTACATGTACTTTGCCAACAGCGCATCAGATCCAGCAACCGGAAAAGTGCTCCAAACGGCCGCTGGCAGGCGTTTAGAGCACTTTTCCGGTTGCTGGATCTGATGCGCTGTTGGCATTCTGGGAATGGGTTGGACGATTCTAGCCTCCAATCATCGCGCCACGGGGGCAGGCCCCGTGGAGGCGAAGAACTGGTGCTGGAGCGTCATACGCGAAATCTCTTATGACGTCGTGTTTATGAAGCTCAAAATAGTGCGTTGATGGCATTGCCATCGATCTACATCCCAGCCTGCGTGCTCGGGCCGCAGTTTACCTCCAGGTTGGCAGGATCCAATTACAAATACTTCAGCAGGTTCCACTCCCGCGTCCCACGGCTGGCGCGATCCTTCTCGGTTTCATCGGTCTTTGGACCATAGCTCCGCTTTTTTCAGCAGGTCCCGGGCTTCGTCTTCGGTCCGCGCCGATGTCTGGATGAAGAGGCCCGTCGCCGAAAGTTCTGAAAGGGCCGTTTCTACTTCGGAAATCGGGATGGAGATGTGCAGGTTCTTGCCCGCGGCCTGTACTTTCTTCAAAACGTCCATGTAGTGAATGGGGCTGGGCTTGCCGGCGCCGGGCAGGATCTGGAGGGCCTGCAATCGCGGCAGATCACAGAGCGCATCGACATGGGTAAAGGCATTGATGCCGTCAACGTGATACACGGTGTGATCCAGAAACTCGGTCTGCCGCTCAATGACCGGCAGAAATATCTCTCGAAACATCTTCGGGCTGATGTTGTAAGAGAAGTCATTGTGCGCCGAGTAGAACTTCCCAGGTGACCACAGAGCAAACCAGCAAGTCGAGCCCTCGTTGGCCTCCCTGATTACCTCTAAGAAGCTGTCAAACACTTCGCACCACTGCTTCATCAGGAAATCTTCCGCGGCCCGCACCTGGTCGGGCCTCTCGATGCAATCGAAAAGAAGTTGCTGAGTTTCCCGCAGCGCAGCCAGCGTGTCACCGCATCCCCCAAAAGCTCCGATGGAGACGAGAGCTTTGCCTTTTGCTTCCTCGACTCCCCGGCGGAGAACATCAAAAGCGTAGCGGTACTCGCGGCACCCGGTGTCGATGCTGAGTGATTCGTAGTCGATGTCCTCGCCGGTGAGGATAGGGTCGTGCCATCCGGTATGCAGGTCAAGGATGTAAGGGCAGCCCAGGAAAGTCGGAATGGACGCTATTCCCGGATAGCCGGCGCTCCAGATGGGGAGCGCCTCTCCCCCAAAATAAGTGCGGCTCAGGCCCCGTTCAGCGCGCTCGCTGACGAGGTCGAGGTCGAACCACTGTTCCTCAACCGTTTCCGCTTTGGGCAGCGGCGGCAAGTTCCTGGCATCTTTCTTCGGCGCCGTCACCGCGAGAGCGCAGCGTCCAATAGCCTCACCGTTCCACCAGGCAAGGAAACGTTCCTTCGTCTCTTCCCAGTCTGGCTTGTAGAGGAGTTGTTGGATTGACATTTGAATGACCGGGGATGGCTCAATCTCCGGATTAGATTCTGAGAT
>JASLXP010000719.1 GCA_030740295.1 Planctomycetota bacterium
CTGGCGAGGAGCGTAGGACCGGAGCAGGCAGCCGGTGCAATCGAAGTGGTTGCCGATACTCATTGGAGCGAGTGGGGGCCATCCGTTGCGGCCGGAGCCGATGGTACGATCACCGCCGCCTGGGACGCGTACGACGGGCGAAGCTACAACGTGATGTATCGCAGGCGGATCGACGGCAAGTGGGGCCCCATCGCTGCCGCCGCGTCCGGCCCCGCGTTCCAGGGCCGGCCGCAGTTGGCCCCCGGGAGCGACGGGCAGACGTGGATACTCTGGGAACGGGGAGCCGAAAACTGGGGCAAGCCCCACCGCGGCATGCCGCACAGGAACCCCCGTCTGTCCGACAGCGACGGCCCGCTGCACCGTTTCCGCCGGCTCCACGTAGGAGTGATCGACCGACAGGGGATCGTGCATCGCCTGGCTGCCCCCCTGCCGATGCCCAGTTTCGCCCGGGCGGCGAAGCGAGAGAACTCGCGGGAGAACACAGCCAGGATCGGGGTGTATTACGAGCGCGGAGTTCTGGCCGTTGACGCGTACGGCCGGCCGTGGGTGGCGTACCGGCACTTCTACACGCCCCAGGCGGCCCTGGCCAGAGGCATGCGAAGCCACGTCGAGCTGGGCTGGCAGTTGTTCGCCAGGTGCCTCGAGGCCGGCGGGTGGTCGAAGCTGTACGCCTTCGACATTCGCCAGCGCGACGGCATGCAGCGTCTGAGCGTCGCGCCGACCGAGCGCGGCCTGGCGGCCGTCTGGACTACCGGTCGTACCGACCGCCGCAAGGACACCCAACCACGGGGTATCGCGCTGGGCCTGTTGTCCCACCCCGGGGGCGAGGAGCCGAAGCCAAGGCTCGAGCCGTCAGAAGCATCGGCCATGGCACCAGCACCACGGCTGGCAGCCGCGAAACTGGCCACCGTCGGCGGGAAGACCTACCGCCTGTTCTACGGCGATCTTCACCGGCACACGGACCTGTCGTTGTGCTTTCCCTATCTCGACGGATCGATCGAAGACACCTACCGCTACGCCATCGACGTTGCCGGGCTCGACTTCCTGGGCATTACCGACCACACGCGAGACATCAACCACGGAAACGTGAAGTCGCAGCTCTGGTGGCGATGCACCAAGGAGGTCACGCGGCACCGGCTTGGGGAGAAGTTCTTCGCAATGTTCACCTACGAGAGGAGCATGGGCGAGACGGACCACAACGTCATCACGCTGCGGGACGATGTGCTGCGGAACTTCACTTACCCCCTGACGGAGTTCTGGAAGGAACTGGATCACGACACCTTCACCATCCCGCATGCCCCGGTCAACGCCAGAACGTGGGCCCACCAGAACGACGCGTTCAGGCCCCTGATGGAGATTTACCAGGGCTGCAGGGATCACGACAGCCAGAGGCAGGCCCACGTCGGGCTGGACAAGGGCTATCATCTCGGCTTCATCGCCAGCAGCGACCACGTCTCGACGTCGGCCAGTTACGCCTGCGTCTGGGCGCCAGAGGGCCAGCTCGAGTCGATCTTCCGTTCCATGCAGGCGCGGCGCACGTTCGGCGCCACGTCAAAAATCCGCCTGATCTTTCGCAGCGGGGATCACTGGATGGGCGAGCGCTTCACCGCGGCCGAGGTGCCGACGTTCCAGATCGAGATCGACGGCACGGCGCCGCTGAAACAGTTGACTGTGTACGACAACGGCCTGCCGGTCAGTCAACTGCCGCTGCCCGACGACAGTTCGTCCGTGAACACCACTTATCGCCCGGGCAAATACTTCACGGGCAGGCACTACGTCTACATCCATCTCGTACAGGCCGATGGCAACCAGGCATGGTCGTCCCCGATCTGGGTGACCTACGACAACCCCGTCAAGGATCCGAATCCCAAACCTGAACCCGCGCCCAGGTCCACAACGAAGGCCATCGACGCCCCGGGGAAACTGGGAACACTGGTCAACTACGCGCGCGGAAAACCCGTCACGACGAGCTTCCCCAACAACATCACCGCCGGCCGGCCCGCGATGGTGACTGACGGCAAGCTCGACCGCCATCTCGGCCATGGCACCAAGGGTACGGCGTGGGCTCAGGTGGACCTCGGCGAGGTAAAGAAACTCGGGAACATCCGCGTGTGGCACTATTACCAAGACAGAAGATCGTATCTAGGCAACCGCGTGGCAGTTTCGGCCACGGGAAAGTTCGCCGGCGAGGAAACGGTGATCTTCGACAGCGCCAAAGACGGCCCTTACAGGGAAACCGAGGCCGGGCGGCTCATCACATTTAAGCCCGTCGAGACCCGCTACATCCGCAACTGGCTCAGCAAGAACACCGCCAACCGCAGCACCCAGTGGGTGGAGATCGAAGCCTACGGCCCCCTGCCGCACGAGACCAAGTGACAGGCGGCAGGCTGCTTCATTGCTCCCGCGCCACAAGGCGCGAGGTGTCATAAAAACTCCTCCTGGACCAGCGGATATCACAGCAGGAGAAAACGATGAAACACATCAGAAGATTTGCCCATCTGGTAGCGATCGTCCTGATGAGCTTCGCGGGTGCAGCGGCCTTCGCGGAGGATCAGCCTCAAAACCTGATTTCAAACGGCGGATTCGAGGACGGCGCAAGGGGGTGGAATTGGGGACAGTGGAAAGGGCTCCCGGAGCCGGGATTTGCTGATCGCGATGATCCCTATGAAGGAAAGGCTTCCTACACCATGGGCCTGACCGGCGTCGAGGGGGAGCGGTTGCTGTATTCCTACACGAACATCGATCCGGCGAAAGATCACGAATTGAGCGTCGTCATGCGCGGGAAGGGCTTGCTGAAACAGAGCGTCTCCGTCAGCCTGCTGCAGTGGGGCACGGAGAAGGGCGAGAAGCTCAAAGTGCAGGGCTGGGTCTCCCTTGCAGGCCAACCGGACGTCTGGAAATTCATCACGACCGGCGGCACGTTTGGCTGGCGGCCGTTTAAGGTCCACATCTATAGACAGACCATCAAATCCAGCACGAAGCGGCTCACCCTTTACATCCGAAATGCCTCCATCGGCCAGGGCGAACTCGGCATAGACGAAGTATCGCTCATTCCAGTCGAGCCAGTCGAGTACAGGAAGCCGGCCCTCACGAAAAAGAAAGAGCCAGCGCCGGCGAAGAAGAAAGAGCCCGATCCCGAAAAGAAGAAACCAGGCCCTGCAAAGGCGATGAACAAGCCTCAGACGGCCGCAATTCCGGAAGAGCCGAAAAGGAAGCCTGGTAAGGAACTGCTCCTCGCTCCCTGCGATTCGACGAAAGGCTGGTCCCTGAATCCGGGAAAGGAGTTCCCCGGCGCCAAGGGTGAGCTCATGACAGAAGAAGTGGATGGTCGGAAGGTTCTTAAAGTGACCTTCGATCTGTCGGGCGGCGGGCGCTACGCGGGCCCCCAGCGCGCGGTTGCCATCAGTGCTGCGCACGCGCTCGTGGTTGACATGCGGAGCCCCGGCTGGCGTTCTTTCCTCGCGCGTATTCGCGACGCCACCGGCCAGATCCACGCCGCCGGATTCAAAACCAGGACCGATGGCTGGGAAAGGATCGAGCTGGCCCTCGCCAAGAAACAGTTTCAAAAGCACTGGGGCGGAGCGAAAGACGGGAAGATTCACTTTCCAATCCACAGCGTGCTGATCGCCCCTATTTCGGCAGATGGCCCAAAAGGCACCTTCTGGCTCCGCAGCCTTGGCGTCCTCGCCAGGCAGCCTCAGCAAACCTGGCAGATTGAAGTGTCCACAGACCAGCCCGGCCACATCCACTTTACTAACGAGCCGAAGGTCAATGTTTCCACAACGATTCGCAATCGTCTGCGTGAAGAACGCAAAGTGACGGTGACCATCGAGGTCTTCGATCTCGAGGGAAAGAACGTCGCGTCCAGCGAGGGAACTTTCAGTTTCGATCCCTGGGCCGCGCTGGACGTTCATCTCGGCATCGACTCGCCAGGCCCCGGCTACTTCTACGTTTCGGTGACCGTGGGAGACGGGACTGCGGAAGAGAAGGGCGAGGGCGCATTCGGCGTTGTGCCCCGGCCACTGCGCTACGGACAACGCGATCCGCAGTCCTTTTTCGGCATGTCGTGCGACCCGATTTCGGCGGCCCGCATTGGCGTACACTGGTCACGGCGTTTCCATTTCTGGAAGTACAGTGAGTATCATCAGGGAGCATACACGTACGCGACCGATCACGTGAAGAAGTGCCTTGCAGCCGGCATCGATGTCATGATGCTGTTGGATTACCGCGAGCCGGGTTGGCTCGATCCCAAGACCGGCAAGGACGGTCTTCCGACCGAAGAGGCGCTCGATAGATACGCCGATTTCGTTCGCGACGCGGTGCGCGCACATCCTGGCGTGGCGGTCTTCGAGATCCAGAACGAACCTAACCTCGAGCTGGGAGCCAGCCGCAATCTTCCCGTGGACAAAGCGGTGGAATTTTACCTCCGCATCGTAAAGAAAGTCGCTCCAATCATCCGCGAGGAAGCGCCTCATGCTCTCATCTGCGGCTGCACTGTCAGCGGCGGTGACTACCTGAGCAACTTTCCGTTTTCGCGGCCGGTCCTCAGGAAGGTGGGACGCTATTTTGACATCTTCGGCCCCCACCCGTACGCGTCGCCCCGCATCTTCGGGCCGGGTCTGCGGCCCGCGTTTCCGGTCGACAACACGGAAACAGAAAAGCACCGGGCCGCCTTCCGGCTTCTCCAGGAATTCGATGGCCCGCGGAAGATGTGGATCGGCGAGAAAGGCTGGGCGATCAAGGACGAAGCCCCGCTTCAAGGTGAAATCTCGAAGTCCTTCGCCAACTGTGCCGCTAGATCGCTCATCATCGCCAAATCCTCGGGCGCGGAGAAGTACATCTGGCACATGCAAGCCAGCAACAGCTACGGGGAGGGCGGAAGATACGCGCTCTTCCGCGGCGCACCGCTTCAGCCCATGCCCGGCGCGGTTGCTTACGCCAGCGTCGCTCATCACCTCGACCACGCACAGCCCGTCGGCTCTTTCAAGATGGCCGGCGGCACCATTCAGGCGAACGTTTTCAACCGGCCGCAGACCAAGACCTCGGTCGCGACGCTTTGGTCCGTGCGCAAACCATTCGCAATGAAAGCAAAGCTGCCGAAAGGCGCCCGGGTCTTCGATCTTTACGGGAGACACATCGCGGCCGAAAACATCGAACTGACAGGCGCTCCCGTTTTCATTCAGGCGGCCGGTGCAGACGTGGATGCCCTGCTCGCAGGCATTAAAGAGGCAAGCCTCGCGCCAGGCAGGCCCTTTGAAGTCATCCTGGCTTCACTCGTCGATGTCAGCACATTGCGTCTTGGGCTCGTCAACCAGACTGCCGACACGCTGCCCCTGCAAAGCCGCCTGGGCGAACAGACCAAACGCATTATCCTGTCCGCAGTGACTGGTCCGACGTGGATCGACATCGGCCTCCGCGCACCTGTGACTCAGCGTGCAGGCAGACCTCTCCAACTGACGCTCGCCGCCGGACAGTCCAAACCGCAACCCATAACCGTGGCCACCGATGTGCTCCCGGTCACTCGGCGCGCCTCTGTCACCGTTGATGGAAACGCAAAGGACTGGAAAGACGTGCCCGTTATCGTCGTGGACACCAGAGGCCACATACAGCCCCCGGACCCGGCCGGATGGAATGGGCCTCAGGACTTGAGCGCCAGAGCAAGCCTGGCGTGGGACGACCGTAACCTCTACATGCTCGTGCGCGTGACCGATGACAAACACGTCACGCCGAACCTCCAGGCCTACTGGGTAAGCGACAGCTTGCAGATCGCCGTGGACATAATGAACGATGCCTGTGAAACCGCGGGCTTCGACGATGACGACCGAGAATACGGAGTCGTGGTAGACGCCAAAGGTACGCACATTTACCAGACCCATCCGCGAGATCCGCGCCCCAACTTCCACGCGTCGGCCAAACGCGCCGGCAGCGAAACGGTCTACGAGATGGCATTCCCATGGGCCGACCTGGGCCGCCAGCTACGGTCCGGCATGGTCTTCTCCCTGAACTTCATCGCCAACGAGAACGACGGCGCCGGCCGCAAATACTGGATGGGCATCACCCCCGGCATCGGCGAAGGCAAGCGACCAAGTGTGTATCGAGATTTCTATCTGGCGAAGTAGATTGATCCCAAACATGAAAAGACAGAGCCAAATCAATCGCTGCCATTGCGCCGTGGCCATCCCAGTGCAAACGATGATGGTGGTCGCCCTGGCCTTTTTTTGCCTTCTGAGCCCTGCCCAGGCCGACTTCCTCAGACCTCTGCCCGTCAAACCCGAACAGAAGCCCTGCATCCTGCTCGAGGCAGAACATGAGGACAAGAAGAGCGGAGACGCGCCGAAGAATCTCCAGGTCTGTTATGCAGAATTGGTCGAGCACAACGCAGGGAGAGCCTTCATTCACGGCAATGCCCTGGTCCTGCGCAAAGCAGGGCACGCCCATAGCTCGGCAACGCTGCGGTACAAGCTGCCGGAAGATGTACTGCCAGGCGAGTATCTCATCTGGACTTCCTTCACTCTCGGCGGAGTGGCAACCCAGACCTTCAGCTTTCGCATCGGGTCGGACACCGACCATTTGACTCAGCGTACTTCGTTCAACCAGTCCAACCGTGTCTCGTGGAAGACTGAATGGCGGAGGGGGTCAGCACGCTTGAAGGTCTATCCCGGTGACAGGTACCTCGAGATCCAGGTGAAAGGCATGGCCAGCCAGCAGAAACAGGTGGATGCCTTCCTGCTGGTTCTGGCCGAACGCCTTCCGGAAAATGTAACGCTGGAAACTGCTACCTGGCGCGCCGCGACTGACTCACTCGCATCGTTGAGACCCGACTTCCGGATTTACATCCTCGAAAGCCAAGACGGCAGAGATGCCGATTCGTTCTTCAAGCTCATCGCCACTCAGATGACGCCCGCGAAGAAAGAAAGGTTAACGATTACCACTTTCATCGGAAATAACGCCGCCGATCTTGCTGAGAGCATGCAACTGAAGCGTCTCCCAGCCATGATGATCATGGACGACCGCTACGCGCTGCGGGGTGTGCTCATTGGAAAGGTTACGGAAAAGGAAGTGGCGGAGTTCGTCTCATCATCCATGACGACTGGCAGAGCGACGGGGCCGTTCCTCAAGAGAGCCAGACACTTTCCTGAAAAGCCCAAGCCCCTGCAAAATGGATCGCCACGGGCCTGGCTGGTTGTTGACAAGTGGGGTGGACCGGCCGGTTTCTCTCTCTGGGGAATCGAGGCCGAACCGCGGCTCCGTCCCAATCCGGGCGAACCGGTGACCGCAGTCGTGTTCGACAGCCGCCGGCCCACGGAATGGGCACAGAAGCAAACGATGGAAATTGGAATGGCCGTCATCAATCCCAGTACCGGCGACTACTCGTGGGCAAGAGGAGTGGGATACGCTCATGTTTTCCTCCACGCCGAGGAGGAGATGGACTGTCTTGTGCACACGTCCCACACCGGTTTCTTCAGCGCGGCGTGGCTTGACGGCCATCGAGTGAGTTTTGAAAAGGATCCCGCTCCGCCCGCAGCTTTCTCCGGAGAGCAGGAAACGGAAAAGCCGACGGTGACGGGAATCAACGACCAGGGCGGGAAGGTCCGAGTGACGCTCGGCAAAAGGGAAGCGCCGAGATTGGCTCGATTGAAGATGACAAAGGGCTGGCACCGGCTGTTGCTGAAATTCGTCATGCAGCACGGAAAGGACAGAGTCTTTTCTTTCGCCGCAAGATTCACCGACGAGCAGGGACACCCGACGAAAGGGCTGCGCACGCAGTTGAGCGACCCGAAAGCCGACCATGAGCTCAGAGCCGATGCAACGCGATTGAAGTTTGTCCTAAACAACGATGCGCCATCCAACCTGGTGTATCCCGGCCGGCCCCTGAAACTGCGTTTTGATTTGCGCTGGCAGCGCATCAGAGGGAACAGAGGCATTGTTATGCCCATCATTCCTTTCGATGCGAAGCTGGAACTGGCCATGACCGACTATGACGGTAAGGAGATCGAACGGAGGGAGATTGAGGCACAATTTCCTGCCGCCCTGTCAGTGGATTTTGGGAAGGCACCGGAGACGGGTTACTACGCCTTGCAGGCGACCCTGTTCAGTAAGGCCGGCAAAGTGATACTTGTCTGTCCGCCCGATGGCTTCAGCGTGATTCGCGGCGCCGCGGCCCAGTATGCTCGCAGGGATACGAAGGAAATGGCGGTCACCTACTACTTTATGGGATCGGGAGAACGGGCTACCTATCGCAAGGCTTTCCCCTGGATGACGCGCATGGGAATCTATCGAAACATCGGTTCGAGTCCCGGCTTTCCACTGGATATGGCGGAGGAGGCAAAGAAATTGGGCATCGCCCTGACCATGGATTTCTGGGACATTCACAACGCCTATACCCAGCAGGCCAGACTGGATCTCGCAAAGAAGGCCGCGCCTCACACGCGCTGGTTCAAGTCGTTCAACGAAGTCGATATCCACCATAGAGTCAGAAAAACGCCCGAACATTGGGTCAGTCGAACGAAAGGGGAGTATGAGTCCGTCAAGGCGGCGCGTCCGGACGGAATCTTCGTCGGGGGGAGTCTGGTTCGGCCGGGCACGGACGACTGGTTCACCAGTTGCATCAAGCTCGGCCTCGACAAGTACATTGATGTCTGGGACGTGCACGCCTACCCGCAGCGTCCACCGACGCTTGGAGGCACCCTCTCCAACTCACCCAACGAAACTGAGCTGGGAGTCTTTACCTGCTACAAGCGTGCAGGAATGAAAAACGCCAAGCCCTTCTGGATTGGCGAAACGGGTGCCCGCGCGTGCCATGGCTTCGATGCCCGTCGCTGGCAGGCAGACACGATCGCCAAGATGGTCGCCTGCGTGTGCAGTCGCGAAGATTTCCAGTACATCGGCTTTCTGTGGCCCTGGACATATGCGCGGGGCAACGACATCGTGACCGCCCACATGCCCGGCGAGGCCGCATACTACACGGTCAGTGCTCTGATCGATGGCTTTCCTTACACGCGGCTCGACGTCGGCGACAGAAACGTCCAGGCCGCAATATTTGGAAAGACACGGATGCTCTGGAGAACCAGAGGTTCCGGGCGCGTCCGTCTGCCACTTCGAGGGACGGAGCCCTGGGTCATTGTGGACGTCGTGGGTCGCGTTCGCGAATTCGCCGTGGAGGAAGATGGCCATGCAAATCTCAAACTCACTGGCAGCCCGGTCTACGTGCTGACAAAAGCCGACTATGAGCGATTGACAGCATTCGAGTAGGAAGATTGGACGGTGGATTTCTCTGGCTTCTTTTACGAGAAGAACGCGTCATCTGGAAGAGGCCACCGGACTGCCAAGGTGCCCGATAGGAGTTCAGGTCAAACACGCGTCGACACCATCAGGAGCTGTCAGACCGTGAAGCACTGCTGGTCAAGCCGGCGACCCCAACTTACAATTCCGATGTTGCGCGAGGGCAGACCGATCGGGAGGTCTCACTGATTCAAAGTGCAGGGATAAGAACAGCTATGGAATCGACTCTTGACTGTCCGCATACCTTTGAGCCGCCGGAGGTAGCGCCCAGTGGCATGACGCCTCGTGAGAAGTTCATCATGGCCCTCAAGGGCGGGCAGCCGCCGGGCATCGTGCCGACGTTCGAGCTGGTTTTCTTTCTTACCGAAGAGTTGCTCGGCAAAACCCATCCCAGCCACATGGACTGGTCGGGCTGGGGGGAGAAGCCCGAGAAAGAGAAAGAAGCCGTTCGGGAGGAGTGTGCGAGAATCTACATCGAATCCGCGGAGGCGCTGGGACACTCAGCCATTTTCCTTCACCAGCCGAGCTCTATCGAAGACCATCTGCGGCTGATACAGATCGTACGTGAGATGAGCGGGATGAAGTACTTCCTCATGGTCCACGGTGATGCGACCTACGCCATCCCGAACGGCCAGCAATACCAAAAGTTCGTTTTTCGGCTGGTCGATGAGCCCGATGTGGTGAAAGCCGAAGCTAACAACAAGGTGGATGCGGCACTCGAACGCGCCAGGCAATACATCGACGGCGGGTTGGACGGCTTCGCTCTCTGCGCGGACTACTGCTTCAACAAAGGCCCCTTCCTCTCTCCGCCGATGTTTCGGGAGTTTATCACGCCATTCCTCACACGGCTGGTGCAGGGCCAACGCCAGATGGGCGCCTACGTCATCAAACATACGGACGGCGACATCATGCCAATCCTTGAAGACCTCATTGAGGGCGAGCCGCACGCGCTCCACTCACTCGATCCCCAGGCAGGAGTGGACATCCGGGAAGTAAAAGAACTGATCGGCGACCGCGTCTGCCTCATCGGCAACGTCGACTGCGGCCTGATGCAGACCGGCACACCGGATGAAGTTCGGCAGTCAGCCGAATACGCGCTGGAGCACGGCATGCCGGGGGGCGGCTGTATTTTCTCCACTTCAAACTGCATCTATCCCGGCCTGCCCCTCGAGCGTTACTTTCTCATCCTGGAAGTGTGGAAGGAAAAGGGCTGGCCGGAACAATGACGAGGCCGCCATAGCTGATGGCGTTCGAAACAGATGAAGGGAATCGAACGTGAATCTATAGAAGGGAAGAGAATGATGATGACTCACTCACTCGCACTGCTCACGGCCAGCGTGTGCGCATCGCTGGACGCTGCGGACCTGCCTGACTTTTCAAAAGCTCAGCCAGGTGAAACGTTGCGCCTGCCGCCGGGGCGATACGGCGAGCCGATCGTTATCGATGGACTTAAAGGCGAAAGGGACAAGCCGATCCGAATCATTGCCGATCCGGGAGCTGTGCTGTACGGCACGCGGCGATTGGATGTTGAATGGGAGCGTTGGCGCGACGGCATCTGGCGCGCAAAGCTCGATTTCGACGTCTGGCAGCTCTTCATCGGCGAACGGCTTGTTTACGTCGCCCGTTGGCCGGATGCCACTTTCGAAGATGGCTCGATCTGGCGCATGACTCAATGCATGCGCAACACGGACCACGGCTGGAACTACCGCAAGAAGGAGCCGACAGGCAAGACGCGACCGGGTCTCATCTACGACGCTCCGTTTAAGTCGCAGACCGGCCGCGAGTTTCGCGAGGGAGACGGCGATTACGGCGCGCCAAGCCGACAAGGGCAGTCCCTGGCGGAGAGCGGTAAGGACTTCTCCGGTGCGATGGTGGTGATCAACGGCTATCACTGGATCACCTGGACGCGGCCCGTGCTCGAGCACGGCAAAGGCTCCGACCACTTCACTTACGACCGGCTGGTCGGCAGGCTCAAAGGTCCACAGTTGGACAAGTTTAAGAATCACGTTGTGTATTACATCCTCGGTCTACCCGCCCTGGACCGACCGAATGAATGGTGGTTCGACTCGGAATCGAAGACCGTCTATCTCATGCCGCCTGATGGAAAGGACCCAAACGACCTCGACGTGCGCGGCAAAGCGCGCGACCACGGCATCGTGCTGAGGGATTGCGCTGACCTCAGTATCGAAGGGCTGCACGTCTTCGGCCAGGGCTTCAAGATCGACAGATCCCAGCGGATACGGTTCGAGGACTGCCGGTTCGATTACCCGGCCACTCATCGCTTCCTGCTGCGCGAGTTCGCCATCACCACGCCGTGGCGTACCGGCTATGCCAGCGCCTTGTCCCGGACTGACTGCCGGGACGTGGCTTTCGTCAACTGCCGGTTCGCCTACTCCAACGCGCCGCTTTACCTCGCCGGCGAAGGGACGCGCGTCGAGAATTGCCTGTTCCACGATACCGAATGGGACGTCAACTCATCCGGCGGCTGCGGCACGATCGTTACGGGGAAAGACAGCATCATGCGCCGGTGCACGGTCATGCGTTCGGGCAACAGCGAGGGGATCCGTCCCTGCGCCGCCGGCAACACAATCTCGCTCTGCCATCTGACGGACATGGGGAATCTCCAATACGATGGTGCGGCAATCAACGTGGGCACTGACGTGCACATCGGCTGCCTCGTCGAGAAGAACTGGGCGCACGATTCCAATCGCCAGGGCGTGCGGTTTGACTACCACGATCGCAACGGAAAAGTCGTCCTGCGGGAGGACGGCAAGATTCACGGAGATGGAGTTTACCTGCGTAACGTCACCTGGAACTGCCAGCCCAATCAGGTCAAGGGCGACCGGCACATCATCGCCAATAACACGGTAGTCAACTGTACCCTCTTTCCCGATCCCGCTAGAGAACTGATGAACATGGGTGTCATGGGCTACAAGGCTCTGCACGGCCTGGATTTCAACGAAGAAAGCGTGACCCGGAACAACCTTGCCAACCTGGCCCATCGCTCCTGGGGCATGAAAGCCCGGAACAAGCCGGACCCATTCCGCGTCCCGGGCATCGTGGACCACAACGTCCGGGAGCGCGGCGCCGCTTACAGGCATTTGCGTGACCCAGTGAACTTTGACTTCCGCCCCATCACGGGCTCGCCGCTGGTGGACGGCGGCCAGACCGTAGCCCCCGAAGAAGTAAAGAGCCCCGTCTCGCGTTTCAAGTCCCTTGATTTCGCAGGCAAGGCGCCCGACATCGGGGCCTACGAGCATGGAGACAAACGCTACTGGATACCCGGCTACCAGTATCCACACGCCTCGACGCCCGTTCCTCCGGACGGTTCAACGACCGTGAAGCCCAACGCCGACCTGATGTTCCTCGAAGGCTACAAGGCGAAGAAACACATCCTCTACTTCGGCACCGCACTCGACGGCCTGGAAAGAAAGCAGGAGATGACTGACACGAACATCTTCACACCGGAGAAACTGGAACCCGGCCGGACTTATTTCTGGCGAGTCGATGCCATCAGCGATGATGGGGGCGTGGTCGAAGGCCCGGCCTGGCGGTTTACGGTAGAGACGTCGAGAAACACCCCTGCGGGGGACCAAAAGTAGGAGTCACACCAGCTCGATTGATGATCAGGACTCGCACGTGGGGCGGCCATCCCAGCAAGCTCACTGAGATGATCAGTCCGTTAACCGCGCCCAGGGCCGAAATGCAGACGACCACGGCGATCGTGCGGACCGCCATCGTCGGGAGCACCGATGATGATGCCTGCGATGATGCAGACCGCGACAGCTCTCGCTTGGGGGCCATGTCCATCATCAACGCTTCTTCATGGAGACGCTGATGCCGGAGGCCCGCAGATTCACCAGCAATGTGTCCAACTCCGTGCTCGTGGTGATGGCCTTGACGTACCGCGGGTCGGCCATCCGCGGGTCGATGTTGTGCGCCACTATGAGCCCTCCCGCCCGGACCTTGGGCAGCAGCTTCTGGAGGTAGTCGATGTAGCCCTTCTTGTCCGCGTCGAGGAACAGGATGTCGATCGGGCCCGCCAGGTCCTTAACCTTCTCATGGGCGTCGCCAAGAACGAGTGTCACTATGTCTGCGACGCCGGCCTTCTCGAAGTTGGACTCGGCGAGCTTGGCCCGTTTGGAGTCGATCTCGTACGTTGTCAGCTTGCCGCCGGTTCGGATGAGCGCCAGGCAGAACCAAATGGCCGAATAGCCTTGAGACGTGCCGATTTCGACGACGTGTTTCGCCTGCATTGACTCGGCCAGGATGCGTAGGAGACGCCCGTCGTCCATCGGCACGCTCATCATCCCCTTTCGGCCCTGCATACCGGCGAGAACGTCGAGGATCCTCTTCTCCGCGTCGTCCTTTGCCGTCGGCTTGCTCTTGAAACTCCACTTCTGCCAACGCATCTGCCCCTGCTGCGCCAGCAGGTTCCCTGATGCCAGGGAGGTTATGAATACGGTGAGAATTGCTTTCTTCCACATTGTCTTGCTCCTTCGTTTAGGGTTGTGTTGTGTCAGGGATGTGTTGTATGGCTCGTCGCTGGTCAGGCGGTTTCCAGATGGGGCGCCCCGGAGGGTGAGATAACCCCCGATGCCCCGCTGCCGATTCACTCAGGGTCTTCAGGCTGGCATACCCGGAAGCGACTTATATGTTATCTGCCCGTTATGTAAGGGACCCTAACGTGCTCCGCAAGGAGGGGATGGTCATTCATGTCTGTGGGGTCACTAAGACACAGTTCGATAAGAGCCCGGGCAAGTCTGAACAGGTGGGCAGGCCGATTCTGAAACTTTCTTGAAGGAGATCTTGTGACCGATTGCATGCATACGAAGGCTGTTTGCGTTTTCAGCCTGGTGTTGATCCTTGTTCCTGCGGGACTTTTTGCTGAGGAATCCGTTGACCTCGTCAGGGATGGGCAGCCGGCAGCGATGATTGTGGTTGATGCGCAGGCGCCTGGGATGGTTCGGGACGCGGCGGCATTGTTGCAGAGGGTCATCGAGCAGAGCAGCGGGGCGAAGCTGGCTATTGTCCAGCCCGGGGCTGAAGGGACGGACAGATCGATTCTCCGCCTGACATCCAATCCCGGTGATCGCAAACTCGATAAGGACGGTTTTGTCTTCACCTCTCCACAGGCGAACCGGATTGAGATTGTCGGTGGCTCGGAACACGGAACGCTGTTCGGGACACAGGATTTTCTCGAGCGCTACCTGGGCGTTCGGTGGCTTCTGCCGGGCGATATCGGCGAGCACATTCCGAAGCACACGACGATCACTGTCCCGCGGCAGGAAGTAAAGCAAGAGCCGGCTTTTTTCAGCCGACAGCTCAGCGGGAGTTCTTTCAGGGATAAGGAGATTTCCACCTTCCTCCTTCGGCAGCGGATGCACGGGCGCATGCGGTTTCACCACAACCTGCTGCACCTTTACCCGGTCTCGAAGTATGCGAAGACTCGTCCCGAGTTTTACCCCGTATTGAATGGTAAGCGATACGCGCCGAAGAGTAACAGCGATTACCGGTGGCAGCCGAACCTGAGTGCCGAGGGCATTGTCGAGGAAGGCGTAAAAAATATCTGCGAGTTCTTCGAAAAGCATCCGGACGCGGAATCCTACTCGCTGGGCATGAACGATTCCCACGCGTGGGATGATTCGGTCACGAAAGCCGAGGAGGCGAAGCGCAATTCGATCAGCCAGATTGATCTGTCCGATTATTTCTTCGACTGGGCTAACAAAATCGCGGACGGCGTGCTGGCCAAGTACCCGGATAAATGGTTTGGCTGCCTGGCGTACAACGAGGTGACCGATCCCCCAGCGCATGTGGGTCTCAATTCGCGCATCCTTCCTTACGTGTGCATCGATCGAATGTATTGGGCCGACTGGAGACAGCGGCGGCGTGACGTGGCCCGCACGAAAGCATGGATGAAAGTAGCACGGAAGTTGGCGTGGTACGACTACATCTACGGTGACCAGTTCTACAAAGTGCCCCGTTTCTACCCGCACCTGATGGGCAAATATGTTCGTTTCGCTCACGAACAGGGAGTGGTCGCCTATTACGCCGAGGCATACCCCATGCCGGAATGGACGGAAGGTCCGAAGCTCTACGTGTTCCTTCGCCTGCTCTGGAATCCTTTTCTCGATGTCGATGCGACCCTGGATGAGTGGTATCGCACCACCGTGGGAGACCGGGCCGCACCGCACCTCGCCAGGTATTACGAGTTCTGGGAAAAGTTCTGGACGAAGCGTGTGCCTCGCACCGAGTGGTTCAAGGAGAGTGCGAAAGCGACCTGTTACCTGCATTTCAACAAGGCCGATTACCTCGAGAAGATTCGGATCGGGGAGGACGAGTATCTGGATGGCCTGATTGAGAAGGTGGTCGATCTGTCCGAAAGCCCTGAACAGAAAAAGCGAGCCGCGTTCATTCAGAAAGGCTGGGAGAGCGTTCGTGCCGAGATGTCGACCTATCTCGAAATCCAGAAGCTCGTGAAAAACGGGCCGTCGGCCGGCACGAAGATCGAGCACGCTTTCAGCAGCGACTTTGAAACTGAAAAGAGCGCGGGACTGCCCGCGGCAGGATCACGTGACGACTGGAAGAGCGCCGGCATGCCCAAAGGCTGGGGACACTGGCAGCGCTCCAGCAGCCACGCCACATTCGGTTGGGACCGGCGAACGGGGAGCGAAAGTCGCGGCTCCCTATTGCTCGATGCTTCCGGCAGCGAAGGCCAGCCCCTCTGCTTCCTCCGCACGGCCACCGTCGAGCCGCAGACGCTCTACCGCGTCACCTGCGACATCCGCACTGCGGACACAGATAAAGACGCCAGCATCGGCATCACCATCAAGTGGCAGGACAAAAACGGCAAGTGGTCAACCCGGCACGCCACCGTCGATCAGCATCTGGAGAAACCAACTCGCGGCCGGTGGAAACCCGTCGTCGGCTTCGTACGCACCCCCGCCATGGAAGAACCACGCCTGGTTTACATGCTCCTGGTCGAGCGCACCAAGAAAGGCCGCATCTGGTTCGACAACGTGGAGCTGAGCCGATTGAACAAAGGTGAGGCTGAGTAGCCTCTGCACATCGTGGCTGCACCGGATGTAAATCCCCGGCCTTCTCTGATCCTAATGCGCTAGATTCTTCACAGTCTGAAAGGAATTGTGGAATTGGGAAATCGGTAAACGGAGACCGGTGTTGCTGTAGCATCGGCCCACTAGCATCGAAGCATAAAGAATCCGTTTTCCGGTTTCCTAATTCCCCCAATTCCTTTTCTTTCCATCAAGCATAAAGCACAAGGCCTCTTTATTTGGCCAGTCACGTAGTTTTCTCACGCAGTAGGACTAAATCGTCATTATGCACCAACCCTTTCCCGCAAAGCTCCCCATCGAAAAGCCCTCCGACCGTGAGCTCAGTGCGGCAATGGCGCGCCTGTATGACGAGTGGAATCCGCACGAAGACCGCGGCAACGAGTTCTTCAGCAATTTCAAGTTTTCAAGACTTGAGGGATTCTCTCGTGAGCCCAATGTCTCGCGCCGCGATCCTTCCAAGGTCATTCGGATTGATGGCACGTACTACGTTTATTACACGTGCCGCCGAACGGAGGGACCGCCGTCGGGTTATGACAATGCGACCGATACCATTCCGTCAGTCGATTGGGACCTGGCCGACATCTGGGTGGCTTCCAGCGAAGACGGCTTTACCTGGAACGAGCTCGGCCCGGCAACCACGCGGCCGCCCAAGGGGGAGCTCGGCTGGCGGTCCAATTGCACGCCCGACATCCTCATCTGGAAGGGCCGCTACTACCTCTACTACCAGGCATATAGTCAGGTAATCCAGTTCGGAGATACGTGCCCCGTGACGGTCGCGGAATCCGATACGCCGGAAGGCCCGTTCAAAGCGCTTGGCCGGCCGGTGGTGGAGCAGGGCACGCCTGAAGATTGGGATTCACGGTGCATCCATGACCCCTTCCCGCTCATCTACAAGGGAAAAGTCTATCTTTACTACAAGGGCTCTCCGGGCAGAGATCGCGGCGGCGAAAACATCATCCGCGCCCAGGGTGTGGCCATCGCCGACGATCCAAAAGGCCCTTTTGAAAAGTCGCGTCTGAATCCCGTCCTGAATTCGGGACACGAGACCTGCCTCTGGCCGTACCGAGAAGGCATCGCCGCACTGGTCAGCCTGGACGGCCCGGAGAAGAACACCATCCAGTTCGCGCCCGACGGACTCAACTTCGAGATGAAGGCGCTCACCCAGGTGCCGCCCATCGCGCCCGGCCCTTTCGTGCCAGATGCCTTTGCCGATAACGGCGACGGCCGCGGCATCACCTGGGGGCTTTGTCACATCAACCCCGACGGCGGCGGCGCCATGAGTGAGTCCGTCCTCGCCAGATTCGATTGCGACCTCAGCCGCGACGTCGACCGCCCATTGTTCAAGCGCAACAATCTCCGCTTCAACGAAGACACCTACTTTCAACGCGTGCTCGAGCTGCCCGGCGATTTCAAGCAGCGTATCGTTAGAGAATCTGACCAAGTTGATTCGAATACGATTACCCATCAATCATCCATCCGAAAAGACCTGTGATGAACTCGACCACCATGAATCAGCCTAATGTCCTTATCATCATTGCGGTGACTGCACCCGCACTGATCCTGCGACAGTCCACGAATACCGCACTCAAGGAGAGTATTCAATGACCCCAACACGGCTCACTTTCTTTCTTGTCGCTGTTGCAGCCTTCTTGTGTGCAAGGTCCGGCCCGGCGGCGGACTGGCCCCAATACCGGGGCGACGCTGCGCGGAGTGGTTACGCGTCCGAGTCGCTGCCGGTTCCGCTCGCACTCGACTGGCTGCGCCGTGCACGGCACGAGCCGCATCGGGCATGGGTCGGCCGGAGCCTCGCGCGCTCGCGCATGAAGTTCGATTGGACCTACAGCGTGGTCGCCGCCGGTGGGCTGTGCTTTGTAGGCAGCAGCGCGGACGACAAGCTGTACGCTCTGGACGCGAGCACGGGTGAAGAGAAATGGAGCTTCTTCACTGGCGGGCCGGTCCGCCTCGCGCCCTGCACGTGGCAGGGCCGCGTCTTTGTCGGGAGCGACGACGGGTTCCTGTATTGCCTGTCGGCTTCGGACGGCAAGCTGCTCTGGAAGCTGCGCGCAGGCCCGAACGGAGAAAAGGTCATCGGCAACGGGCGCATGGTCTCGCGTTGGGTCGTGCGCGGTGGGCCCGCGGTGCGTGACGGCATCGTCTATTTCGGTGCTGGTATCTGGCCCATCGAGGGCGTCTACATCTACGCGGTCGATGCCGGGTCCGGCAAGGTGCTCTGGTGCAACGACAGCACGGGCACGATCGAGATCGATCAGCCACACATGGTCTGCTTTGCCCGCAGCGGGGTCGCATCCCAAGGCTACCTGGCGGTGGCACAGGACCACGTGCTGGTGACGACGGGGAGGAGCGTGCCCGGTGTGTTTGACCGGCAGACCGGCAGTTTCCAGCACTTTCACCTTGGCCGCTACGGCGGCAAGACTCCCTGGGGTACGGGCGGCGGTGATGTGACCGTGACGGACGATGTGTACTTCAACTCGGGCATGGCCTTCGATATGGCAACGGGCCTGAGGTACCACAGCGTCGGCGCGCGCAAGTGGTGGATCCCATTCACTCGCGATGACCGCAAATGCCACGGCGAGTTCCGCTGGGGCGAGCGACAGATTGTGTGCATCACACCCGATGGGTTCGTACGCTCCGAGGGCAAAAAGCTCTCGGCCGCGAAGCTCGATCGCCGGACCTACAATGCCGGCCGCGAGTCAGCCACGGCCCGCGCCACGCCGCGCTTGCCCGTTGTGGAGGGCAGGAAGCTGCGAAACGAGAAACATCACCTCGAGCGGATCGACAACGCGCCGTATCTGAAGGACACATGGTCCATGGTCCTCGACCACGAGCCACAGTCGCTCATCGTGGCAGGGAAGAGCATCATTGCCGGAGCGAGTGGCACCGTCTCGATCATCGATGCAGAGGCCAGGAAAGTCTCGTGGTCCGCAACGGTCGACGGCACTGTCCGCAGCCTGGCGGTATCGGATGGGCGCCTCTTCGCCAGTACGGATCAGGGAGACATCTACTGCTTCGGCGAAACCAATGGCAAGGACGGAAGGATGATCGAGCCGCGTCCCAAGACTTCGCCATACCCGGGCGGCGGCGTCTGGGCGAAGGCCGCGGAAGAGATCGTGCGAAAGACCGGCATCACGAAAGGCTACTGCCTGGACATCGATTGCCGGGATGGCGCGCTCGCGTACGAGCTGGTCAAACGGACGGATCTGCGCGTCGTTGCCCTCGCGCCGGACTCAGACACGGCAGAGAGTGCCCGGCGCAAGCTCGATAAGGCCGGCGTGTACGGCGTTCGCGTCGCAGTGATCGAGGGCGGCATCACAGGCCTGCCGGACTACTTCGCCAATCTCATTGTGTCTTCTGGAGCCATCGAGGACGGTGCTGCCGACCAGCCCGCGAGTGAGAGCCTGCCTGTGCTGCGGCCCTTCAGCGGTGCCGTGTGCATCGGGAAGCCAGGCGAGTTG
>JASLXP010000720.1 GCA_030740295.1 Planctomycetota bacterium
AAGCCTGCCTGTGACATCCGTGCCGCCTTTCGTTCAAGTCCATCAAACGTGATCCATGCGATCCGTATCTTGTAGCATCGGTGTCAAGAGAAATCCGGGGGATTTTTAGAGGTGGCCTATATATAAAGGATGCACCCAATGCGAAGCTCCGCTGGGAAAGGCGTTTGGCGCCATCAGCCGTGTCGGGTTACTCTTTGGCGACCGTGGCAAGACGAGGCTTCGTTCCGCCGGATCGCCCTCGGATCGCGATCGAACTTCCACGGATGGGATTTTTCGGGTGGACAGGTATGTGCGCGTAGCGGCCTGACCGCATGTCAGGCATATGGCCGCGGGCTCCTGTATCCTATATATAAGGATGCGCCGAATGCGAAGCTTACCGCCAGAAAAGGCCTTTGGCAGCGTCAGCCGTGTCGGGTCACTCTTTAGCGCCCGTGGTCAGAGAAGGCAGATCGCCCTTGGATCGTGATCGAACTTCCGCGGATGGGATTTTTCGGGTGGACACCGGGTTCATTTGCCGGCGCGTAAGCGACGGTCAAGTGCAACCCGTTGTTCAGCCTGTTGTTGATCATTGTATGGCTTCTTTCGCCATCGCCTCCAGATTCTCTGGAGGAACATCGGGAAGCACTGCTTCGTGACTCGGGCTCACAACCAAGTTTGGCCCAAGCAGCTCCTTCACCCTCCGAACATCTTGTCTTACTTGATCCGCCGTTCCGTTAACAAGGAGGTCCTGTGTATCAATAGCCCCGATGAAAGCAACCTTCCCCTTGAACTCGGCTGCAAGCGTTTCAGCGTCCATATGTACAGCCTTGGCCTGCAGCGGATGCAGGGCATCCACCCCGAGATGGATCAGATTCGGGATCACCTTCTTGATGGCGCCGCAGGAATGCAGAATTACCTGCAGTCCATGCTGGTGCCCGAGATCCGTGAGTTGTCTGAAATAGGGGAAGACGAATTCCTCAAATGAAGCTGGACTGATCAGGAGATCCAGTTGCGAACCGAAGTCGTTCCCGAAGAAGAGGGCGTCCACTAGATCTTGTGCCTGGTCAAAGAAACGTGCGTTTGCCTCCAGATAGAAATCCACGATGTGCTTGGTTACGGTGTGGATGACCTCCGGGTGTGTGTGCATCTTGATGAAGTAATTCTCCATGCCAAAGAAGTTGGCGACTTCGTGAAAGAAGGGACACCAGAAGCCGCTCGCGCGGTATACATCCCCTGCGTCGCGGAGCCGCCGCAGCACTTCTGTGAAATCGAGATAGTCTGGATTCGGCCATTCGAATTCCTCGATTTCCAGAACATCTTCACACCCCGAGAATACTCCTGCCGCGCCGTGGTCTTCACCCTTGCGCTGCATGTCGAACATGGGCTTCCCATCCGGATGTCTATAAGAGCCGGCGGGAATCCATCTGATATCGTCATTCAGCATCTGGCGCAGTTCTTCCTCCGCTGAAGTGCCGAAGTACTCGTGAAGCATCGGCCATGTGTCCACGTGTGGATTGCCGAGCCACAACCCGCATCGGTCGACAGGTTCACCTGCAACGATCGCTCGTATTCTATCTCTTCTTTCCATTTGCCTAGGCCGAACGACGGTGCTAACGTGCTGCTGTGAGCGCCGGAGGCGCGAATAAGCAGTCACGTTCAGCACATTGTTCTGCATTCTCCTTGATCATCGATCCGTCGGTTCACCCGGTGGGAGTTTCATCCTGGGATCTTCGCCACGAGGCAGTCTCCACGTCTTGGTATCGTCAAGATAGTACCCGAGGAAAAACAAGATGACAAACACGATGAGAATGAGGATGACTCCGATTCTCCAATGTTCGCCAAGACGATTCAGGAATGGCTTTGCCATGATTCAAAATTGGAAGTGCGGCAGGCCTGCAGGGACCGGGCGTACACCGGATCTTCCCCAACCTACAGGTTAAGGGACTAGGCAGTTACCCAACCTGCCGCACCGTTCAATTCTCTCGTTCTCTGATGCAGAACTTGGCAATCACCGGCCTGCCACGGCGGCGAAGCCAACGCTTGAATTATTGTAGCCTGGCGAAGCGGCACGCGGCGTTCA
>JASLXP010000721.1 GCA_030740295.1 Planctomycetota bacterium
ATTGCTTTTGCACAATTCGACATCAAGAAGGTCCTCGCCTATTCCACCATCAGCCAGCTCGGTTACATGATAATGAGCCTCGGAGTGGGCGCAGCGGACATGACCGGCGGCAGCGGCGGATACCAGGCCGGCCTCATGCACCTGACCACTCACGCTATGTTCAAGGCATGCCTCTTCCTCTGTTCGGGAAGTGTCATCCACGCGGTCGAGCACGCGCTCCATCACATCCACTCCCATGACGATCCGCAGGACATGCGGAACATGGGCGGGCTGTTCAAATCAACCGGCGAATATTCTTTCTTCGAGACGGTCTTCAAGCTGCCGTTCATGCCGCTGATCGGCAAGTTCAATCCGGCCTATCGGCATTCATGGAACACGGCCAAGATGCCGGTGACGTTCTGGACCATGCTCGTTGCCACGGTCGCCATCTCCGGCGTGCCGCTTTTCTCCGGCTTCCTGAGCAAAGACGCCATCCTTGGCGGGACATTCCATCTCTTTATGACGGCGAACGGAGGAATGAGATTAATCGCACTCCTCCTGCTCTTCTTTGGCTTCAGTGCAGCTTTCCTGACAGCCTTCTATATGTTCCGGCTCATCTACATGACCTTCTTCGGAGAATCGAAGATGCCGGAAGAGGCGTACGCGGTCGTGCATGAGTCTCCAAAGAGCATGACGGTACCGTTGACTGTGCTGGCAATTCTGAGCATCTGGGTTGTCTTCAGCCTCGACCCGAGCGGCCTCCGTTCACATGGATGGTTCTACTACCACTCCGAGACCACCCTCGAGGGCCAGATCCATACCTCTGGTGTGGTGAAAGAACCACGCCGGGTTGTATTCGAGCATCTTGGTGGTAAGTACACGGACGCGGGCAAGCAGTCTTTCGACATTCTGCCGACAGCCCACGCTGAAGATGGCGAAGGAGCCAACGCGAGCGATGGCGGCCATCACGGCCCGAATCCTCTCGCCAAGTATGGCGCATTCCTCATCTCGCTAATCATTGCATTTGTCGCCATTGGCAAATCACGCGATTGGTATCTATTGCGGAAGGGAGAGCCGGAAAAGGACTTCGCTGAGAAGCGGCCGGAGCTCTACGACAACCTCAGCAACAAATGGTATTTCGATGAGTTCTACGACGGGACTTTTATCAAACCCACCCTCCAGGGGGCGGATCACTTGAACGATTTTGATTCCAGCGTCATTGATTCATTCGTGAATTCTACGGCCGTAGTATCCGTGATGCTGAGCAAGATTAAAGAGAGCTTTGATAATTATGTCGTCGACAGCATTGTGGACGCTTTTGGTCACATTACCTGTTTCTTAGGCGGGCTGTTCCGCCGTGTCCAGACGGGCCTCGTGCAGAGCTATCTGGTTTACATCACATTGCTGGTCGCCGCAGTCGCCATCCTTTTTCAAATAGCGGGATAAATTGCCGTTTCTTTCGTTCACAACGGAGCGGATCACTAAAGAATAAACCATGCTGAGCGCAATGATCTTCACCCCCCTTGTTGGGGCCATCCTGACGCTGTTCATCCCGAAAGATAATCACAAACTTATCCGGATGATTGCAACAGCTTTTGCCGGGATCACTCTTGTGATCTCTTTTGCTGCCTGGGGTAATTACGAATCCGAATCCACGAAGAGCGTGCAGTTCGTCGAGGGTACCCAGTACGTCGAGACGAAGGAGGGGGAAACGCCACGAATCGACGCTGGCTACCTGTGGTTTGAATTCGGCAAGGGTGAAGACGGTAAACCCAAGAGCGGAATTTACTATTTCGTCGGCGTCGATGGGCTCAGCATGCCATTGCTTATTCTGACCACAATTCTTTCGCTGGTCGCGGTGATTATTTCTTTCAACATCGATAAGCGGGTCAAGGAATACTATTTCTTTCTGTTGCTCCTGGAAGTGGGGATGGTCGGCGTCTTCTGCGCGCTCGATTTCTTCCTTTTCTATGTGTTCTGGGAAATCATGCTCGTGCCGATGTACTTCCTCGTTGGCATCTGGGGCGGCCCGAAAAAAGAATTCGCTGCCATCAAGTTTTTCCTTTACACGCTGTTCGGCAGTGTTTTTATGCTGATCGCCATTCTGGCGATTTATTTCTACGCCGCTCCGAACACCTTCAACCTTCTCGCGCTCAAAGAGCAGGCCGGCATGGGGCCCATCGTCGCCGGTTTCCAGGGCGTCGTCTGGTTTGCTTTGTTCCTCGGCTTCGCCATTAAGGTACCGGTCTTTCCTTTCCACACATGGCTTCCACTCGCCCACGTCGAAGCCCCGACTGCAGTCAGCATCATCCTTGCCGGCGTGCTCCTCAAAATGGGCACATACGGCCTCCTCCGCATTAATTACGCCATCTTGCCGCGGGCGACCCGGGATTTCGCGTGGCTGCTGGTCCTGTTAGGTCTGATAAACGTTGTCTACGGCGCCTTCTGTGCCCTGGCGCAGAAGGACATCAAGAAGATGATCGCCTATTCCAGTATCAACCACATGGGCTACTGCCTGCTCGGAATGGCCAGTCTGAGCGTGTGGGGACTGAACGGAGCCATCTTCCAGCAGCTCGGACATGGCTTTGTCACCGGCGCTCTCTTCCTATTGGTTGGAGTCGTCTACGACCGTGCCCATCACAGGGATGTCGAGGGCTTCGGTGGGCTGGGCGTTCAAGTACCAAAGTATGCCGGTGTCATGACCCTTGCCTGCATGGCCTCGCTGGGCATGCCGGGCCTCATCGGCTTCGTTGGTGAATTCCTGTGCTTCCTGGGTGGATTTAATCCGAATCCGAAACTACTCCAGGGACAGGAAACTTTGTTCCGCGTCTGCACTGGCCTTTCCGTAATAGGAATTCTTATCACTGCGGGCTTCTTCCTCTGGATGATTCAGCGTGTGTTCCTGGGCAAGCTTAATCCCAAGTATTCTGATCTGACCGAAATGGATAACAGAGAAGTATGGGCCGTCGTGCCGCTCTGTATCTTCACCATTCTTGGTGGTATCTATCCAGCCGTCTTCATGGACATGATGGATCCGGCAAGTCACGGAATCGTAGCTCAGCTTCTGAAGGCAGCGGGCGTTCAATAGTACATCGACTGCCTTTAATTAGTAATATTAAGAATGACTAATTACTTAGTTTATCTGGCTTGGCTGTCCCCAGAAGTCGTGGTGATTTTTACCGCGCTGGGCATCATGGTTGCCGATCTTCTTGTGCCTGATTCCTGGCGCAGGCAATTAGGCTATGCCGCTATCTGGGGACTGCTGTTCGCTTTCTTCGCGGACAGAAAATTTATCGTCGATATTATGACGGAGCAGATGGCCGAGCACGGCGAGCTCATCGGCGTCCCGCCTCTTCTTTATCTGTCCCCCTATACTTCCATTCTGAAACTGTGCGTCATCGCTTCTACTATTCTGACGATTCTGCTTTATCTGCAACAGAAGGAAGTAAGCGAAAACAAAAATCTCGGTGAATTTCTAAGCCTGATCCTGCTGTCGTGCGTTGGCATGATGTTTATGGTCTGTTCAGACGATCTGATCATGGTTTTCCTCGCCATGGAATTCATCGGCATTGTTTCCTACATCCTGGTCGGGTTCGTCCGGACGGATGTCAGGGCTGGAGAAGCTGCCATTAAATTTTTCCTGATCGGCGCGTTCTCGTCCGCCATCATGGTCTATGGGATGTCCTTCATTTACGGCCTCACCGGGTCGACCTCCATTACCGTTATTGGAAAACTGATCTCGAGCGGAGCAGTTCCTAATTCCATGCTGCTGAAAATGGGCGTACTGCTCGTTCTCGTAGGGCTTGGTTTCAAGCTCGCACTCGTACCGTTCCATTCATGGCTGCCGGACGCCATGCAGGGGGCGACATCGGCTATCTCCGGATTTATTTCCGTCGCGCCTAAAGCAGCCGGGCTGGCCGTGGTCGTTCGCGTGTTTGGCGAAGCCTTCCCGCTGACAAAGCTCGAACTGGTCGGCCTGCTGAGCTTCATCTCCATCGTTACCATGACCTTCGGCAACCTGATGGCACTTCATCAGACCGATCTCAAACGCCTTCTCGGATACTCGAGCGTCGCTCATATCGGCTACATCCTGGTGGGCGTTATCGCAGCCAACAAGTTGGGCGCGAGTGGTGTCGCCATCTACGTCATCGCCTACCTGCTTATGAACCTCGGCGCATTCGGATGTATCATCGCCGTTGCCAATAAGACAGGATCGACCAACATTGAAGATTATGCCGGGCTGAGCCACCGCAATCTGCCGATGGCTTTGATCCTGGTTCTGTTCCTGCTCTCCCTCGGTGGCCTTCCACCGACGGTGGGCTTTATCGGGAAATGGTATGTCTTCGCTGCCGCGATTCAGACCATGCAGGCCACCAACGGGACGCTGACTTCGCCCTATCTCTGGCTCACCGTTTTCGGTCTGTTGAACAGCGTTGTCGCCATCTATTATTACCTGCGGGTTGTTTACCAGATGTTTTTCCGCGAGCCCAGAGAGAATACCGGCATCGAATGCTCGCCGCTTCTCTGGCTCGGAACTGGTTTCGCCGCAGTGTTTATTTTGGTGCTTGGTATCGCTCCGCAGATTTTTGTCGGGGCTGCCGAGGCTGCTGCAAGCAAATTGACAATTTATTAGAGAAGTAGTGCGGACACTCCGTGGCCGCTTGCACCCGTCGCGAAGCGCCGGTACTACTCCCATCCGTGAATTCGACTAATTTCTTATTCGCCATTGGCGAAATGATTGAACTTTCTTATCTTTCCCGACCTTTCAGGAGACAGGGGTCTGGAACAGAAAAATGACCTCTACAGCGGGCTCAGGCAGGCTGGAGTTGTCCTTTCCATACCAATGATGATGGCTATGGGGCCTTTAGTTGGTTATTGGATTGGAAGTTGGGCTGATGCTCGATATTCCTCAAGCCCTGCCTGGACAATTGTCGGATGTCTCGTTGGCTTTGCAGCGGGCATTA
>JASLXP010000722.1 GCA_030740295.1 Planctomycetota bacterium
TGGACTCAACGATTCATGCGGGAGCTCATACGCGTTGAAGGCCACGAAATTCAACATGGCCGCGTTAAACATCAGCTCCAGCGATATCAGAATTCCAAGAACATTTCTTCTCGTCAGCGCACCGTAAATGCCGAGCGAAAACATCAAAGCTCCGACCATTAGTATCAGGCTCAGGCTCATGGCTCAGTCTTCCTGTCCCGGATCGCGCTTGGTGAAAAGAATGGCGCCGACCATCGCACCCAGCAACAGCAGGGATGCAACTTCAAACGGCACGACATACGTGGTTAATAGCAGTTTTCCTATTTTGACAACCGTTTCCTGAGCATCTGCCCGGGCCACTTCGCCAAACTCGGCCTTCGAGATGGCAACGCACAGCGGCAGAAGAATCATTGCGGCCAGGATTCCTGCAGGGCCGTAACGGTCGTTCGTCTGTGACAGTGTGCGGTCGTAGAGGCGGTGGGTAAGCATGACCACAAAGAGCATCAGAATCAGAATGCCTCCGACGTACACGGCCACCTGCACGGCAAAAAGGAAATCCCCTCCAAGCATGAGGAACATCCCAGCGACACCAAACAGAGTGCAGCCGAGCAGGAGCGCGCAGTGCATTACGTTTTTCAAAAGGACAGCACCGATGCTGCCGACAATGCACAGACAGGCCAGAATTAAGAAAAAGAATGCTTCCAACTTATTTATCCACACCAAAGGTGCTCAACTGGAATCTCTGAGATTCTTCGTCGAGGAGGATTCGTAAAACGTCCTGATCCCCAAAGCTGATACTCGAGCCCTGCGGGTCAGTCGACGCGATTTTGTTGATGAGGTCAAACTGCTCAGGGCTCAGCCTGGCGAGGTGACCGTTCACGATGATGGTTTCGAGGCTTTCACGCTCTTCCTGCGTGAAATCAAACGATCGAGGACGCCCCCGCACCCTCCTTAAGATTTCAATCTGCTGATCGTCGAGCTGCTCGTGGGGGCGGAGGCCCTGGCCGATAAGATCGAGCTTGCGCACGTCGAAGACCATATCCTTCCGTTCAAAGAAGACCTCTTCGTAGTGTCGGGAGTGAATGATGGCCTTGCCGGCGACCGGGCAGGCATCCACACAAAGGCCGCAGAAGGTGCAGCGGGCAAAATTAATGCTGAAGCCCTTGAGCTCAAATTTGCCTTTGTCGCCCTTCACTCGCTGGATGTCGATGCATTCCACTGGGCAGGTGTCCTTACACTTGAAGCAGGAGATGCACTGCAGGTGGTCGTTCTCTGCGCCCGCCTCCTGATCCGCCATATCCTGGTCGGCCTTGGTAGTGAGGCCCATGATCCCACGGTAGCGCTCAGCGACGACTTTCTTTTCGTAAGGATACTGAATCGTGACCACGGGCTTAATCATGTATTTGAAGGTGATGATCAACCCCTTGACGAGATTGACCGAGCCTTTCAAGCAACTTGAGATGTATCCAATCATTGGAATCCCTATTTCTTAAAGGCCTTCAACAACACGCCACCAACGATGAGCCAGTTGATGGCAGCAAACACCCAGATGCCGACGGGCTGGAACTGTGGCAGCAGAGCGATGCCCAGCCCGATCAGATTGATGAACGTCCAGGGGACAAGAATTTTCCAACTGAAATCCATGAGCCGGTCCACACGCATCCGCGGATAAGTCCAGCGCACCCAGATGAAAAAGAAGACCAGCACATACGTTTTGATGATGAACACCGGGAAGTGCCAGAAACCGATGAGGAAAGGCACGTGCATCGACTCGAAAATGCCATTCGTCCACGCGTAGATGTAGCCTTCGACAAAGGGGATGCTTCCTCCGCCGAGGAAGAGCGCTGTGGCCACGCACGAGAAGAGCAGCATCTCGCCATACTCGGCCATGAAGAAAAAGGCAAACTTCATCCCGCTGTACTCAGTATGGAATCCAGCGACAAGCTCGGACTCCGCTTCAGGCAGGTCGAAGGGCGCGCGATTCGTTTCCGCAATCGAGGCGATGACGTAAATGATGAAAGCGATGGGCTGGAAAACGACATACGGAATGGCAACGAAAGGCTCACTCGCGCCGATACCCGACTGCTGATTGACGATGGAGCTCATCTGCAGCGACTGGGCGAGCATGATGACGCCGACCAAGGCCACGCCACGAGGGATTTCGTAGCTGACCAACTGGGCCGCTGAACGCATTCCTCCTAATAGTGAGTACTTATTATTAGAGGCCCACCCGGCGACCACGACGCCGAACACGCTGACGGAAGTCACCGCGAGCAAATAGAAGATACCGATGTTGAAGTCGCGGGGAACGAGCTCGTTGCCGAATGGGATGACGACGAATCCGGTGATCGCGGCCACAACGACCATGATGGGCCCAATCGTGTGCAGCACTTTGTCCGCGCCGGATGGGATGATGTCTTCTTTGGAGATCAGCTTGATGCCGTCGGCAATTGTCTGCAGCCAGCCATGAAAGCCACCGACATGCATCGGGCCGAGGCGCGATTGAATGTGCCCGGAAACTTTACGCTCGAGCCAGATCAGTAATGGCGCCGAGAGCACGAAAAACTTCAGCACCACGATGGCCACGACAATCTCAACGATAATACGGCTGATAAGAGCGGTGTACTGCGGAGTATTGAAGAGCGTCAGACTCAGCCACGGCGCGAGGACTTCTTCCGTCAGCATCTTGAGCCCCATCATCACAGGCTGCACCGTGAACAACGCGCCGAAGACGCCACCCAGGACTGCGACGACAATAAAGATGTCCCAATCCGCGGCAAAGCGCGCACCCCGGCTGAAGGCCCAGGCGGCTATGGAGCTTCTTCTTCTGGCGACTGCTTCAGGCATTATCTGTCCACCTCCCCCAAAACAATATCCGTACTGCCCAGGACGGCGATGACGTCACCGATTTTCAAACCCTTCAGCAGGTCTGGCAGCACTTGCAGATTCACAAACGACGGCGGACGAATGTGCAACCGGTATGGCATCGGCTCGCCTTCGCTGACAAGGTAGTAGCCGAGCTGGCCGCGAGGGTTCTCTACCTCCAGGTAGGCTTCGCCCGGCGGCGGCTTGATTATTCTGGATGTCTTCGCCTGGTGTTTCCCTGGCGGCAGCATGTCGAGGGCTTGCGATACAATTTTGCAGCTCTCGCGCATCTCCTGGATGCGGACGAAATAGCGGTCGAAACAGTCGCCGTTCTCGCCGGTCGGAACATCAAATTCGAATTTATCGTAGACCGAATAAGGCTCGTCCTTGCGGAGATCGTAAGGCACGCCGGAAGCTCGCAACATCGGACCGGTCACGCCGTAGGCGATGGCGGCATCTTTTGAGAGCGCGCCGATGCCGATGGTTCGGTCCATGAAAATCGGGTTGTACGTGAGGAGCTCGTCGTATTCGTCAACGACCGGCAGAAAGTAGTCAATGAAATCCTTGCACTCTTCGGCGAAGCCGCTGGGCAAGTCTTCGGCCACGCCGCCAATCCTCATATAACTATGGGTCATACGCGCGCCACAGACCATCTCGAACAAATCGAGAACAAGTTCACGTTCACGGAAGCCATAGAGAAAAGGCGTCACCGCGCCCATATCCACACCATATGTGCCGAAGAAAAGCAGGTGGCTCGCGACACGATTCAGCTCCTGCATGATGACCCGGATGTATTCGGCCCTCTCCGGAACTTCCTGTTCCAAGAGCTTCTCGACCACCATCACGTATCCCGTGTTGTTATTCATGGCCGCCAGATAATCCATCCGGTCAGTCAGGTGGATAATCTGCATGTAGTCCCGGTCTTCGGCGATTTTCTCGGTACCGCGGTGGAGGTATCCCAGATCGGGAATGGTGTCGATGATGACCTCGCCCTCGAGCAGGATGCCGAGCCTCAACACGCCGTGCGTGCTGGGGTGCTGGGGCCCCATGTTGAGGTACATCTCCTCCAGCTTGATCCTCTTGCCGGCTGCCTTGGCCTCATCGACCGCGGCAGACATCGCTGGCGTTGGAGCTTCGCCCGTGGAGGGCTCAGTCGTAGTGGTCGGGCTCATGGACATAATCTTTTCTAAGCGGATGGCCTTGCCAATCTTCCGGCAGCATGATGCGCCTCGGGTCAGGATGGCCGGCGAACTCAATTCCAAACAGGTCGAATACCTCACGCTCCTGCCAGTCAGCGCCGCGCCAGACCGGTTCGACGGAAGGCACTACGGGCTGCTCACGCCCTACCTGCACCTTGAGCATGATTTTGTGGCGGAGGCTCGTCGAGTAAAGGTGGTAAACAACATGCATGTGTCCTTCAAAATCCACCGCAGTGAGGTTCTTGAGGAAATCAAATTCATAGCCTTCGGTGTCGCGCAGAAACTCGCTGACCGCCCCGACCGCATCCGCCTCCACCATGAGCACGGGGAATTCGGAATCACGGTACACGTCTTCCACCTCTTCACGGCTCACGGCCGGATTCTCGATGAGTGCGTTGACTAGTTCTTCGGAAATCATGCTGGGTGCAAATCTTGTAGAATGGGCATGTTGCCCGTCACCTGCTGTCTCAGGCAGAAGCGTTAATCTCCTGGCGCAATGACTTTTCTCGGATCTTTTCCTGGAGCTTCAGGACACCGTACATCAGGGCTTCGGGGCGAGGCGGGCATCCGCAAACGTAGACATCGACGGGGATGACCTTGTCGACGCCCTTCACCACCGAGTAGGAATCGTAGTAAGGCCCGCCGCAGTTGGAGCACGAGCCCATGGAAATCACGTATTTCGGGTCAGGCATCTGGTGATAGAGGCGTTCGATGCGTGGCGCCATTTTCTTGGTCACCGTACCAGCAATAATAATGAGGTCCGCCTGGCGGGGAGTCGGGCGAGGAATCACGCCGAATCTGTCGAAATCAAACCGGGCCGCATAAGCAGCCATCATCTCGATTGCACAGCAGGCCAGCCCAAACGTCAACGCCCACAGCGACGAGCGGCGCGCCCAGTTAATGAAGAAGTCGGCTTCAGTGACGATGATATCGCCACCAACTCCGGGCAGCATATCCGCGGCAGTGAGCAGGGGGCCAACGTTTCTATCAGCCATACAGCTTAACCCTCTAAGTCCATTCGAGAGCGCCCTTGCGCCAGGCGTATGCGTAACCGATCAACAGAATCCCGATGAACAGCATCATCTCGACAAAGGCGAACAGGCCCAGGCTCTGATACACCACGGCCCACGGGAAAATAAAAATCACTTCAACATCGAAAATGACAAAAATCAGCGCATACACATAAAAGCGCATATTGAACTGCACGAACCCCGATCCGACCGGGGCTTCTCCGCACTCATAAGAGACGAGTTTGTCCTTTTCGCCGGGCTTGGCTGGATGCACAAGAAACGCAATCAACAGATTGGCTACGGCAAAGGCGAACCCGAGAAACGCAAACAAAGCGACAATCGTGTAGGCGCTTATGTCGAGTGACCCAATCTGAAGGCTCTGTTGTGGTGCCGCCGCGGCGAACACAGTTGGAAACATGTCAGAAGGTGCTAAGTCTCAAGCGTGTTGGTTGATGGGTAGGGGCCTCGGACCCGCTTTCTGCCCGTCTTTTGCGTCCCTGAACAGGACATTGTGAAAGATTTCACATAATACGAATGCGATCCTTGAAAGCAAACGAGTTTCTGAGGGCCTGTTGTGATTGGTGAATGGTGGTGGTGGCGGATTGTGAATTGTGAATGGTGAATTGTGAATGGTGGCGGATTGTGAATTGTGAATGGTGAATGGTGAATGGTGAATGGTGAATGGTGAATGGTGAATTGTGAATTGTGAATGGTGAATGGTGAATGGTGAATGGTGAATGGTGTCCTCACCTGGGCGCGCCGGCACCCTGCCGGCAA
>JASLXP010000723.1 GCA_030740295.1 Planctomycetota bacterium
TCTTTAGAGGAGGTCTGCAAAGAGGCCGTTTCTCGCAAGGGCGGAAAGGCCATCCGCGGCAAGGGCGAATACGACCCACCATCGGAGAACTACCACCCGAAAACACTCTTTGGAAACATCTCCGTAGCCTATGAGTTCGCCGCCCAGGCCGCAGAAGTAGAAGTGGATATTGAAACCGGCCATTTGCGCATTCTGCGCCTTGTGGCTGCGGATGATGTGGGCCGGATGCTGAACCCGTTAGCGGTCCATGGGCAGGTGGAGGGGGCCACGGTTCAAGGGGTCGGTTTCGCCCTGACTGAGGAGATGAAAACCGAAGCTGGTCAGGTGATTAATGGAAACTTTGGCGATTATGCGCTCCCTAAGGCGGAAACAGTTCCTTCGGTCACCTCGGTTGCCATTGAATCCAATGACCCTTTTGGACCGTATGGAGCCAAAGGGGCCTCGGAGGCGGCCATCGTTCCCACCGCCCCCGCAATCGCCAACGCCATCTTCCATGCAACGGGGATCCGCATGACCTCGCTGCCCATCTCGGCAGAGAAGATGCTCGCGGCAATTCAGGCACACCATAAGGGAGAGGTAAACTCCCGGACTTGCGCCGGTTTCGTGGACCCCCGATGATTTGGGAGACAAAGGAGGTGTTCACGATGGCCAAGACTCATCCACGCTATCCACAGGAGTTCTGCCACCAGATGGTTGAACTGGTGCGAGCGGGACGCACACCCGAGGAGCCGGCCCGAGAGTTCGAGCCTTCGGCGCAAGGGATCCGTAACTGGGTTCGGCCCTCCCCTTAGAGAAGGAAGAAATTGATTTCCTGGACCCCGACGAGCTGAACCTGCTTTTGGATAAGTCCAGAGGGGTCTACCGAGCCTGTTCTTCGCGGCCATGCTGTCAGGCATGAGACGCGGCGAGGTCTTGGCGGTTCGACACACCGATCTCGACTACGCCAGCGCACAAATCCACATTCAGCGGACCCTGTACAGGGGGCAGTTCACCGCCCCGAAAAGCAAGGCTTCTCGACGCGCAATCTACATGCCCCCTGCCCTTGCTGACGCCCTTAAGGAACTCGCGAGCCGGTTCCGGCCCACGGGCCCTCTTCTTCACACACCAGGTGGGACACTTTTACGCCGCCACGCCGGTACACTTTTACTCCGCCCTTGACAATCAATCGTCCCGAAGATACTCGGGAAGGGCGATCTTGGCCGGTAAAAGCCCTTGACCACCTTCAAATAGAAACAACGCTTGCACTCCTTCCACAGAAAGGCGATGACCTGCTCCCCTGAAACCGGTCCAGTTTGAGGGTTAGAATTTTCGCACGGCTTTCGGACTGGATTGGCCTAGAAAGGGGGCAGTGATGAGTCGGAAGCGATTCGCCGCGGAGCAGATCATCCACAAGCTTCGTCAGGCCGAGGTGGAGTTGGCCAATGGGCAGAGGATGGCTCAGGTCTGCAAGACGCTGGGGATCTCCGAGCAGACCTATTACCGGTGGCGGCGGGAGTACTGGGGCCTGCGCCTGGACCAGGCGAAACGACTGAAGGAGTTGGAGAAGGAGAACGCCCGGCTGAAGAAGCTGGTGGCCGAGCAGGCCTGGATAACGCCATCCTGAAGGATGTAAACGGCGCCAAGCGTCAGGTGTCTGTTTTAGTGTCTATTGGAGGTGCAAAAGCACCCTTATTCATACAAAATGACACAAAGGGCAGATTGCCGAAAATCCTTGTCCTGTCTGCGATTGTTCCTATTAACGCGGATTTCCGGGAGCGTTCAGGATGGATTTAATGTGCGCCGCCTAGAGGAAGGGCTGCTAGGATGAAAAGCCGCAGGTCTGCCGGTTCAAGCCGAAGCATCGAGCTAACAGCGAAGACTCAAGAATGACCCCGCCGCTTCTCCTCCTCAATGTATCAGGATCTGGCTGAGGAACAGCTTGGTGCGATCGTTCTGGGGGGTGCCGAAGAATCCATGGGGCTCGTTCTGCTCGATGATCTCGCCGCCGTCCATGAAGATGACACGGTCGGCGACGGTCTTGGCGAAGCCCATCTCATGGGTCACGACGAGCATGGTCATGCCGGTGCCGGCGAGTTCGATCATCACGTCCAGAACCTCCTTGATCATCTCCGGATCCAAGGCCGAGGTCGGTTCGTCGAACAGCATGATCTTGGGCGACATGCAGAGCGCCCGCGCAATCACCACCCGCTGCTGCTGGCCGCCCGAAAGCTGGCCCGGGAACTTCTCTGCCTGTTCGGGTATCCGAACTCGCTCGAGATATTCCCGCGCCAATTCATTGGCCTCGGCCTTGGGCGTATTGCGCACCCAGATCGGGCCCAATGTCAGATTCTCAAGCACCGTGAGATGGGGAAATAGATTGAAGTGCTGAAACACCATGCCGACTTCGCTGCGAATGGTGTGAATGTTCTTGAGATCGTTGGTGAGCTCGGTCCCGTCGACGAGGATCTGGCCCTGCTGGTGTTCTTCGAGCCGGTTTATGCAGCGGATCAGGGTGGACTTCCCAGACCCCGACGGCCCGCAGATGACGATGCGCTCACCCTTATTGACGGTCAGGTTGATGTCCTTGAGCACATGGAAAGAACCGAACCATTTGTGGACACCCGTCATCTCGATCATGACGTCCTCGGAGACGGTCATGGTCTTGGTTGAGTGTTTGAGTCCGTCTTTCGATAAACCGGCTTCGTCAGACATTATTATTTCTCCAATCCTTACGTAAGATCCCCCGCCTAAGCCTAATGGCCGGTATCGAGTTTTCGCTCAAGAAAAAGCGAATACCTCGACATGCTGAAGCAGCAAATGAAGAAAAACAGCGCGACAAAAATGTAGACCTCGCGAGCCAATCCTGCCCAGGCAGTGTCCGCCAACGACGCCCGGCCGACACCCAGGGGATCGAACAGACCTATAATCAACACCAGCGTGGTGTCTTTGAAAAGCCCGATAAAGGTATTGACGATTCCAGGAATTGAAATCTTCAGCGCCTGCGGCAAAATAATCAACCAGATCGCCTTCAGGTAGGTTAGGCCAAGAGATTCGGCGGCTTCGTACTGGCCACTGGGAATTCCCTGCAACCCGCCACGAACGACTTCAGCAATATAACCCGCTGAAAACAGCGTCACCATAATCAGCACCCGCATAAGCAGGTCGAAGACTGTGCCCGGCGGCAGAAAGTAATTGAGCATCGTCGAAGCGATGAACAAAAGGGTGATCAGGGGCACTCCGCGGATAAACTCGACGAACAAGACGCACATAATCCTCAGAATCGGCATCTTCGACCGGCGTCCGAGGGCGAGGAGAATACCGATCGGAAGTGAGAACGATATGCCAGTGACGCCGATGATCAGTGTCAGCAAGATGCCACCGAATTGGTCGGTTTCAACTGGGCTCAAGCCGAAGCCCCCGACCAGGAGCCAGCCGGTGATGAACGGGAACGCCATCGCATACAAAAGCCCGACTTTTCGGCCCGGCATCTTATCGTAAAGAATCGGCACGATCGCCATTATCAGGAGCACGAACGACAGGTTCACCCGCCAGCGCAACGGTGCGGGATAGAACCCATAAACAAAAAGTCCCAGCCGATTTCTGATGAAGGCCCAGCAGGCGGCGCCCTCCGGCACCTCCATTTTTTCCCAGCATTCCTTGCGTGACTCTGCCGTCCAAACCGAATCCAAGAAGATCCACTCAAATAGCGGCGGTATCACCAACCAAAGGAACCAGATGGCCAAGAGGGTTAGCACCA
>JASLXP010000724.1 GCA_030740295.1 Planctomycetota bacterium
GGGTGGTATTTGTGACGAAGAGATCGTCTCCCACAAGCTGCAACTTATCGCCGATAGTGTTGTTCAAGGTGTTCCAGCCAGACCAGTCTTCTTCGTCCATGCCGTCTTCAATGGAACGGATAGGAAACTTATCGCAGAGATCTTTCCAGTAATCGACCATCTGGTCGCTGGACTTGTTCGGCTCGGGCTCGGCTTCGAGAACGTATTGTCCGTCCTTGTGGAATTCGGTCGCAGCCGGGTCGAGCGCGTAGAACACATCTTCACCAACTTTGTATCCGGCCTTTTCTGTGGCCTCTGAAATCAGGGTGAGTGCTTCTTCATTCGATTTGAGATCCGGTGCGAACCCGCCTTCGTCTCCAACAGCGGTGTTGAGACCTTTGTCATGAAGAACACTTTTCAGCGAGTGAAAAATCTCAGCGCCCATTCGAAGGGCTTGAGAGAAACTCTCCGCTCCCCATGGCTGCACCATGAATTCCTGAATGTCCAGGTTGTTATCCGCGTGCGCTCCGCCATTGAGGATGTTCATCATCGGCACCGGCAGTACGGTTGCATTGGCGCCGCCGATATAACGATAGAGCGGCAGGCCCGCCGAGGCCGCGGCAGCCTTGGCAACGGCCATGGATATTCCGAGCAGCGCGTTCGCACCGAAGTTGCCTTTGTTCGGAGTACCGTCCATTTCGATCATCAGTCGGTCAATGGCTTTCTGCGCGTTCGCGCATTTTCCCACGAGGGCAGGCGCAAGCTGGTCGTTGACATTGGCAACGGCTTGGAGCGTGCCCTTACCGAGATAGACGCTCTTGTCACCGTCGCGAAGTTCGACGGCCTCGAACTGACCGGTCGATGCGCCCGAAGGCACGGCCGCACGGCCGAAACTTCCGTCGCATAGAGTGACGTCAACCTCGACGGTCGGGTTGCCACGGGAATCAAGAATCTGTCGTGCTTTTACGTTTCTGATGTTGGCCATGATGCTTCTCGCAATTTTAAAGGAATGAATCTTTGGCCTGAGGCCAAGTGTCGTCGTTTACTGCCGTCGCCCTTGGGAGGATCAATACCGTTGAAGCTGACAGGCTTGCACGAGCCTGCACAATGAAAAAGATGGAATTTGAGACTTAAGCCGCCCTTTTTTCGCCTCATTCTGTCCGTGGGGCGGCACACAAAAAAAGAGCACGCTCGGTCATGAGCATGCTCTTTACAGGTAATTATGGATGCCCTGATTTGTCAATCGTCTTCTTCTTCAGGCGGCTGTTCCTCTGTCCCTTCCAGGAAGCCTTCCAACTGCCGGCTGCGGCACGGGTGCTGGAGCTTGCGGACGGCCTTGGCCTCGATCTGGCGGACCCTCTCTCTCGACAGGCGGAATCGTTTGCCGACCTCTTCGAGAGTGTAGGTTTGCCCGTCTCCGATTCCGAAGCGGAGCTTCAGGATCTCCTTCTCCGGATCGCTCAGTGTGTTGAGCACTTGGTCGATGCGATCCTTGAGCATTTCCTGTGAGGCCGAGGCGACCGGTGAGATGGCGCTGGTATCTTCGGTCAGGTCCCCGAAGCAGCGATCCTGGCTGTCACCGATCGGGCGATGCAGAGAAATGAGCGGCTTTGAAGACTGCATGATTTTGCGGACTTCTTCCGGCGAAATCTCAGCAGCCTTTGCGATTTCCTCGTTCGTCGGCTCGCGTCCCTTTCGCTGCAAGAGCGTCTTATGAACGACGCGCAGCTTGCGCATTGTTTCGATCATGTGGACGGGAATCCGGATCGTCCGGGCCTGGTCTGCGATGGAGCGCGTGATGGCCTGGCGAATCCACCAGGTGGCATACGTGCTGAATCGGTAGCCCTGTTTGTACTCGTATTTCTCGACCGCTTTCATCAGTCCGGCATTACCTTCCTGAATGAGGTCAAGGAATGAGAGGCCGCGGTGGCGGTACTTTTTGGCGATGCTGACCACGAGACGCAGGTTGCCTTCTGACAGCCGTTCCTTGGCACGTTTGTACGCACGGAAACGCTGCTTGATGACGTTGACATCACGCCGCAATTCCGACGGCTCTGCGCGACTTGCCAGACAGAGCTGGTGCAGTTTTGTGTGCTCGGCCTGCACCGCGCTTTGTGGGGTGTTCGTCTGCACGAGGCGTTTGATTTCGTCTTCGTGCCACTGCATCTGATAGGCGATGGTCTGGAGTTCTTCCATCATCGGCTGGAAGTGATCGGTCTGCAGATTCAGCTCTTCCAACAGATTCACCGCGCGGCGGCGGCGAAAGCGGATGCTGCGTTTCAGTTCACGTCTCTCAGCCGCGGGAACTCCGGGGCGGTGCATCAGAAACCAATCCTGCAGATTGCGGTCGAGAATTCCGCGGATGGTGGATGAGTTAGTCGGCAGACGATTCTCGAGCTGGTCCCTGTCGAGCGGCGTGGTGTCGCTGACCCGGAAAGTGCGCGCGAGAGGGAGTTCACCTGCCTGTACATCTTCCAGGATACGGAGAGCCGCTTCGAGCGATATGTCAGACGAGAGGACCTTCCGACGGAAGAGCTTTCGAGTCTGATCGATCTTGCGGGCGAGGATCATTTCCTCTGTGCGTGAGAGCAAAGGGATTTCGCCAACCTGGCTCAGATACATTCGAAGGGGATCATCGATGCTCTCGAGTGGTTCGTCATCAGGAAGCTGTTGAATCTCTCCTTCCTTATTTTCCTTTTCCTCCTTGTTGGCTGATTCGTCCTCTTCTTCGGGATCTGCGGTCTCGTCAACGATGTCGACGCCGAGCTCTTCCAAAGCGTTGAGGATTTCTTCAAGCTTGGCCGGCACTGACATATCGTCCGGCAGGAGGTCATTGATCTCGTCAAAAGTCAGGAAGCCTTTGGCTTTCCCAAGCTCAATAATCGTGCGTACAGCAACTTCGGCCTGCTCCATGGCTGGTTTATCTACAAATAGTGGAAGAAAAAACTAACAACCCAATATATGGGGCGGGGTCATGCACAGGGTCGGGCGAGGCGGGGCGAGTGCATCAGGTGGGAGCGGAAATTCTAGATGGCCTTAACCCGATATTCAATAGAAATTTACGGGTATTCTCTGGTTGTATGGGCCATCGCCTCGGTGCATTACCGTGCAATAGATGCCAAATTACACGGAAATACCCCCAAAATAAAACGAAAAAGTGACAAAAAAACTGTGATAGCGGCGATATCAGTGAGCTTCTGGTCTAAAAGTTCAGTTGACACCTGCTGAGCATTTACCAGATAGACCTCCAGACCTCGGGGGAATCCGTTACACTGTCCCGACTTCTGGCGAACCGGTTTCGGTTCTGTCTTCCGCACTCTGAAGGAGTCTTATCATGTCAGCTTCATCAATCTCTGATTCGATGGCCACCCAGTTTCAGCGTTCGTGGGACATGCTTCGTGACTGCGTTCATCGTTTTCCGGAAAACGAATGGAAGGACAGTGATATCGATTTTCTGAGGGCGCCCCGGCTGGTCGTTCACGCGATCGAGGCGGCGGAGTTTTACTGCGGAGAATCGCCAAACGGTTTCAAGTGGGGGCACCGGTTTGGCGACTGGGAAGGAATGTCCCTCGACGAGTTGCCAGGCCAGGAGCAGGTTCTGGCATACCTTGATGAAATTGGCGAAAAGTTTGAAGGCTGGGCTCGGGCAATGAGTGACGAAGACATTCTGGGGTCCAATGACGCGTTTCCGTGGACAGGCGAACGCGTGCTCGACCGAATCTCATACGTCATGCGTCACACGCACCAGCACCTGGGTGAGATGGGCGCCGAGCTTCGGCGAAAAGACCTTCCACGTCCAAAGTGGAAGTGACTCGACAGACAACCTTGCCTGACAGAGCTCTCAAGCATTCTCGGCCTGTCCTCCCGCTATTCTGGATTGCAGGACGACTACGGCCAGAAGAAGTATTCCGGTGATCAGATCGATATACCAGTATGGCAGAGTGCCCTGCAGATTAATGACATTTGGAATAACACCCAGGATCAGCACGCCGTACAGAGTGTGGCTCATCTTCCCAATTCCTCCTGCCAGGGAAGTTCCTCTGATCACGACGGACGCGATTGCGATCAGTTCCCATCCCGCGGCAGCGGTTGGTTGTCCTGAATCAATCCTGGATGTCAGCAGCATTCCCGCCGCTCCGGCCAGCCCGCCACAGATCATGTACACCAGCATCTTGTTCCTGTTCACATTCAGACCCATCATCACGGCTGCCTCTTCATTGCCACCGATTGCATAGAGGCTTCGTCCGAAGCCGGTGTGTCCTGCAACCACGATGGCGACGCCCAGGGCCATGACAAAGATGATGCCGGGCCAGGGAACACCCAGAATGTCTGCTTTCGCTATCTGGGAAAGCCAGGCGGATGAGTCCGATGCCACCGGCGCCCCTCCCGCCATGATAAAGGCCAGCCCTCTTGCGCCAAGCATCATGGCCAGGGTGGCGATGAACGGCGGGATACTGGCGCGGGTGACCAGTAATCCGTTCACTGCACCAATACCGATTCCGGCAAGTACGGGAACGAGTATCACCAGCAATCCATACTGTGCGCTCAACCTGGCCGCGATGACCGATGCCACTGCCGCGATAGAACCTACAGAAAGATCGATTCCGCCGGACAGGATCACAAAGGTCATCCCTATGGAAACGAGGCCGATCATACTCACCTGCCGGAATATGTTGGCGAGGTTCACAGGCACAAGAAAACCGGGGAAACAGAATGATGCCACGGCACACAGAACCAGCAGTGCCACGAGCGGGCCCTGCGCCTGGATTAATCTCACGATGTTTGTCTTCTCTTTCATAGTTCCTCATCCCGCTTCAATGACCGTCATTTCTTCCTCTGTGTCCATAGGGCGATGATCACTATCAGGGCCTTGAATATGAGTGAGTAGTGGAAAGCGATGTCGTTCATGTTCACGATAATCGTCACCAACTGAACGACGATGGCGCCGAAGACCGTCCCCATGATCCGCGCTTTCCCTCCGGAGAAAGGGGTGCCGCCTATGGCCACTGCTGCAATGGCGTCCAGTTCGATTAGCACACCCAGGCTGCCAACGTTTACACCGTTGATTCGTGCCGCTTCCATGTTGCCCGCGATGGCGCAAAGCAGGCCGCAGAGGACATAGACGCTCACAGTCACGGCCACGGTGTTGATTCCAACCAGCCGCGCTGCCCGGCTGTTATCACCAATCGCTTCAACGCGTTTAGCAAAACTGGTCTTCCCGGCGATAAAAAGCATTGCGGCAACAACAATGCTCATGATCACAATCTGTACGGGGACGCCGCTCAGTCTGAGTCGCCCAAAATCACCGAAAGGCGTGAAGAGCAGCGAGGTAAAGAGCTCTCCCAGGATTATCTGCGCCAGGCCCCGCCCCGCGATCATTACGACAAGTGTCACGATGATCGGCTGTATCTTGAACCTGGCGACCAGGATCCCGTTCAAGAGGCCACATAGACAAGCTGCAGCCACACCGCAGGATATTGCCGGGGTTAAGCCCAGTCCCGAAGTGTAGAGCCGGGCCGAAACAGCTCCGGAAATGGCCATGATGGCGCCAACGGAAATATCTATCCCACCCGAAGAAATCACCATGGTCATGCCCAGGGCTACGAGCATGACAGGAAAGACCTGGACGAGGGTGTTTTCCATTGTGCCCAGGGACATGAAGTTGGGGGTGATGAACGCGTTGAGGACAATCAGAGCCATGAAGAAGAACATGGTTCCGTGTCTGCACACCACGTCCATTGGCCCGGTAGATCTCATCGTCCCACGGTCAACAACAGGCGTGTCTGAGCTAGCCGGCATATGCGTTCCCCTGCCCCTTATGTCCGAGGGCCATCATGTGCACAATGCTCTCCTCTGAGATCTCTTCTGCTTTCAGCTCTCCAATTTTTCTGCCCTCTGACAGCACTGCTATCCTGTCGCAGGAGCGAACAAGTTCTTCCAGTTCCGATGAGATCATCAGTATGGCCACGCCGTTCTCCGCCAATTCGGCAATCATGCTCTCAATCTCCGACTTTCCTCCGACATCTATCCCTCGCGTCGGCTCGTCAAGAATCATCAGGATCGGGTTTTTGCACAGCCACCTGGCCAACAGCACCTTCTGCTGATTGCCGCCGCTCAGTTCCTTGATCTGCTGGTTGGGGTCGGACGTCGCTATCCGCAGCTTCCTAATGTAGGTTTCCGCCATCTCCCGCTGTGCTTTTCGGGAAAGAACGCCTGCTCTACTCAGCTTCGGCAGGATTGCCATGGTCATGTTGTCCGTGACAGACATGTTGGGGAAGATGCCCTCTTCTTTTCGATCTTCAGAGCAGAAACCGAAACCAATACGGATCGCGTCCCCGGGGCTGTTCATCTCAACGGTTTCGTTCTTGACCTTGATCTGCCCTGCCTCCTGCCTGTCATCGCCGAAGAGAATCCTGGCAAGCTCTGTCCGCCCGGACCCGAGCAGCCCGGCCACTCCCAGGATTTCACCCGTTCGTATGTCGATGCTGATCTCCCTTGTCCTCTGGCCCCTGGAAAGGCCGGTTGCTTCCAACACCGCCTGCCGGTCATCCAGCCCGCCTGTAACACTCCTTTTTTTCTCCAGGACCGACTCCGCATCGCGCCCGATCATGAGTGAGATCATTTTGAGCCTGGTGAGTTCCTGCATCGGGTACTCACCAACCAGACGCCCATCCCGCAGAATGGTCGCCTTGTCACAAATCTCGAATACTTCGTCCAGCTTGTGACTGATGAAGATGACCGACATGTCCTGTTTCTTGAGCCGCCTGATGACATCGAAGAGGACCTTCACCTCCTTCTCACTGAGAGACGAAGTCGGTTCATCCATCACAAGAAGCCTGGCTTCAATAGAGACTGCCCTGGCAATGGCCACCATCTGCTGAACAGCAACGCTCTGTCTGAAAAAGGGCTCCTTCACATCGACTTGGTCGAGTCCCATTTCTCTCAGCAGTTCTCTTGCGCGCTGTTCGACAGTCTTCCAGTCAATCAAGCCATTCTTCCTGGGCTCCCTTCCTATGAATATGTTCTCGCCGACGCCAAGGAAAGGCACCAGATTCAGTTCCTGGTAGATGGTGCTGATTCCAGCATGCTGTGCCTGCGCGGCACTCGCGGGTGAGATAAGCTCTGCGCCCAGAAGAATCTGTCCGGAGTCTTTTCGATGGATACCTGTAAGGACTTTTATGAGGGTAGATTTGCCCGCCCCGTTTTCGCCCATGAGCGCGTGCGCCTCACCGGGGCTGACAAAGAAATCGACCTCCTGGAGGGCTTGCACGCCGGGGAAGGACTTGCTGATTCCCCTCATTTCCAGCAGGTAGTTTTCTTGTGAAAGCTGTGACGTCACGTGTCCCTGATTCACTCCAGCCGGAGAGCGTTAGAAACCACTGGCCATATGTTGGTCAACATTCCCTTTATCTATGACTATGTCCGCAACGCGGATATACGCAGGAAGCTTCTCCCCCTTCGCATAGGCTTCAATCGCGTCGAAAACCTGGTCCGCATAGTAAGGGGTAACCGAAACTATCTGGTGATAGTGCCCCGCCTTGACGGCCCTCAAGCCATCCTTTGTTCCGCCGTTACCGACAACAATGATCTCGCCCTTTGCCGGATCGCTGCCGGTCTTCCTGCCGTCAGCCATCAGAGCCTGAATGGCACCAATCGCATCTTCATCGAAATGCCCGACGACGGCATCAAACTTCTCCCCTGACTGAATGATGTTCTCCATGGTCTTCATGGCAGTGGCCCTGTTGAAGTCACCAAGCTGAGAAGCTGCTATTTTCATGTTCGGGTATTCTTCCATCTTTTTCCGCAAGCCTTTTTTCATCCCGATCGTATTGCCGCCGCCGGGGGTACCGTGCAGTTCAACGATCCTGATCTCCTTTGTGTCCGCGGGAAATGCATCATGAACCATCTCGGCCATCTTCTCTCCAATCCATTCAAAATCGGAATAGATCTTGGTTACAAAGTCTTCACCGGGAACTCCCTTGATATCCCGGTTCACCACGATAACGGGCACGCCCGCTTTCTTGGCAATGCGCAACGCGTCGGCCGAGCCCTCCCTGTCAATCGGGCCGAGAATCAGGTAATCCGGTTTCTGCGCGACAATGTCTTCAACATCAGCAATCTGTTTCTCGACCCTCGCCTGCGCATGTGTCACACGGAAGTTGTAGCCTCTCTTCTTGGCCTCCTTCTCCAATTCAGCGGAGAAAGCAATGAACCACGGATTCGGATCGCCAACGGAAGAGTAGGCAACGGTCGGCACCGTCGCGACGGGGGCGCCCTTGCTGGCGTTCTCGACATTACCGTTGTTATTATTCTTGTTACTGTTGTTGAGCAGCAGCGCGGCGACACAGACCACTACTGCGACGGCAAGCAAAAGGGTGATGTGTGATTTTTTCATCGGATGGGATCTCTTTGAGTTGGGCCGGAGAGCGTATGTGGCGCCCGTGGTGACGTCAACGGATGTTCATAACGAGAGACGCGTACCGTTATCCCTTTTCGCCTTCATGCAAACGGCTTGAACTATGTTGTTCAAACACCTGCCACAGGAAGTCGCGGCCAAGCTGCAATCGTATCTGCTGCTGAAACGTAGTTTCCACTTCGTTCGGATAATCTTTATCACAGCCATCATCTATGCGCTTCTCGCCCTGGTGGCGATGCACCTGGATCGGTTCTTCTTTCTGGATGTGGCGACGCGGCTTCAACTGAAAGCATGGACAGACCTTTCCGCAGCGTTCTGCGGCGCCGCATTACTGATCCTGTTTTTCATCAGAAAGAAGACGGCTCGGCAGATTGCATACGAATTTGAGAGCCGGCTGAGCGATGATCCGGAAGAGAGATTCGTCACTCTTGAGAATTATTACGCTCAGCCGGAGACGGAAAAAAATGCGGTGACAAGAGAGCTCGCACAGGAGTTGGAGCAGGCGACAGTTAAACTCAGCGACGAAGTGCAGCCTGCGAAGATGGTCGAAGACAGATGGCTCAGCCGTGCCGGCTGGCTTGGTGTAGCCGTGCTGGCCCTGATAACCGCTCTCAGTTTTCCAGAGCGGTATCAGTTTGCGCTGATGCTGGAGCGTTTTGTTTCACCTGAGAAGAATCTGCCTAAACCGAGCTTCGTAAGAATTGAAGTGACGCCTGACAAGATCCGTGTGGGCAAGGGAGGCGAGGCAGTGATTCAGGCTGAGATGTCAGGTGAGATTCCGTCCGTGTTTCGCTGGCTGCTGAAGCGAACCGGAATGACCACCAGCAGGTGCACGATCGCACTGGCTGATGGGGCAGAGGGAGAATTCTCATTCACTGAATCCCCCCTTGCAGATATGTCCCGATTGCTGCGGAGCACGTTTCTGTTTTCGAAGGGCGATCTCGAAAACAGTTTCCGCTACCAGATTCGATGTGGGGATGCGCAGACTGAGGTGCGACTGGCTGAGGTGATCGCTCAGCCTCGAATTCTCGAGGCGCGGCTCACGATCACACCACCGGAGTACTCCGGTTTGAAGGAAGAGAGCATCACTGACTTCCATCGTCCGCTGCGTCTGCTCCCCGGCACAGAGGTCAAGTTTTCATTCAGAAGCGACCAGTCCCTTGCCAAACAGGAACTGCACTTCGAGAAATCCAAAGAACCGGAAGAACCGGACTGGGATGACGAGCTCTCGGCCTGGCTATATGAATTCAAGTTCAAAAAGAAGACGTCGTTCGAAGTCCGAATCGAAAACAAGGTTGGTTTTGCGAATGTTGAACGCTTGAAAGTGAGTCTTGGGCTGCTCGAAGATTCGCCGCCCTCCGTCAGGCTTGAAACGCCGACCAGCGACGTAGAGAAAGTGCCGGGCGAGCTCATCCCCGTCCAGGCCGTCGTGGAAGATGACCTGGGGCTGCAGGAGCTCACGCTTCGATACATCCTCAACCCGACTGCAGACATGGAGGCCGCGCCTGAAGAGATTCCGATCCCTCTGGAAGTCGAAGGCACGAAAAGAGTCACAGTCAAGACTTCGTTCGACCTTGACAAAACCGGCGCCATACCCGGCGACGTCATTGGCCTCCGCTTGCGTGCAAGAGACTCCGCAGGCAATGACGGCGAATCCCGAGAGATCATGGTTTTTGTAGTTTCCTTCACCCGCGGCGAAAACGAACGCAAGCGCCTCGTTGCCCTTCGTTTCATTGATGAGGCCCTCCAGCAGATCATGGAAGGCAAAAAGCCGGAGTCGCCAAAGCCCGTCTCCGCATTTGATCTCGAACAAGCTGTCTTTGAGAAGATTCAGAAGACGGCGAAGGAAAACGGCGTCCAGCTTTCCAATACACCATCCGTGCTCGGTCTCCTCGAACTGCTGGAGCGCGAGCACCATCTTACCGACGCGGCCATGCATAAGGAAGATGTCAGAAGGATCGCCGGCCTGGTCCGCGCAGCCTGTGCGTCTTTCACGGGCACCGAACTTTACGAACACCGGATACAGAAGCTGAGGGAGTTGCATGGGCTCCTGCGCGGGCTGACCCAATACCGATTGCTCAAGAATCTCACTTGGCGGCTTTTTGGTATGCGTTACGAAGCGCTCCACATCAGACAGATGCTGGCCGATCTCGGCTCGAATGCATCGGCCGAAAAGTCGGAAGCAGCGAAACGCCGCGCGGAACTGTTCCTCAACACGCTCCAGGATATTGGGGACGAGCTTCTTAATTCGGCACGGCAGATTCCACAGTTCGATGCGGTCAAACTTACGGCCGCAATCGGAGACCTGAATACCGCGGCCTATTACATGAAACGCGGTTCGATAAAGAAACGCATGGCCTCCACCGGAAAAGTGGCGAAGGAGGTCGCATCGCTCATCACCGAGCTGCTTCCTTATTTTCCTTCGCTTCTCGACGCCGAAAAACTGGCCCGTCTGAAATTGTTCAAACTTTGTGAGGCTGCTCTGACTGCCGCTGGCAAGCGCCCCGGGCAAGACAGCTCGCACGAGTTTCTGAAGCAGGACTACTTGCTGCAGACTCGTAACCCCTTCAGCTCGGCTCGAGAGATGCTCACCATTGCCGCGCTCAATTCCGGCAAAGAGCTAACGCGGGCCGAGACTCGATCTGAAACTGTGCTTCTGCATCGAGCAGCTCTCCTGTGGCAGGCGGACAGCGTTGCTGGACTTGAAAAGATCTCGAATACTGAGAAGGCTACCGAACTGCATCTGTTGAGGGCTGAGCGGCAGGCATACGAAGGCGGTCAGGTGACACAGATTTCTGAGCTGCAATCACTGACGCCTGGAGAAGAGGAGACGGCCGCAGAGATCTCTAAAGTGCAGTCAGCGCTCTGGCCCGCCGGTGACTTGCCGAGCCTTTCAAACGCTCTGATTGAGCTTCGCGATGACGCCGCCAGACTTCTCGCCGCTCAGCATGGCAAGGCTTCGCTTGCCGGTCTGGTTGCTGAATTTGGAAAGGCCATTGCTTCGGAGAAGGCTCTCTCTCAATTGCTTTCGCAGAACAAACTCGATGGCGTGGCAAAAGGCCTTAACAAGCTCGTCAACATTCATCGGAAATCAGTCGACAAACTGAATCGAGTGACAGATCGACTATTGCTTGAGCTCTATCTGATTCCGGGGCAAGACCAGGACGCTTCGGTTGAGATGCTGTTACTCAGACTGCGTGAAGCATCGAGCCGGTTCACCCTCCGTTCGGCCTCCATCGTTGGATCGCTGAAGAAACTCGCCGGCAATACCAGCATCGGCGCGGCAGAAATGACCGCACTCAGCTCCGACCTGCAACGTTACACCTTGCAGATGTCATTCATGAAGAATCGACTGGATAAGGTGAGGGTGGAGTACGCAACAGGCGCCCTGGCCACTGACGAGGAAAAAGCAAAGTATTCGATTTTTGAAGACCTCGAACGTACCCGTGAATACGTCAACACCTTGTCCATCATGGGCGCTCCCGATGCTTCGAAGACCGCAAAGGCGTTCGTCCTTAAGCATCCGGAGGCCGGCATCATCATGCTGCAGGCGAACGCGGCGATGTTGAAGAATGCAGTCGTTGCCCTTCAATCGGCAAAGGAGGCCCTGCGGTCGCTCGGCGAGCGAGATGTAGAATCCGCAGCGAAGTATCGTTCGCAGATCTCAGAGTGCCTCGGCCAGCTCAGATCCTTCTCCGGCATCCTCGGCCTGGCTGGTGAAGGCGAACTGCAGGACGGCATCAAGACGCTCCTTGCAGAGGCTGAAGCGAGAATCACCCGGCTGAAATTCAAAACGGAGGATGCGGTAACGGAGTCAAGGATTCAGGAACGCCTGTTTGTTCTGGAGGAAGCCCTGCAGACGACAGGCAAGATTCAACGTGAGGTCGAGGGCGGACACGAAACGGACAGTTGGAAGGCCAGCTTCCGGGGCGGCCCGGATGGCATATGGGAGAAGCCGCATCGCACCGACGCCGAGCATGCACGCCGCCGTTTATTATCTCAGGCATCTTTCGCGCGCCGGCAGATTGTGTTGGGAATTCTGGAGGGCCTGAAGGCTTCCCCTGATCGCAATCGCATCGAGGATGGATTCACTTGGTCCGTGTTTCTGTTCCGATTGCTGCGATCAGAGCTGGCAGGCATCGGCGGCCAGAGACCTCCCGCGACCAAAGGCGACCAGGGCGGCGATCCGCACCTGCGCTTTCTCAGAGAGGAGCTCGAGAAGGCGCGTAAGGTCCGTAATCTGAAAAACTACGCTGAGCCGACGAAAGAGTATCTCGATTCCGTGGCAGATTTCTTGAGGTATTAGGCGGCGGGAGAAGTCCAGGGCTCTTAATCTTTATCGTAATCGGGATTGCCGAGCGCTCTCGCGTGTCACGCTCCCTGGAACTTGGCACACAATGGTCTCAAATAGCAGAGGGCGCGATGCTTTACAGAGCCTGAAGGGCTCAGGTTCGATTATGATAACGATTAAGAAAGAGAGGCGAATTCTCTAAAGTTCGCAGCGCCAGACCATCACTCTGACATCAAAAAAAAACAGCCCGCACATGGCGGGCTGTTTCTGTTTACCGGGCCAATTCTGGTTCAGGTTTTCACATCTGTTTCCCCGTCATCCATGGCACTCTGAACATCGCTTTCGACATCCTTTAAGCCCTTCTTGAATTCAGTAATCGAACGCCCCATCTTCCGGGCAACGTTTGGGAGGCGCGAGCCAAAGAGAAGGAGAGCCACCACGAGGATGACCACCATTTCAAACGGTCCGAGATTACCTAGCATTGCAAACACAGCTGTCACCTCTTCTTCTGTTGTAGGAATGAACAGAGTAAAGCGCAAAATGGATCATTCGCCAGCGTTAGAGCCCGTCAGCCTGCTGATTCGACCGGTTGGATACCTCATTCCAGGGGTATCTAAAGCCAGCTTTCGTCAATAGGATCTGGTCATTGCGACCCACTATCAAGTCGTTATAAATGCGTCTTTCTTACGGCGAACGCACCACTTACGTAACCATGAGGGCAGGCCCGCGTACACTGAAGTACGAGGCTGGAGTGGCGAGAGGCAACCATGACGGAAGCAACGTTGTCTGATATCCGAGCAGGGGATTTTAAAGAAACTGCTGAAAACACGGATCGGCCTGTCGCAGCACCGCAGGGAGCGGAGCGTGGCACTTCCACCTGCAGCGATGGTGGACGGGTGAATTCCGCACAGGCGGAGGCCATCATCCGCTCGCAGAATTACCTCCTCGGCCGGCAGCACGAAGAGGGCTACTGGTGCGGTTTTCTTGGCAACTGGGATGGCACGCTCGTTTCCGATTACATCATGTTCATGCACTTTCTCGGTGATGTGAACGAGACGCACGTCCGCAAGGGAGTGAACTTCATCCTCAGCAGACAGAACGAGGCCGGCGGATGGGGGCTGTACCCGGGCGCGGAGTCTGACGTCAGCGCGACGGTCAAAGCCTACTTTGCGCTCAAGCTCGCGGGATACAGTGCCGGCGACCCGATCATGGAAAGGGCGCGTAAGGAGGTCCTGCGAATGGGCGGCCTGGACAGGGTGAATTCCTTCACCAGGATTTACCTCGCCATGTTCGGGGTGTTCGGTTGGAACGAAGCGCCGGCAGTGCCGCCCGAGCTGATGTTCATGCCGGAGACCTTTTATCTGAATGTGTGGGAGATGTCTTCATGGTCGCGGGCTATCCTCGTACCGCTGACAATCATCTGGGCGACCAAGCCGCTCAGGCCGCTGCCGTCAGGTGTCAGCATTGATGAGCTCTTTTCAAATCCCAGAAAGAGGGGACTGGACAGTGACCCCGAGACTGGCCGGTACGGCTGGGAACATTTCTTCAACGGGCTGAGCGAGTTTGCCAAAACGATCGAAAAACTGCCGTTCAAGCCCTGGAGAAAGAAGTCGCTGGCCATGGCTGAAGAATGGATGCTCGAGCGCGTCGTGCCGGGCGGCCTGGGCGCGGTCTATCCTTCCATGATGAATGCCGTGGTGGCGATGGAATGCCTCGGTTACGGGGAGGATCACCCAAAGCGAAAATCTGCCATGGATGAGTTCATGGCGCTGATGACCGAAGAGGAAGACACGATCCTCTTTCAGCCGTGTTTCTCGCCGGTCTGGGATACGGCGATCTGCTCACTCGCTCTCGGCCAGTCCGGGCTTGATGTCGATCACCCGCAGATGGAAAAGGCCGCCCGGTGGTTGGTCAGCAAGGAATGCCGGTTTACCGGGGATTGGTTTCACCGGACGCCGACTGAGCCTGTCTCCGGCTGGTATTTCGAGTTCAACAACCAGTTCTACCCGGACGTGGATGACACCGTCATGGTGATGATGGCTCTCGACAGCCTGGGGGCGCCGGGCTGCATCGAAGGGGCGCCGGAAGCAATGGAACGCGGGCTTCAGTGGCTGTTTACGATGCAATGTTCTGACGGCGGTTGGGGCGCGTTTGATCGCGACAACAATAAAGAAGTTTTCGAGAAGGTTCCTTTTGCGGATCACAACGCGATGCTCGACCCCAGCACGGCCGATCTTACCAGCCGTATGCTCGAGCACTTCGGACCGGCGGGCGTGCCGCGCAATCATCCGGCCGTGGTGCGGGCCGTCGACTTTATCAAGCGGGAACAGGAGGCCGAGGGCTGCTGGTTTGGCCGGTGGGGCGTCAACTACATATACGGCACCTGGCAGGTGCTTCGAGGCATGGCCCAGATCGGCGAAGACATGAATCAGCGGTGGCTGCAGCGGGGCGCGGGCTGGCTGTTCAGTATTCAGAACGAAGACGGCGGGTGGGGTGAATCCGCGGATTCTTACGAAGACCCTGCGTTGAAGGGAATCGGCCCGAGCACGCCCAGTCAGACCGCGTGGGCCCTTATGGGGCTCATCGCAGCGGGTCACGCTTCACACGTCGCGGTGCAGGAAGGCATTCGTTATCTTACCGAGACACAGAATCCGGACGGCAGTTGGGATGAGGACTGGTATACCGGCACCGGCTTCCCGAAGGTCTACTACCTGGAATACACCATGTATCGCCATTACTTCCCACTCCTGGCTCTGAGCCATTACCGGGACGCCTGACGAACTGCCTGCAACTACCTCGCACCAGCAAGCCCAGCATCCATGTCAGTGAAGAAGGCGTTTTCGCTTTTCATTATTCTCTGTGTTGCCCTCTCCGCGGAAGACAACCGAGGCGGCCTCGCCGGCCCCATTCCCCTGCGCATCATTTCGCCAACTCGGGTGCTCTTTTATCAGCTCAATCCGGAAAAGGCTGAGACGCTCGGGAAAGGCAACTGGGGCTTTCGATTCGAGTTTTCAGAGTCCAACACCAATCAACCCGTAAAGGCCCCAGCCCGGGAATTCGAGATTAATGTCAATATGGAGCTCAGCCGCTTCAATCTCGGCCTGAAGCGGGGCCTGACCGACTCGACTGACATCGGCGTGGAACTGCCACTGATGTTCATGCACGGCGGGTTCCTCGATAACTTCATCAAGAGCACGGAGGACTTCTTCCTCTCCCCCAAACCCAGGCGATACTTTGAAGCGTACGAACAGTTCGGGTTTCGCCAGAATGGATTCGATTACAGGCTGTCTCGAAACGGCGTGACTTTTCTCGATGGGGAAGACGGGCTCTTCGGCATCGGAGATGCGGCCCTCAGCTTGAAGCAGCGCATCGTTGAACAGGGAGGAGTGAACCCCAGCATCTCCCTCCGTGCGGCATTGAAGTTTCCGACCGGAGACAAGAATGACGCGTTCGGCAGCGGACGTATAGATGCCGCGGTCGGTTTGGCTGCCGATTGGGTATTAAAAAAGTGGGGAGTGAATCTCAATGTGAACACCACTTTCCCCTTCGGTACCGAGCCTGTTAATTCGGGGCTCGACACACAGCCAACCATCGGCGGGCACGTCGAGATCGAGTATCGAACCTCTGGAAAGTACTCCTGGCATCTTCAGTTTGCTGCAACAAACTCGCCCTTTACTCTGGACGTCAATCGCGGTCCGAGTGACCTGCTTGCCGATGACGCCGATCCGATAACCGGAGCGATCATGCAGATCACGCCGGCCTTTGCCTGGAGGCCCAGGCCGCACATGCGTTTGATGCTGGGTGTCGTTGAAGATTTCTTGAGCTCCGAAAACGCTGCTGCGGATTTCACATTTTTCCTTGCGTTCGACTATCTGCTCAGAAAACGATAGGCGTTAGGGGACGCGCTCAACCATTGACCTCAACCACTCTTCCATGATTCCGGCCAATAAATTCTGGGCAGCCCTGACAGCAAGGGAATTTCATTTCTTCTCCGGCGTGCCCTGCTCCATCCTGACGGAAGCGCTCGCGGTTATTCCCGACGAGCCCAAAATCAGATACGTTCCAGCGGTCAGAGAAGACCTCGCGCTCGGTGTTGCCAGCGGCGGATATTTTGCCGGCAAGCGAAGCGGCATCCTGATCCAGAATTCCGGCCTCGGGAATATCGTCAACGGCCTGACCTCATACAGTCTGATGTATGAAGTGCCCATCCTCATGTTCATCACCTGGCGCGGCTTTCAAGGCAAGGATGCGCCCGAACACATCCTCATGGGGGACAAGATGCTTGAATTCCTCGGCCTGATGGGCGTGCCACATCGTGTACTTGAGGATGACAATCTCGAGTCATCTCTTGATGAAGCCATCAAATACATGGACACGGAGCAGCGCCCGTTCGCCATTATCGTACGAAAGGGGGCCATTGGATGAAACGCTCGGAAGCCATCGAACGTATACTCGAAAACATTGGCGAAACGGACCTCGCCCTCTTCACCACCGGCATGATCTCCCGCGAGGCATTTTCGGCAAAGGATCGTGATGCCAATTTCTACATGATAGGCAGCATGGGTCTGCTCGCGGCCATGGGTCTCGGAATCGCACTCAACAAGCCGGATCGCCGTATAGTGGTCATCGAAGGAGACGGCAGCGCGCTGATGAGCCTTGGCACGCTTCCCCTCATTGCGCACGAAGCTCCCGGCAATTTCATACACGTCATCCTCGATAACGAGGCATACGAATCCACCGGCAATCAGCCCTCGATATCCAGAGGCCGCGACCTCGCAAAGCACGCCGAAGCCAGCGGCTATGCAGTTGTGGACAGGGCGGAAGAGCTGGCCGCGTTTACCGAAAAGTTCAAGCAACATTGTGCCGCCACCGGCCCCACGTGCCTGGTCGCCAAAGTTGGCGGCCGCGGCTCTCACAGTATCCCGCGTATTGATCTTGATCCGCCCGACTTGAAGGACAGGTTCAGGTCGCAATGCTGAGGCCTGCGGCAGCAACCAGACCGCAGGTAGCTACAAGCTGCTGCAATGGTACACATGCGCTGACGCCCGGTCCGTTCGAGCCGGCGAAAAGTGAGTTGGGGCAATTGCCTGGAAGAGACTGTTGCACGAGTAGCGGCTCCGATGAAGGATATTCCAGGCATGCCTTAATCCCTGCATCGTCCCCTCCATCTTCAACATGAGCGAACCCAACCCTGAAAGGGCAGGCAGCCATAAGAGACAGTTTTGGATCTGCGGTGTCATCCTGATTCTGGTGGCAGCGGCTGTTCGCTTTCATGAACTTGGCGAGAAGAGTCTCTGGCTCGATGAGAGTATCAGCCTCGTGAGGATTTCCGGGACGTTCGGTGAGATGCTGGACGACGTCATGAGGAACGACGGCCATCCGCCTGTCTATTACGCATGCCTGCACCTGGCGATGCTCCCATTTCGAGTATCAGAAGTCGCACAGCCCAGGTTTCCACCGGCCGGGATTACGGATGCAGTGCTGCGATATCCAACCGCCCTTGCTGGCGTCCTGACAGTCTTACTCGTGTTGCTGATCGAGTATGAGATGGCTCCGGAATCGCGGTTTCCAGTGGCCACGCTCATCGCAACTTTGTCCGCCTTTCTGCTCTATTTCTCACAGGAGGCCCGCCACTACGCAGTGGCCGGCTTGTGGACGACCGGCTCGACACTGTTTCTGATTCGTGCGCTGAAGCGCGAAAAGATTGGGGACTGGATCGGCTTCGTCATTGCCTCGATCCTCGCGCTCTACACTTTCTATTACTCCCTGTTCTTTCTGGTTTCGCAGGCAGCAGGGACGGGCTGGATCAAGTTCAGGAGCCCAAAGGAAAATCGGCGAAGCAAAGTAATCGCGAGCCTGGCCTTCGCCTTGCCGTTGGCTGCGTTTCTGTTTTACCTGCCAGTGGTGAATCGGATGCGGGAGAAAGTGGCTGCCGCGGGGGCGCCTCTGGGATTCAGATTGCCCGGACCGGAATCGTGGCTGCGACTGTTCTCCGAGCTTGGGCTTGGCTTCAATCCGCTCCATTCGTTCTTGTGGCCGGAATCGTGGCTGCGACTGTTCTCCGAGCTTGGGCGTGGCTTCAATCCGCTCCATTCGTTCTTGTGGGTGGCCCTCATTCTTGGCCCGGCCCTCATTCTTGGTGCGGCTTTCGTACTTGTTCCGGCTGTATGGCATGCGGCCCGTTATCAGAATCTCAACGACGAGTCGAGGCTTCTGCTCTGGCTGTTTCTCGGTCCTCCGGTATGCCTCCTTCTGTTTCCATTCAAACCGCACGTCTTCCAGACCAAGCATCTCTTCGCTCTGGCCCCGATGTTCTGCCTGCTGGCTGGCGCCATGGTCCGGTCGTTAGTGAAGAGCAATGATTCCAGGAAGGCCCTGGTCTTCGGCACGGTCTTGGTCCTGATCAATCTGCATTCGATCTTCCATTACAAATCGGACTTCGTGAAAGAAGACTGGTCGGGCGCCGCTTCATTTCTCGAGCATGAGGACGTTCCCAGTGCGATCGTGGCCGCGCCGTCCTACCTCAGAGTTCCGCTGACACGCTACCTCGGAGACCAGAGTCGGGTCTATTCGCCGGCTGAGATTGATCCGCGACAGGATCTGTGGCTCGTCGAGCTGCTCGAGAGCCCCGTGAGCTTCGAGGACTTCAAGACAAAGGAAATCGTTGCCAGAACCCGGAAGCCTGAACGAGAGGAGTTCTTTCATGGTGAGCTGGGGGTCATCCGCCTCACGCACTGGAAGGTACGAATAACCCGGTAAATTGACTTCCAGGCCGCCGGGGAGATGATGCCCCGCCTTGGGAAAACAGGATACAAATCTTTATTTCACACCATTGGAGATGAGCCATGTATAAGTGCGCCATGTTAGGCTGCGGCCCGCGAGCGCGGGGCCACGCTGCTGCTTACAAGCATGTTCAGGGCGGGAACCTGAGCGCTATCTGCGATATGAACGAAGAGCGTCTGGATGCCTTTTCGGAGGAGTTCGGCATCGAGACAAAATACACCAGCTATGAGGAAATGTTGGAGAAGGAAAAGCCGGAGGTCCTTCACATCATTACGCCTCCGACCATTCGCCACAGTGTCATGCAGATCGCGTCCGATGCGAACGTGCCCGCAGTCGTTATTGAAAAACCGATCGCCATTCAGGCCGAAGATTTCAGGGACCTCGTCGCGCTGTCCGAGTCAACAAACACGAAATTCTGCGTGAACACTCAGCTAAACTTTCATCCGGCCAACCTGCGCCTTAAGCAGCTCGTCAATGACGGCAGGATCGGTGACATCAAATTCATCGACGCCAGTGCGCGATCCACTCCGATCGATCAGGGGCCGCACGTTCTGCAACTCGTTTCATCCTACATCGATAATTCGCGGCCGACACAGGTGTTCGGCAACATTTCAGGAGGCGAGAACCTGGCAGGGCGTCAGCCTTCGCCGGATGATGCGACCGCGACCATTTTCTACGAAAACGGCGTTCGTACTTCGGTGTCCTTCGGCCTCAGGGGCGGGCCTCATGCGGATGACAACGAATCTCGCTATCAGCACAAACGCGTGGCGGTGTACGGCACCGAAGGCTTCGCCCACTGGCGCATGAACGGCTGGGAATGCTATACGAAAGAAGACGGGTACGAATCGGGGGTTCACGGCTATGGCGAGGAAGACATCCTTGGCCAGGCCGGGCTGACCGAGGCCATCTTTGCCTGGCTTGATGATGACAATAACCTTCACCCGACCCATCTGGACCAGTCGCTCGCCGAATTTAATCTGCTGATGGGCATGTACCACAGCGGCATGACCCGCGAGCCGATTTCGCTGCCGTTCGATCCGCCGGACAATATCATCGAATCGATGCAAGGGATGTTTCCCGCTGAGTAAGCAAGCCTTCGCTGACTTCATATGGCGACAATTGCCACACGGCGGTTGTCGCCGTTTTCTTGAAAGGCTGATCCATGTACATAGACTGGACCTGCGGCCAGCCAGGGAGCAAGGAATGAATTCAGGAAATCGCAGGCCGGCATTCACGATCATCGAGCTGCTGATCGTGTGCGTTATTCTGGCGGTTCTTACTACTCTCATCCTGTCGGGCATTGGGCATGTAAACACCAAAACCATGTCGCTCACCTGCCTGAACCGAATGAAAGATATCGGGTCAGGGCTGAAGACTTACATCGCGGAATGGAAAGGCTGGACCCCGCCCAACGGTCAACATTATCCCGCCCTGATGGGGATGCCGGTGTACGATCCGGCCGCCCCCTCAGAGTTTGATGAGAATGCAGCCGGCAAGTCCAAGGCGTTTATTTGTCCAG
>JASLXP010000725.1 GCA_030740295.1 Planctomycetota bacterium
TCGGCAGGCTACAACTACAACTTGAGCGATCTGCCGCCCATCCGCCGGCGAAATCGCCGCTCCTGCCCGTTCCAGACCACAGATTGACCCGAAACCGACCGACCGCAGCAAGCCCGGGCAAGCTATGCAACCTCCCCGCCGCCCGGTCACAAGCGCTGCCATTTGATGCCCGGCCGGGGCCGGAGATACGGGTGCATGACAGCCCACGCGGGCGTCCGGGACGCCTGGCACGGTACTTGGCAGCCTGAATAGCCCCCGGCTCCCGCCCTGTCTCTTTATCACATTTCCTCACAGTGGTCCTGCCAGGGCTAATCGGTAGCCGGTGATACGGGATTGGAGTGCGTCCCAACCACGGATCAGAGCGGCCCAACCAGGGCGGCCGGTATGTTTGCTGTCATTCCAGCCACCCAGACGTGCTACTGCGTGCAGAGCCCAGCGTTGGGAAGGCGGTTTGTCGGGTAGTGATCGGGAATCCTTCTCAGTGCTCAGGTAAAGGCATTTCCAAGTCACACGATCGAGCAACGGTTCGCACGGCGTCTCCGGTGCTAATGTGGCATGTTGTTTCAGTTGCAGCAGTCGTGTCGCGACAAAGGCGCGAATCTGGGCCATCCGCTGTAAGTTGCAGGGCGTTTGTTGGCGTTGCTCTTCAACCTTGCACCCGCTCTTCCATGCTTTGTGAAAATCTTCCACCTGCCAGCGCTGACCATAATCCAACGTCACCTGCTTAACCTGCTCGAACGTCTGAGCCGGTTCGCCGGTGTACAACCGCCAATGCAACGGTTCCGCATCTGACGGGCAGGACAATTCTTCGACGAGCACCGCGTTCAGTGTCAACGGCTCAAGCTGTGGGCCAACGAGACGACTGGGCGGGCGCAGCGTCACCTGTGCTGCACGTAACGTCAGTGTCGCCTGCCGTGCAACGCGCCCGCCTCGCTGGGGAACGTTCACCGTGATTTGTCCCAACGCTTCTTGTTGCCCCAGATGCGTCCAAGGCTTTTCGTCCGCATCACTCAAACAACGATTCTGACTGACGCGCACGATGAAACGCTGGTTGTTTTTCACTTTGTAATCGAGGAACTCGTACACGTCCGCCTCCGCGTCGCACAACTCGATTACACGATCCATCACCGGTCCAAGCCTTTGCGACAAACGCACGCTGGTCGCCTGCCACTTGAAGCTTTCTTTTTCGTTGTACGCCCGTTGTTTGCGTTGATGTTTGCGCCCTCGACCCGCCGGGTCACGACAACGCCATTGTTGATCAATAAGCCCTATCACCATCGGGCCATCCGCGTTGATCAGCAAACTCGAATGGACATGCCAACCATGCACGTTGCAGGCCTTGGGACCCCCCACATCGCCCAGCGATAACGATGCGGCATGGCTGAAACTCAAGGTTGTCGTGTCGCTGGCTGCAAGCATGCGTCGCACATCATCAGCACGTTCAACCGTTGCCGCGAACCCGCCTTCAGCAATCGCGTCAGGATTGACCCGATCATTCTCGATCAATCTATAACCTCCAAGCCTCGCCGCTTCATCCGTACCGCATGCCGCCGACAAGCTATCGGCAGGCCGCTGAGCCAAGATTGCACCGATCTCAATCACACGTTTTCGATGTCGCTCGTCAGCCAAGCGACACGCACCAAAAGTCTGTTTTGACCATCGCCGTACATCATACAAAGCCTCATCGTCCATCCGTGGACACTCCTTTTAGACCCGTGTTCACCACAATCGCCGCCGAACACAGCCCTTCGGCTGATCGGCACAGGCAACAAAGAGACAATAATTGTGATAAAGAGACAGGCTCCCGCCGGGGGCTATTGGTTTTGGTGCCCAACAAGCACGCGGGATCAACAAAAGGCAACCCCCGCCACGTGCCGTGTACCCCAGCGGCCATTAACTGCGACGTAGACGTTGAAAACTGGAGCGGTTATGCCTATGCTGATAGCTGAACCATCAGGTTTCTGATCGTCTGAATCGGCGTCCGCTGGGCCGATGCGATCGGATGAAAAGGGAAGTGGGGTGCGGCCGAGCGCAAGCTTAAGGCCAATG
>JASLXP010000726.1 GCA_030740295.1 Planctomycetota bacterium
TTTGTCCCGCGCGGCAACCTTATCAATCTGAAGATTAATGATGACCCGCCCGTCAAGCCGCGGCCCCTTTCACGCCGCGGTTTCATGGCGGCCGGCGCGATGGGTGTGGCCGCCGCGGCAGCAACACCAATCCACGGCAGAGCGAAGAACAGAGACCTTCCACTCCGGCCCCCCGGCAGTGTGCCGGAAAGAGAATTTCTCGACCTCTGTATCCGCTGCGGCGAGTGCTTCAACGTCTGCCCTGGCCCGGTGCTGCATCCGGCCGGGCTCGAGCACGGACTTGAATCTCTGTGGACACCCGTCGCGGTGCCGTCCCACGCGGGCTGTCATCAGGATTGCAGCTTCTGCACGCAGGTCTGTCCCACCGGCGCAATTCAGCCTCTTGAGATCGAGGTAAAACGAAAGGTGCACATGGGCCTGGCCATCATGAATACAGAAACGTGTCTGCCCTTCGATGACGAAGGCCGAGAGGATTGTGACGACTGCTATCAGGAATGCGTCGACGCCGGCTACAACGCCATCGAGATGAGAACTCTGAAATTCGATCTTAACCCTCCCCCACCGGCAGGCGTCTTTTCAGACGAAGAGATCGAACAGATGAGCAGCATCCACGCACCGTTCGTGAACGCCGATGCCTGTGTCGGCTGCGGTATCTGTGAATACCGCTGCCACACCAAATACGTTAAGCAGATTGGCCGTCTGAATCAGAGCGCAATCATTGTGAAAGCCCTGAAGGAACACCGGGCCTTGAAGTTTCCAGAACGTCCGGAGGATCTACCTGCCCCGGGTACGACTTCATGATCGGCGTAGACAACTTGTCGGCGAATCGTCTGCGGAACCGGGTGTCGCCGGTTTCTTGACCGCCAACGCCCTGCTGGTATTGTTGCGATACCCACGCCATGCCCCGGTGGCTTCCTCCACCACACGCGACCAAGCGAAAACGCTGCCACCCAAATCAATTCTGATGACCAGTCTCTCTTATTACTCAGTCTGCCTCTCAATCCTCCTCCTCCCAATTTCGATAAGCGCCGAGCAGCCGAATCTGGAGGCCGACCTGCAGAAGCTCCGGATACCGCAGCCGTGGCTGGCCAAGGTCAAGACTTCCTACGATTACAGGAACAAGCCCTGGAAGGAAGGGCGCCAGGAAATCCGGCGTCTCCTTGGCCTCAATAAGCCCGCGACGTTCAGAGAGGCCATTAAACTCACCTGGCTCTATCTGCAGAAGAAGGATATCGGAGACGGCCACGAATACCCGATGTACATGTACATGGGAGGAGAGAGGGCCTGGGCCGTCAAGACATCACAGCAGTTCATCGCAAGCAAGCCTTATCCCGATAATGCACCCATCCATGCGCACCGTTCGCTGGCGTCGCTCTACATCTACTACGGACTGAAGGACAAAGCCGTAGCCACCATCGATGAAGCCATGAAGGGCCTGCCCAAGCCGCCCTGGCGCACCATGCGGGAGGCTGACCTGAATGATTCTTACGGCGACATATACGCCGCGTTCGGTGATTACGAGAAAGCGAAGTTTCACTATCAGAGGTCGGCGCAGCTCTACCCGACTGCAAAACCGAAATATGGCAGGCATCTGTTGAAGCGCCGCGCGCAGAAAGTGCTGAACAAGCTCGACCTGCTCACCGCCCGATCACTGGGCACGGCGAAATTGCGGGACGGCGTCTACAACGAGCGCGCCCTCGGCTACACCGGTGACATCAACCTGACCGTAATTGTGAAGGCCGGAAAAATCGCGAACATCAGAGTCAAGCATAAAGAGAAAATCGATCAGAATGCCTGCGACCTCGTACCCCGGCAAATCACCGCGCTTCAGAAGTTGAAGGTGGATGCCATCACCGGCGCCACTGTCACTCAGGACGCCATCCAGGCCGGCACATTCCGTGCGCTCAAGAAGGCCGGGCTCAAGTAGCCGGTGGAGCGACGAAGGACAACTATAATTTGGTGGAGACAGGTCATAACAGTAAGAAATCTGATCTTTGAGACACTAACAGAACCACTCTCAGGAACGCTTGAATGTCGGAAGCCGATATAGCCATCTCAGCCGAAGATGATTTTGATTACGAGGCCAGGCCGCGGTTCACGGCCAAACGAATCGTCATGGTCGTGGGTGCTGTCGTTGTGCTGTACGCGGCGTACCTCGGGATCAAACGCGGGCCCGCCATCGATGCCGTCAGCGAAGGCGGCGTGACTTACGATCCAATCAGCTTCCACATGCTCGGTGGCTACAACCCGACACGCTGGGGCGAAGTGAGCGAGACCGATTCCATTGACGATGCCATCCCGGAGACTGTCAGAAAGCTGGACGGCCGGCCGATAGTCATTCAGGGATACATGATGCCCATCGTCACAGAGGAAGGCCGGGCCCAGGAGTTCCTTCTGATGCGTTCCATGAAGAGCTGCTGCTACGGAAGGCCGCCGAAACTTAACGAGATCATCTACGTCAAGATGGAAGGCGAAGGCGCAGATTACAAGCACGAACGCCTGACTATCGTTTACGGTGAAATCGAAGTCGGCGAAAAGCTCCTGGGCAAGAAGCTGGCGAAAACCCTCTACAGAATGAAAGGGATCGGCGCGAGGCCGGCCGGCTGACAGAAATGGTTGAGGACCTCAGCGTCATGCTTGATGATTGGCCAGCCATCACTGCTATTTCATTCACAAAGTGAGCCGACGTTGCACGCTGGAGACAGACCATGAACCTGCCCCGTTTCTTCAAAATCAAACAGGACTTCGCTTCCGACACCTCTGTCGCCGATGTTGACGCAGAGGCGCGTAGTGAGGTGAAGGCCTCAGGGGCTGCGGAACGTATCCAACCCGGCGCGAGGATCGCCGTCACCGGCGGCAGCCGCGGTATCGCGAACCTGCCCGACATTCTCAGATCCGTGGGCGCTGCGTTGAAGGATCTCGGCGCAGAGCCGTTCGTAAACACAGCGATGGGCAGCCACGGCGGAGGCACAGCAGAGGGGCAATTGAAGGTGCTGAAGGAACTCAACGTCACCGAAGAAACGGTCGGTATGCCCGTCCGCTCGACGATGGAGACTCGCCAGGTCGGCGAAACCGGCGATGGCATGCCGGTCTATCTCGATGAGCTCGTCTGCGAATGCGACGGCGTCTTCGTGGTCAATCGTGTGAAGAAACACACGGACTTCCACGGCGCCATCGAAAGCGGCCTCTGCAAAATGATGGCACTCGGCCTGGGTAAGGTGAAGCAGGCCGACCTCATCCACGCCAACCAGGTGAGTGGATTTCCGCACGCGTTGGAATCACTCGCTCAATGCCTGATCGGAACCGGCAAGATTGTGGGCGGGCTCGCAATTATTGAAAACCGTCTCGGCAATACCGCTGTGCTGCACGGCGTCCGAGCGGATGAGATTCCGGATCGCGAGAAAGAGATTTTGAAGGAGTCGTACGAGTTTTTCCCCCGGCTGCCTTTCGACGAAGCCGAGCTTGTTCTCGTGCAACAGATGGGCAAGAACATCAGCGGGGGAGGTATGGACCCGAATGTCCTCGGGCGCCTCTATATCGAAGGTGAGGCCGAGCCCGAAAATCCAAACCTGCAGCTCGTCGGAGTGTTGGAATTAACAAAAGAAACCGAAGGCAACGCGTCAGGGATCGGATTCGCTGACTTCATTTCCCAGCGCCTTCTGGACGCATACGACCGGCACAAAACGGTCTTCAACACGCTGACTTCCAATTTCGTGCGCCGCGGAAAGATTCCAATCACACTCGAAAATGACACGCAACTGATCCAAACCGCGTTGACCTGTATCCAGGGCCCGCATCGAAGCAATCCGCGCATGGCCTTTATCCGGGATACCCTTCACCTTGAAGAGTTGATCGTCACCGAATCTCTTCTCGAATCACTGCACTCAGGAGTTGAAGTCCTCGGCGAGACGGCGCTCGAATTCAATTCCGATGGAAACCTCAATGGCATCTGAGATCATTGAGTTTCATATTCCAGGTTCTGTGCCCTGCTGAATGGTGAAGCCGGGGCAAAGAATCATCAGTTCCGGGCCACTTTTTGTGCTCAAATCTTCACACCATCCGGCAGTACGAATAGAAAAGACTCGAATTCTTCGAGGGTTCTTCTTCCTCACCCTCATTCTTTGCGCGCATCTTTACTTTCTTCTGTCTTTCTTCTTCAGCCCTTATCGCGTCCAGCAGGCCCTGGAAAGGCAGCTGCGTGCCCAGGTAGAGATCGCTGATGTCAGGCTGAGCTTCCCGGACCTCCTCGTTCTGGAAGGCGTCCTCTCGAAGATGGAGAGCGGAGCAAGGCCCTGGTTCAAGACCGAGCGCATTCAGGTTCAGGTCGATCCCTGGCAACTCATCCGGGGGCAGCTCTCATTCCGGAATATCGAGCTACATAATCCGGAGCTGGTCTGGAATCTCGCCGAGAGACCAGCCTTCCTTGGTCCAAAGGTCAGAAAAAGAGTATCGGCTGACGACACGGGCAAGTCAGGAGCTCCGAGACCATCCTCACGCCCAGCTTCGCAATTACTCCACGATATAACCATCATCGGCGGGGCAGTGACATTCACCAGCGTTCCGGGATTCGATGAATCAGAACCCGTCCGGCTGGATGGAATCTCAGCCAAGATCAGCCGGATCCGCGGCCTGCATCGCGGGCTGAGAATTACAGGCGACATTTCAAATTCCTGGATGGCCCGTTGCGGCTACCGGCTCGATATTGATGAACGAGAGAACACGGTTAGAGCGGACATCAACATGACAGAAGTTGCCATCTCGAACGAACTGAAAAGTCGTATCCCACTAGTATGGCAGGAAAAACTCAAGCCCTTTGAGTTGCGCGGACAGTTCAATGTAAACCTCGGCTTCCTGTTCAATTGGAAAAGTCGCAAGCCGGAGGACATCGCTCTGCGTGTGGATTTCTTGAACTGCAGTGCAGTCGTGAAAAACATTCCACACAAAATCAATGAGCTGCCCTATCCTGTCACAGAAATTCGCGGTCGATTACAGACTGACGGCGAAGACTTCCTCCTACAGAACATCCAGGCCCGGATTGGCGAAACGGAAGTGGAAATCTCAGGGCACCGTTTGAGAAGCGGTCTGGAGAAGGAGGACAGTTGGTTCATCAGCGTCAAGGGCCTGCCACTCAATGATGCGTGGGCCGAGGCCGTGCGCAAGGACCCTGGCATCGACAGAACGTGGAGAGATCTGAATTTATCAGGGGTTTCCGATGCACAACTCAAATTGACGCACACAGGGTCCGCCGGTCTGCGGGCACAGCTTGATTTTCAGAGCGACGATCTGCATGTCCTTCCAAAGTATTTCAAGTATCCAACCCAAGTCACGAACGGGAGAATGGAATTCGATGGAAAACAGCTTCTTGTCAAGGGAATTGAATGCATTTCCGGCGAGATGCGAACGATTGTCAACGGCAGTCTCGTACCTGGAAAAAACGGGTCGAGACAGCTTGAGTTTACTTTGATGAACGTTGTGCTCGATGATGCACTACGAAGTGCCCTCGAATACACGCCATCTGGAAAAAACAAAGTAGATCGGCAGAGGTTGTGGGATCTGATTTCGCCCACAGGGAAAATGAATGGCGAATATGTGTTCTCCCGCATTGATGGCAAAAAAAGTTTCGGGCTTAAGTTCAAGGGGGTCCATGGAAAGGTCACCTATGAGAAATTCCCCCTCCAGGTCAAAATCCATTCAGGCGAAGCCCAGTGGGCCAATCAAAAGTTTGTTCTCAAGGATGTTCATGCCAGCCACGAGAAGTCCCCCATCAAGATCAGTGGCAGCTTCAGCCCGAAAAAACCCGTGGAAGGCGACAGGGTATCGATCACAGCGGAACGTCTCTCTTTGGGCCAAGAGCTCAAGGCGGCGCTCCTGCCGAACATACAGAAGTTCTGGGAACAGCTTTCACCCAGGGGCACAACTAATGCCAGTGCAGATTTGCTGGGCGTGAAAGACGGCGGCTGGCGGTACAAGATGGCGCTTGATTCCGAGCAAATGCAGATCGCCTACGAAAAATTCCCTTGTGCGACCAAGGTGAAAGCATGCAATGTCGAGTGGGATAAAACAAAGCTGAGTTTTACTAATGGCAAGCTTGAAGCTTTCGGCGCTGACGTACTTTTCAGCGGGGACATTTCCCTCATGCCGGACGGTTCGTCAAGGCTGAGATTTGAATTCAATGAAATGTCGCTTGAATCCGGTTTTCAGAAATATCTTCCCACAGAAGCGAACAAATTTCTTAATCAGTTCAATCTGAAGGGAAAGGTGGATGGAGATTTGGAGATCAGTTATGGGAAGAATACGCCGGCAACATTTTCCCTCCAGGTACGCGGCAAAGGGGCGACAGTCGCTTACAGAGCGCTCCCAATGCCTGTTCAACTCGAATCAGCTCACTTGACCTGGGGCCATACCGGATTCGAGCTGAAGCAACTGATAGGAAAGACAGGAGAAGGGATAGTCAATGTTGCTGCAATGGTTCCACTGACGGCAGGCGAACACGCGCAAGTAGACCTCAAAGCAACGGACGTGACTCTCAGCGAAACCCTGAGAAATGCTCTGCCATCCGGGGCCAGGACGGCCTGGGATAATTTTCAACCCAAAGGCCGCGCTGATCTCGATGCCAAGATTGAATGGAAATCCGGGCAACAAGCGAAGTCACTATATTCGGTGACCGTCGGCTGTAAGGATATCTCCGCAAAATTCAAACATTTCCCTGCTCCCATGTCAGGTCTGAATGGGAAACTGACCTTTACTCCGGGTCGCCTGGCGATGCCTAAACTGACTGGAATGACACGAAAGAGCCTGTTGACCATTGAAGGTACCGTTGAATGGGCAGGAAACTCGGTGAATCCGAATCTGATTATTCATGCTGAAGACATCCCGCTGGATAATCATTTTTTCGAGCTTCTGCCGGCAGATTACCAAACGGTCTGGAAAGAGCTGAACACAGCCGGTACGGTGCATTCCATTGACTACTCGCTGAAGACTGATGCTGAAAAGAAAACGCAGCACACATTCACTGCATCACTGAAAGACGGCAGCCTTACATACCAGCGATTCCCTCTTCCACTGTCAGACCTGACTGGAACGTTCAAATGGGAAAATGGGGAAATGAAAGTCGACGATCTGGAGGGTAAGAGTTTCGGAAAACCTATTAAAGCAAATGCCCGATTCTCAGATGGCGCTATGAATGTTGAGCTGGATGCATCAGGCCAGTCATTCGGAAAAAAACTATATGACGCTCTGCCTGCAACCGTGCAGGCATTTTACAAAGATGTCTCTCCGACAGGGGACCTTGATTTTTCCGTAAAAGTTGAATCCAAGTGGGATGCGGTCAGCAGTCAGGCCAAATTTGCCACCGAAATCGAATTAAAGAACGTGGTAGCCAGCACGGGCACAGATTTGAAGGATATGTTTGGCGTCCTGAGACTGAAGGGCGCAGTTTACGGCGAGGAATTAGTAAGCATGGACGGCACGGCAGA
>JASLXP010000727.1 GCA_030740295.1 Planctomycetota bacterium
TCTTTGTGTGCGTTGTCCGTAGTCTTCCTAGAACTCGACCGAACACCCGTGAACAACACAGGTCCTGATCCGAATATCTCATCCCATACTGCCCTCATCTCCGGATGTGGATTTTCTACCGTGTAATAAGGCACACCTGACTGCTTGCACTTCTCCGCCAGACGAGCGTGGTTCACGGACGTCGGCTTCGGGCGATCTGAGTGATTATGTTGTTTCTCTGACATGCTGCTCATGCTCCTGTTGGTTGAACGCAAATTCCTGTTCGAAATATTGACGAAGACTTCGTCACATTGACCCCGTAAGACTGCGCAGGCCCTTCATTCGTAAGTCATTCTGTGCCGCCCTCAGCACTGGAACCCTCCCGTCGATTCGATGCGGCCAACTCAAGCCGCTCGGCCATCTCACTGAATCGCTTGAGCAACTTCTTCCGTACACCCCAGGTGATCGTCCAACTCACATGGAGAAAACCATCGGCTGAACCGCAGTCGTCCTCTTCATCTTCGAATCGTTCTTCTACCCACTCCGTTTCAAGCTCGGTATTGCCGCCGAGCGCCCCGACATGAGGTTCGATGCTGTCGTACCACTCGGAGTAATCACAGTTGCGGGTCACGATGGCGTTCACGGGAATCTTGTGGCCTGCGATTTCGTCCATGCACTGCCAATCGATACCAGCATTCTTGGCAGCCTCATACGCCAACGAGAGCACCTCCATCACCTCTACAAGATCTGGGCTGAAGTGTCTGAGCCATGCTTCTGCTCCTGCACTCTCCCCCCACGGAACACCTTCGTTTGGATCGCTGCACCCACCGGCAAGCCCCCACTCACTGTCGTCCGATGGCTCAGCAGGTTTCTCTGGTGCTTTGGATCGCCTCTCTGCCTCCTTCGCTGCTGCTTTGGCTTCCTCGCGTTCAGCCCGCCGGCGGGCTTCGGCCTTCTTCTTGGCTTGGGCAAAGCTAAATCCGTCCCGCTCACACAACTCTCTGGCCGTGTCCTCCTCGCCGCTCAGGATCAGACGAACAAGGCCCTCCCGCATCATGTCCGTCGGGCTGGTGTAGGCAAATGACCCCACCAGATCGCGATCGTCGTCCTCAAAGCGCTCATCCTGTTTCGTAGTCGTGTTGGTACTCATGTCGATGCTCCTCTTTTTGAGGCGGACGAATCCGCCATACATTCAGTGTGTCTGCTTCAAAATGTTGTCGATCGCAGCCTGCGCGCTGCACAAGTGCTCAAAGAGCGAAGCGATGGCGTCGTAGTCGGCGTTCACCGAGCCACAGTCCGCCGCTTCGACCGCCGCTTCGACATCCTCGAGCGTGCGGAAATCTGAGCCGAGAAACTCACGATCCGTTCCGATGAATGGCTCGGTCATCTCCTGCCACAGGCTCACCCCACCAGATGCGTTCGAGTCGGCAATGATCCTGATGTCATACCCCGTCACAAAACAGGTGCCAACGCCACCCTCTTCGCAGTACCCGCCCCCATATCCGACTACGCGCGATTCGGGGCGAAGCGAGCGAATTCGTTCCCACCAACCACCCGAAACGCGGATGCCCAGTGCTCGCGGCACACAGCCAAGGCCGGCAGCCCGCATGGACCGCGCCCAGTCAGTGATCGCGTCGATGCTGCCATCGGCAACCGAACGCCACTGCGAAGACTGCCTGATGTGCTGCTCGAACACTTCCCAGTAGAAGTTGCCGCGATAGTCCAGACGCCACGTGCGACGCCCGTGCTCGGCAAATGTCGATTCAAATTTCAGATTGCGTGTCATCAAAATCCTCCTGTGAAATGCGTCGTCCTTACTCGGTCAGTTCATTCGGCCACAGCACTCTCTAGCACGCTTCCTCACACTCCTCCTCCTCCATTCGCGCACGCTCCCACGCAGCGAATCTCGACTCGTACCAGGCGTCGATCTGCGGGTAGAACTGGGAACTCACGTAGAGATACGCGCAAGGATCGCGCTCCGCATCTAGGGCATCCCACCAACACGACGTGATCCACTCGCCAGTCTCACTTCGGATATTGGACAGAACATCGGCGAGCTCTCTGAACGTCAGCGGCTGCTTGGACGCCCGTCGATTGAGCGACATGCCGCCGAAGTGCGGATTCTGCGAGATGCCATAGGTCAGGCGACCCTTGCAGGGCCTCGCCCAGATCGAAATCTGATCCTGCAGCATGGTCGTCGTCATCGAGATATGCGCGATCTCCACGCGGCCGCCCGCTGTCGAAGTATCGACCGGACACCCATACACCGGCTTGGACGAGTAGAACGGTGGCGGTCCGCCGAAGTAGCTTGCAGGCCTGAAAGCCCAATCAAAGTCTGATGCCACGATGTCGGTCATAGAGAACCTCCTGCACCAAGGGCAAGGAGGGCTGGCGCCATCGAAGGTGTGTTGCGTTCGCTACCACTCGGCGCAACGACACCTCACCCGATTTTCGACCGAGTCGACGCTTAGAAACGCGCCTGATGTGCTAGCAGTACGTGCTACCGGCACACCTAAAAACGAAACGAACCCGCTTCGTTGCCTCTCGGCCGCATCTGAATCCGCCTGTAATACAGGGTTTTTCGTGCCACCTTGCCCGGGCAGGCAGGTTGGCGAGGGCGCCAGCCCTCTCTTGATGCGTGTGCATTGTACCACATACGGCCATCCTTGTCAAGTCTTGCAAAGGTCACATCAGTTAGAATGTGTGAAATGCCAAACACCATGACACTTGAACGCGCTATCGCAATTGCTGCAGAAGCACACCAGGGCGTATGGCGAAATGACAAGGCCGACAACCTTCCCTACATACTTCATCCACTGACGCTGATGATGCAGATGCGCACTCCATCGACACGCATGGCAGCCGTGCTACACGATGTGATCGAGGATTGTGAGGACTGGACCTTTGAGAGACTCGAGACGGAAGGCTGCCCACCAGATGTGATGGAAGCGCTCCGCTTCCTGACACATCTCGAACCGGAACCTGGCTTCAATATCAAGCGTGATGATGAGACACTCGATGAATTCTTTCAGCGACTCGAAGTCGACTATTTGCAGTATGTCACCCGACTTGCAGACAACTCAATTGCTCGCATGGTCAAGTGGAGTGATTTGAATGACAATATCGGTGACGGCTATCCAACTCGCGAGTGCGACCGCAAGGATCGCCAGCGGTTCAATGCTCGCCTGCAGCGTTACCACAAGGCCAAAGAAATTCTCATCGACCACTGGCCGCAAGACCCCACGCATCCAAGTGCCGGGAGGTTCTGCGACTCAGGTATAGGCGAATTCATGAGCAACTGGAGTGTGACGGACAAGGATGGGAATCCAGTGGAGATACCCACTGGGGATTGAAACGTGCTTGCCCGCGCAACAGGCCTCTGTTAGTGAAGCTGCAAGGCCATCCTCACAACCCAGTCCCAGTCAGGCCTTCAATAATCCATGACGGTTCCTAGGAAGCCGACTTGCGAGCGAATTCTAGTGGTGATGAGCGGTCAACATCACAGGCATTGCAGATCTCATCGACTATCTCCGCGACACCGGAGTTTGCTTTCTCCTCCGCAAGGAGATACTGCCATGACACTGTCGGGTCAGACCCCATCATTAACTCTAGCAACTGTAGATCTGAACCATAATTGATCCATTGACCAAGATACTTCACCAATTCCGGCCCTGGTTCGGGAGCATAAAACCACATGATGTCATCTTCGAATGCCAAGTCGGACCATGCGTGATAGTGATGGTCTGGCTCAGATGAGGTCGAGGTCGCCCTCGTGCTTGCTGAGGCTTTTCGCTGCCGCGTCCGACAGGCGATCGAAATGCAGGCCGCGGAGGCTGAGTCTGCCCTCGCTCTTGCTGAGTCTCTCCGCTGCCGCGTCCGACTTGCTCGTCAGGCCTTTGAGGTAGAGGTAGCCCTCGTGCTTGCTGAGGCTCTCCGCTGCCGCGTCCGACAGGCTCGTCAGGCCGTCGAGGTAGAGGTCGCCCTTGTGCTTGCTGAGGCTCTCCGCCGCCGCGTCCGACAGGCTCGTCAGGCCGTCGAGGTTGAGGTAGCCCTCGTGCTTGCTGAGGCTTTTCGCTGCCGCGTCCGACAGGCTCGTCAGGCCTTCGAGGTCGAGTCTGCCCTCGTACTTGCTGAGGCTTTT
>JASLXP010000728.1 GCA_030740295.1 Planctomycetota bacterium
CAATCAGGCCCAGGTTTTTGATTTCATCTGTAAGCATCAGGAGCTTAAGGGGTATCCGCCAACCATCAGGGAGATCGGCGAAGCTTTCAACCTGAATTCCACCGGATCCGTGCGAGATTATCTTACCGCGCTGGAGAAAAAGGGATATATCAACCGGAACAATCGTACCTCCCGTGGCATTGAAATTATCAAAGACTGCCCGACTGCCCGTACCTGCCAGGTAAATATCTATGGAAATATCGCAGCCGGTGCGGCGGTCACGGCTGCGGCAGATCACATTGAGGGGGAAGTTTTTGTCGATCGGAACTGGCTCGAAGCAGAAGGCGATGTTTTCGCTCTTAAGGTAAAGGGTGAAAGTATGATCGAGGCGGGAATCATGGAAGGAGATCTCGTATTAATCAAAAAACAGAACCACGCCAGGAACGGTGAAATTGTTTCTGCCATCATAGACAATGATGCAACATTGAAATATTTCTTTCACGAAGGGGACCGTATCCGTCTCGACCCGGCCAATGAGAACATGGAACCCATTTATATTGAGCCAGATCAGGCCAGTATTTTTATTGCCGGTGTACTTGTGGGTTCAATGAGGAAGTACTAGATATCTGAATTGAGCGATACGGGAGAAGAAAATATCGGCCAGCATTGTTTGTAGAGCGATCTCTGCATAAGAAGCGTCATTCTTCTCCGATGGGCAATAATCAGCGAGTTATCATTCACATCGATATGGATGCGTTTTTTGCATCCGTTGAAGAGATATGCTATCCGGGATTAAAAGGATGCCCGGTTATTGTATGTGGCGATCCCAGCACACGGTCCGTCGTTGCGGCGGCTAATTATACAGCCCGAAAATTTGGAGTTTATTCTGGCATGCCTGCTTCGACGGCCAGGCGGTTGTGCCCCAATGCATCCTTTATCGAAGGGAATCCCCACAAATATGTGTTCTTTTCATTAAAACTGAAAAGTATCTTTCAGTCATTCACTCCTGACGTGGAAGTCTTCAGCATCGATGAATGTTTCCTTGATGTTTCAAATATCTGGCAACGATTTGGCTCACCGGAATTCCTTGCATCCGTTCTCAAAGCCGAAATCAATAAGAATCTTCAGTTGACAGCTTCAGCAGGCATTGGCCCAAACAAATTATTAGCAAAGACAGCGTCCGGTCTTGATAAACCGGACGGTTTGACTTGCCTGTGGGAAAAGGATCTTCAGGAAAAGTTCAACAGCCTGCCAATCAAAAAACTATTTGGAATCGGATCAAAAACTGAAGAGAAACTCAATACGCTCGGTATTCAGACGATTGACAATCTGAGAAAAACTCCGGTGACCATCCTGGAAAAGCTGTTTGGAGTCGTTGGGCAATGGATGCATCATGCTTCCAATGGCATAGACGAATCCCCGGTCATACCGGAAGAAGAGACACCTGACCCTAAATCTGTAGGAAACGGTTACACCCTTGAATCGGACACAGCAGATGAAAACACTATTTTGAAAATTACTTATGCCATGTGCTGTAAAGTGGGTCGAAGACTAAGGCAAGCCAGGAGAGCAGGACGTACTTTAACTCTAATTATCAGATTTTCGGATTATAAATTGGTTAGTCGAAGTAAAACTGCAGAGCGCCTTCTTTTTTTGGATCAAGAGATACTCTCAGTAGCAAAAAATCTGTTCTTTTCGTCTGTTAAACACATGGTGGGGAATGGACCTGGACAGAGGGAAGTTCGCCATATAGGTATCAGTATCCGAAACCTGTCTTCACTCTCTGAGCCACACCAGCAATTCCTTCTTGGATATGAAAGACGTGACAAAATTATCGAAGCAACAAGATCAGCCGATCACCTGCGCGATTTGCTGGGTGAAGCCGCCATCACCTGGGGAAGCCTGACACCTGGATAAATCTATTCTCTACCAGCAGGTAAGAACTCTGGAATAACCGATCATCACTACTTCTTACCAAGCTTCGCCTGCTTCAGATCGATCGCTACTGGCAGATTTTTGTAGTAATCATCCAGTGGGTAGCAACCTGAGATTAGGCCGTTGCGCGGTGCGGTGGTGCAGTCGCTGAATGTGCGGCAGATCCGCTTGTGGCTGAGCTTGCCCGTGGTGAGGACATCGTGGGGCAGGTCGTGGTAGGAAAGCACCATTCGGCCGACGCCGACGATATCGATGAGCCCTTCACGGACGGCTGCCTGGGCCACGTGAGGCAGGTAATCCTGCAGGTAGGTGTAGCCCGTGCCGACGAAAACAAAATCGGAGAACCGTTTTTTGAATTCAGCGTGCGCATGAATTTGGCGTGCCACCCCGACGAGCGGATCTTCCGGCGGGCGGTAACCATCGGAAGGCGGAAACAATGCCGGACGCTGGATGTGCGGGTTGTAGTAGGGGCTGCCGGCAGAGAGATTCACGAATTTGATGCCCAGGTCTCGCAGGACTTCCATGAACTGAAACGGCTCTGACAGGTCGTATTTCGTTGGGTCATCGGTGTCCGTACCGAAGCCGTAGCTGTACGAATGAGCGCCTTCCAGTTCTTCGGGGATGCCAGGTCCGAGTTTTTTCTCGGTGGTCTGTTCGGGGTCAGGTCTGAAGGCGATAAAATCAAATGCGCTGACTCTTACTCCGATCAGCAAATCAGGATGGTTTGCCCGAATGCCCTGAACGACCTCGCGCAGAAAACGGCTGCGATTTTCTAGGCTGCCTCCGAATTCTCCCTCTCTGGATTTTGCGCTCAGGAATTCGTGAAGCAAGTATCCGTGGCAATGCTTGATATCGACAAACTGGAAACCCGCCCGGGCAGCCAGTCCGGCCGCGCTGATGAATCGATCAATGAGTTCCCTGACCTCATCATCGGTGAGTATCGGCACACCTTCATCAATGTGAAACTTCCGGTCCAGGACAGGATGCCGGTAGGCGAGTTTGTGCTCGAACTTGAACTTGTCATTTGGTTTGCAGAAGCGGCCTGAGTGGGTGAGCTGAAGGCCGACAAGAAGATCATCCGTATTCCCGAACCGCTCCTTATGTACGTTTACCAGTTCTTCTCGCAGGCTGGCAAAGTCGTCTTTGTTTTCTTCGTACAGGCAGAGCTGGTTGGGGTTTGCCCGGCCGTCGAGCCGGACCGCTACCGCCTCGCAACCCCAGATGAGCTTTGCTCCGCTTGTGCCGAAGTTCCTCCAGCGCCTTCTGACGTATTCGGTCGGTCTGCCATCTTCCGTGCCGTCCCAGCCTTCCATCGGGTGGATGCAGAAGCGGTTGCCGATGGTGAAGTCGCCGACGCTGATCGAATCCGACAATGGCGACGCGTCGCCGCTCAGGATCTCGCTATCGAGAGGGAGCGAGATTCCAAGTTCGTCCAGATAGGCTTTGAATTCTTCAACGGTTTTAAGGCTGGCGACTCGTTTATACTGGCCGGGTTGGATGGGCATGGGGTGATGCGTAATACGTAATGAGTAAGCGCGAAGGAGGCAGACCTTTTTCAAGGGCCTGACACTAAATGTCCTTGATTTCCATTGCTGCTTCTCCCAGATCTTCGTTCGCTGCTGTCAGCTTCTCGCGGCTCGAAAGCACACAGACGGGTGAAGTCTCAAACGCGGGGCGCAGTAGATTATTGGCTACATTGCGGACGTCGTCTCCGGTGAGTGTCAGAAGGCGTGCTCGAAATTCCTTTCTAAATTCCGCGGTCGAGCCGGACATGTGTCTCGACAGTGCCGTGCTGCCTGCCTGGCCTGGGCGGATCGGTCGGTCGAGTGTTTTCACTGTGCCGATGATCGCTTGCTCGACGCCGGCAGGGCTGAGATCCATTTGCCCGGTGATGAAATCAAACAGGCCGGTGTAAACATCGAGCGTCTCTTTGATATAGGGGTCTCGGTAGCTCGAAAGGGTGAAGATTCCGTTCGTGGAATCGTACCCGGCTCTGCAACCATAGGCGCCGCCCTTCACCCGGATGTTGTCCCAGAGGTAGCCGTAGCTCAGGTGTACGCTGAGCATAAGCAGTGCGGCCGCTTCCGGCTGGTCGATACTTGCGGTACGCCACGCGCGGGCCACAAAAGCGACGTCCGCCGGGGTGGCGATGCCTTCTTTCGAGCCGAGAGCAGATGCGAAATCACGGCTCTCCTCACCCGGTCCCCTGTCGTCAAGCCTGCCGAGAAAGCTGCCGATGAAATCTTTCAATTGGGCGTACTGCGGCTCTGCGCCGACAAAGCTGGTAGTCAGTTTGCCTCGGCCAAGAATGAACTCGCGAATGCGCTCGAGTTTCTCGATTAGATCTCCCTGCCTGTCATCAAATTGATCCGCGAACAGGTCCATCAATTGAATTTCTGAGACGCCGTTCATCCTTTCAGATAGCGCGCAATTCCGCGACAGATGCCGCGCTGCGTGCGAAGATGCGTACGCATTGCCGGAAGGCACGATGCTGCTGCGGCGGCCGACCCGGCCCTGGAGGATGATGTCTTTGAGACGGTCCATGTCGGTGAGATCCGTGCCTAAGATTTTCTGTTCGACGAGGCCGAGCATGTCACCCAGCTTGGCATTGATGGCTTTGGATGAGACGGTGAAGGATGGCCTCACGAAATCCGGATCGCCGATTTTGCTGCCGGTGCCCACGCCTGCGCCGATGCCGCCTGTGGATGCCGCCTGCCGCTCGGCCATGCGGACATAATCGTCATCGCCGGCGCCCATTTTCTGAAAGACTTCGCTATAGAGCGAGAGGTAATCAATGAGGTCGTCGTCGATGCCGCTGAGGTCAAACGTCATTTGCAGGTAATTGATGCCGTTCGCAAATTCGTCGGTGTAGAGCACGGTAGAGCCATCCACCTCTTCTTCGATCGTGTTCAGCTCAAATGGCTCGGGCGGGATATCCGAAAGCGAGAGGCGTGGCAGCGTGGCCAGGGCCTCCGGCGAGTTAGGCGTGGACTGCATTTCATCGAGCTCGGCTGCCTCCTTCACGATGCGCTCTTTATCATCGTCTGAGAGCGTCTCCTTAATTTTTGCGAGCTTTTCATTCTCGCCCTTCTCCTTCTTCGCCATGTATTCTTTGTCAGGCGAGTATGTTGAGACAGTGTAGTGCGGGTTGTCGACGATGAGCTCTTCGAGTTTGCCTTCGAGAAAGCCTTCCTCAGTTTCGAAGCGTTTGCGAAGCTCTGCGAGGTGTTCGTTGAGGCGAAGGTGATAGAGCGGGTCGGCGTCGTAGATCCAGGAGTTGTAGACCCTGTCCATCATGTGGAGCGGGTACATGCCCTTGATCTCCCGGGACGAGAGCTCGAGACGATGGAACGCGGCTTCAACCTTCTCTTTGTCGAGCCCTTCCGCGACAACCTTGCGGCAGGTCGCCAGAACAAGCTCGACGATCTCGTCCGCCCGTTCCTGCTCGCTGCCCTTCAGGCCGACGGTGAACAGCGTGTCGCGCTGCCAGTCGAGATAACCGGACGAGGTCAGCGCTTCCCCGAGTCTGGAATCTTCGAGTGCCTTGCGAAGTGGCGACGCGGCGTTGCCGACGAGGTAATACTCGATCACGTTCATCGAAAGCGCGCTCAATGCATCGGTGACATCGTTGGTAAGGAACGTCGCGACGACGGCCGTCTTTCCGGCGGTCTCATCATCCGGGCCAATCGGATAGGTCAACGCGGTACGACGCGGCTCGCCCCACCTTGGCTGCTGGGCGATGCTGGTGTCAATTTCGATTCGGTCGAAGCTGCTGAGCCTTTGGTCGAGGAATTCGAGATGCTGTTCCGTCGAGATATTTCCAAAGATAAAGATGAACGAATTGGACGGGTGGTAGTAGTTGCGATGAAAGTCTACGAAGTTGTCGTAGGTAAGTTCGGGGATGTAATCCGGGTTGCCTCCGGAATCGAATCCGTAAGCGTTATCGGGGCAGAGCTGTGTGCCCATGTCGCGGTAGATGATGCCATCGAGATCCGAGTAAGCGCCTTTCATTTCGTTGAAGACGATCCCTTTGATGATGAGGTCGGTATCAGGGCTGCCCGCCTCGGCGAAATCGAAGTGATGCCCCTCTTGCTTAAAGTGTTTCTCCGTGATCAGCGGCTGGAAAACAGCATCGCAGTAAACGCCGGCCAGGTTGAAGTAGTCACGCTCGACCATGCTGGAGCACGGGTAGACCGTCTTGTCCGAATAGGTCATCGCATTCAGAAACGTGGCCAGGCTGGTCTTGAGCAGTTCGACGAACGGGTCTTTGACGGGGTATTGCTTCGAGCCGCACAGGACGGTGTGTTCAAGGATGTGGGGCAGCCCGGTGTGGTCAGGAGGCGGGGTGCGGAAGGCAAGTGCGATGAGATTCTCGGTATCTTCATTGTGAAGATGAAGTGCCCGTGCGCCGCTCTTGTCGTGTTGCACGCGAAGGGCCGTAGAACGGATGTCCGGGAGCTCGGTGACGTCTTCGACAGTGAAACCGTGTAACTGGTCGCCGGTGCTGAGCATGAGGATGGTTTCCTTAATCGGGATTTGGGTGGTTCAAGGATGAACGCAGCAGCTATGGCCACAGGATTTATTCGCATCCGCGGTCGTAGCCACGCGGCTCGCCTAAGACCACAAGCCGACAGCGCTGGCTTGTAGCCACGTTCAGCAGGCGGGCAAGCATGGTGGTTCCTGGCCAGTTTTGCAACGGAACTCAGAGCCACAGAGCACAATCCGCATCGTTTTTTCAGGAAATCTGTCGCACGGTGGTCACAGCCGTTGATGACTGAAGGAAGCACCTCTGGTCAGAGCCATCTGACCGCGGGAGAGCCAGGCAGATTTCTTCAGCACGCTCCTACGACACATTGCGAGGACCGGCCAAACCCGGCAGGCCGACTCTCAAGAGCTCACCTGAAGAATGAGACCCTGGCGGATTTTCTGGCGCTGGGCCGAGCGCCTCTCAGTTAACACAATCTGAAGCTATGGCGATATCCCTGACGACCAAGGTGGGAGCCAGTCTCCGTTCCGGGACGCTGCTGGAATTCCTCCATCAGAAAGGCCTCCTAAGTTTGCGACAGTGGCAGAACACAGAAAAGCAGTGTTCGAGATCGCGTCTGCCCTTTGACCAGGCGCTTGTCAAGATGCGCATCTTCAGTGAGAGCTCACTTGCGAGGACCCTGGGGCGGGCCCTGGAACTGCCAACCTGCAATCCATTGCGACTCAGAGGGGATTCAAGGCATCTGCGCACTGTGCCGCAGTCCTTCGCATCGAAACAGGGATGCCTGCCCATTGGGTTGCGTCAGGGGCGCCTCCTGGTCGCGGCGGCCGATCCCTGCGACGCTGAATTGCAGGACGACCTGTCCGCCATGACCGGGCTGCCGGTAGATTTCGCAGTGGCCACACGGTCATCCATCCTTCGCGCAATCAAGCAGTGGTATGACGATTCAACCGCCAGCGCAGCCGGTGAAATCAAGACGCCTGACACCAGCGCCGCAGGCCTTAGCATCAGCGTCATCTCAAACAAGGGCGGAGTGGGCAAGACCCATGCAGCAATCAATCTGGCCTATTCATTCGACAAAGCCTGCAAAAGGACGCTGCTCATTGACGGCGACACAGGTAACGCAAACCTGACCCAGAAGCTCGGCCTGTTTCCGTACCATACGCTGACCGATTACTTTGAAAAGAACGTGGAATTCGAGGACACCATCCAGGCGACCAAACATGGCTTTGAAGTCGTCCCCGGCCGTACCGGCGAAGGCCGCATGAACAACATGAAATACTTCCAGCGGCTGCGACTGTTGAAGGCGTTCCATGACATCAAGAACCAATTTGATTGCGTCATTTACGATCTCGGCGCCGGGGTAAGCCAGCAGGTTCTGGATTTCGCGCTTAACGCAGACCAGCTTGTCGTGGTGACTACTCCCCGGGATCTCGTAGCCGGTTACGCCTGCCTGAAGCTCGCCTTCATGCGCCATGCGGAACTGGAAAAGCGAAAGGCTGCAAAAGATAAAGACTATCGACCTCGCCGCGACTTCTCTCCCGCCATCGTCATCAACCAATGCGGAACGATTGATGATGCGAAAACGAGTCTCGGCCGCCTGATCGAAGCCTCCAGACAATTGGAGCACGCGAGACTCGAAGAGCTCGAAGGCTTCTCGATCTCGCCGTTTTCCCTGGGCGCGCTGCAATTCGACCCGGATGGTTTCGTCGCCTCCGAGCGTGCCCGGCAGCCTTATCTCAGCCTGTATGACAACCGTCCGAACGGGCATTACTTCCGCTTGCTCGCCCGAAAACTGTTTCAGACAAGCGCGCAGTCTACCGTTCACTGAGGTAGTCCCCAGGCTGGCATTTGAATGCGGCGCCTGCGAGCACACTTTCGCTCTGCCTCGTACCCAATGGGAACAACAGGTGGGAAACCGAATGATCGAGATCATCGGCAAACGACCGGAACGCCTCTTTCCGCAGGAGGTGCCGATCCCGTATCCGAAATGTACGGCCGTTTCAGCACGGCTCGCCGACTGAATCGGCTTTCACCTGTTCGGCGAATGGCGGCCCTCACCCCTGCACGCGCTGCGGATTCGCCAGTTGAATGGTATTACGCCGGGCCGAGACACCGTTGACTGCCACTCGGATTCGGTCACCAGGGGAGAGCCGCTCGTCGGGACTCGCTGGCGCAAACGACCATAGCAGACAGTTGGACAGTTGAACCAGACAGCCATGGCGGAGGCGCTCAAGGACCACGCCCTCCAAATCCTGGCCAGTGAAGCCTTCGAGGTACTTCAGCAGCCAGTAACGGCGAGATTTCGTTTCGATGTCTCGTCTCGTCTCGCGACACCACGCGGTCTGCAGGAACGCCTGCCGCAGGTCGTCCGGTGAGTACCTGGGCTCATCTGTCACAAGCAAGTTCACCAACTGCTGGTGCATGAGCAGATCCGTGTACCGGTGGAGGGCGCTGTCGATGGGGACGTAGTGCTCGACGCCGAGGCCATGGTGCGGTTCCGGATCCGCCTGGAGCCGCGCGCGGGGCATGATGCGTTTCTGGTTGCGGACAGCGATCGGGTCGTAGTCGTCCTCGGCGAGCAGATTCTCGGGGATCGAGGGCTCGACGCGGTAGAAGGCAGGTACTGCATGCCGCTCGCAGAACTCACCGATGAATGAGTTGGCCAGGATACGCAGCTCTTCCCAGATAAGCTTGACAGGCGAGCCCGCGTCAAGGAGGCGAACTGAGACCTTCCCGTCTTCAACCGAGATATCGACCTCGG
>JASLXP010000729.1 GCA_030740295.1 Planctomycetota bacterium
GATTCTCTCGTAAAAAGTCACCGCCCGATTCTTTCCGGCCTGAAAGGCCAGAACATAAGAGCCCAGGGCACCGCCCTGGGTGAGTTGTCTACTCAATATTAGCCCTGAAAGGGCGTCACAGATTGTTGAGCTTCAGCATGATTTGACGCCCCTTCAGGGCTGGGGGGACACCCTTCCAACCGAACCCAGGGCGTTGCCCTGGGCTGATATGTTCTGCCCCTTCGGGGCGAGGAATTTCCAGAACTGTGTGCCAGCCTATGGCCACGCGAGGCACACATTACCCCCGCTCGCAGCCTAGTTCCGCCAGCCGGTGAGCCCATGCGTCTGCTTACCCCTTCAGTCGTTCCACCACCTCCAGCATCCCCTCTTTCAGAATCTTTGAATCCGACCCGGCGATAAACAGGTCCGCGCCCGCCTCTTGTGCGGCTTCAAACAATGGCCCCTCACCGGAGAAGATTCCTGCAATAAGCCCTTTGTCTTTCGCCTTGCGGATGCAACCGATGGCATTCTCAATCAGTTCAGGATTTTCAAACTGAGCCGAAATACCCATGTCCGTAGAGAGGTCGCCTGGACCGATGAAAATGCCGTCGATGCCCTCGACAGCCAGAATTGAGTCGATATTGGCGACCGCTTCGAGCGTCTCTATCTGAGGGATGAGCCACGTCTCCGCGTTGATGCGCTCCATCCAGTTTTCGCAATCGACGCCAAAGCGCAGGCCTCGGCTGCCGCGATTGAAGCCACGCCGGCCGACCGGTGTGAACTTCCCGTGCCTGGCTACCTCACCGGCAGCGTCGGCATCATTCACCATCGGCACGACGATGATCTGGCCGCCGATTTCAAGCGCGTGCAGGATATGCTCGCGGCTATAACCGGCGGTTCGAACCAGCGGGATCATGTTGTGAGCTTCGGCAGCGATGACCATTCGCTCGGCACCGTCGAGGGTCGAAGAGGCGTGCTCTATATCGATCCAGACGACGTCGAATCCGCATAAGCCGGCGAGCTCAACGACTCGTGTGCTGCCCGTGATCACTGAGCATGCGTAGAGCGTTCTGTCGCTGTTGTTTTCGTCTTTGAATATGTTTTTAAACATGCTAATGGGTCCTCAGTCCTGGTTCTGTGTCCTCTTCGTCGTAGTCTGAAACGGAGAGACTAATGCGGGTGACGTCTGCACTTCAGCATTTCCCCATGGCGCGCAATGCTTCGAAACTTCTTTTGCAGACATCGAAACCAAGGCCATCCGGCCCTCCCTCTTCGACGACATACCATTCGGTCTCGTTATCTTCTTCGCAGATTCGGAAGGTCTCCGGCCAATCCATATCCCCTTCACCGATGACCGCGCCTTCCGGGCCTCCGAACTCTTTGAGGTGCATCGAGCGGACCCGGCCGGGGAACTTCTTCATGATGGCCACGGGATCACCACCGCCGCCCGCACAGTTGCCGTTGTCCATCTGCATGACAACTTCATCGCTCGTGCTGCTGAACAGCATGTCCCACGCGGTCTGATCGCCATGGGTAACAAAGTCGAAAGGGTGCGCGTGATAGCCGGCCATCATTCCTTCTTCCCTTAGCTTCAGCGCGGTGTCGTTCAGGATGCCGGCAAGCTCAGCAACACCCTCCGGCGTCTCCATGCGTTGTTTGTCACCGGCGATGATCAGGAATTTGTTGCCGAGGGTTTTGTTGAGCTCAACCGTGCGTGACAGGCTTTCTCCCTGAAGCGCCTGGGTGGCAATGTGCATCCCGCAGCATCTGAGACCGGCATCGTCGTACATTTGCCGCAGTTCATCAGCGCCGTGACCCATCCACTCGACCGCATCCCCGCGGTAGCCCCAGGGCTCGGCGGCAACGTAACCGATTTCAGCAATCGATTTGAGGGTGGCGGCAACGTCGTTCTGGCATTCGCCACGAACGGAAAAAAGTTGAAGAGCGACTGGAATCCGTGACATGCTGAGCTCCATAGGTTGTTGGGTGCGGATGGGCTGTCGATAACTATCCTTGCGTGCTTTTAGGACCGTTAAGAAATAACTTCCCATTTTCGAAAGTTGGCCATGTGCCACGGTTTGCTTGCCAAACCGTGCAGATCACGTTGCTCGCACGGATTGGCAAGCAATCCGTGGCACATGTTCAGTTAAACAAAACAGGAAGTTGTTCTTGCGTGCTTTAACTACGGATCAATCCTTCTGAAATCAAGCGGAGACCATGCAGCGAACCACGCGAAGACAACTCATCAGGGCCGGTGCAGCGGCCTTCGCCGCGCCGGTCATCATCCCTGCATCCGCGCTCGGCAAGGATGGCCATGTGAGTCCCTCAGACCGAATCACGCTGGGACAGATTGGATTCAACTGGATTGGGGGATCGCACCTCAACCGCTTCATCAGAAATACTCAGGTTCAGTACGTTGCCGGCACCGAGGTGCACAGGGATCGGCTTAAGGCCGCAGCAAAAAAGATTGGCGACGAGTACGGGAAACGGTTCGGCAAAGGCAAATACAAGGGCCTCGGGGAGTATGGCGACTTTCGTGAGATGCTCCTGCGCGATGATATCGATGCGGTGGTGGTGGCGACCCCGGATCACTGGCACGCCATCATGAGCATCGAGGCTGCGAAACATGGCAAAGACGTTTATTGCGAGAAACCGGCCTCTCTCACAATCAACGAAGGACGCGAGATGGTGAATGCAGTGCGCCGCTATGCCCGCGTGTTCCAGACCGGCAGCCAGCAGCGATCCGAATTCGGGGGACGCTTCCGAAGCGCAGTCGAGCTTGTCTGGAACGGCATGATCGGCGACATCAAATATGTCGAATGCCGGCTGGGCGGCCCACCCAGGCCATGCGACCTGCCTGCCGAAGAAAAGCCGGACGAGATCGACTGGGACATGTGGCTCGGACAGGCGCCCTGGCGGCCCTATCACTCAAAGCTGGCCGACAAGAGTTGGCGTCCCTACGAAGAATATTGCGGAGGCAGCCTGGCCGACATGGGGGCACATCACCTCGACATCATCAACTGGGGACTGGGCAAACAGCACAGCGGACCGGTTGAGATCCACTATCCGACCGAGAAGACGAGCATGACGTTCATTTACGACAATGGAATTCCTCTCTACTTTCGTGGAAATTCAAGCATTCACTTTGTCGGATCTGAAGGCGAGGTCTGGGTAGACCGCCGTACGCTTCGAACGAAGCCCGCGAATCTGGCCCGGCATAAATTCGGAGCGAACGACAGACGGGTCATGCGCTCCAACAACCATCACCAGAACTGGCTGGAGAGCATTCGCACCCGTCGGCGTCCGATTGCAGATGTCGAGATCGGCCATCGCACCGCATCGCTCTGCCACCTTGGCAACATCTGCCACAAGCTGAAACGCGATCTGAAATGGGATCCGGACAAGGAAGAATTCACAGGCGATGATGAGGCCAACCGAATGCGATCGAGGCCCAAACGCGGTGTATGGCGGGTATGAGGACGCAAGAGACCGTGATTGACCCATGCGAGAAGGAATAGAGGTGACTGTGAAACACATGTTTCTGATTCTGCTCTGCCTGCCTGCTTACTCAGACGTCTTCACAAAGTTAAAGCATCTCGAGCCGGGCAAGCTCGGGACGGAAATGATAGAAGCTCAGAAGCTCGTGAGTGAATCGCATTCGAAGGTCGAGGCCCGTCTTCAGATAGAGAAGAAACTCGTCGACATTCTGAGTGCTGAAGATGCCACCGGGCTGGCGAAGCGGTTTGCCTGTCGAGAGCTCTATCGAATCGGCGGCAAATACTCCGTGCCGGCACTTGTCGCTCTGCTCGCGCAGCCGGAATTGGCACAAGCGGCCAGGTACGCGCTCCAGGGAAATCGCTCTACTGACGCATCCAAAGCGCTCATCGAGGCACTGGAGAATTCGGAGGCCCCCTTGAAAGTCGGGATCATCCATTCGATCGGGGCTCGCCGGCAGCGCGACGCGGTCCCACACCTGTTACCACTCCTGGATTCCGAAAGTCTCGCTGTCAGGAATGCAACGCTTCACGTGCTGGGACAGATTGGAGGCGATGATGCAATTCCAGCGCTCAAGCAGAAGGCGGATGATCATCCAGTTGCAGCAGATGCCCTCATCACGTGTGCTGAGAATCTGAAGGACAAGAAGAAGGCTGCCGATATTTTCGGTTGGCTGCATGAACATTCTCAGAAACCGCACATTAACCTGGCAAGCCTCAAGGGGCTGCTCAAGACAGACCCGGCCGGCGGCGCGATTGCACTGGCCGATATGCTGTCCGGCGAAAATCCTCCCCACGTTCAGGCGGCTGCCCTGGTGCGCGAGACCACGTCTGAAGTGGCGAGCAAAGTTGCCGCGCTGCTTCCGGATATGAAACCAAAGGCCAGGCAGATGCTGTTGCTGGCCCTTGCCGACCGCGGCGAAGAGATGGTCGTTCCGTACTTGATTCAGGCGGCCAAAGATAAAGACGTCGAGGTTCGAAAAGTGGCGTTGGCGGGTCTACGGAACTTTCAGGGCGACAGAGAGACCGTTCTCTTCTTGCTTTCGCAGACTAAGGATGAATTGGTCGCGGACGCCGCCCAAACCACGCTGAAACTCATGCCGGGACCAAAGACGGACGACGCCATCCTCGCCCTGCTGACGGAGTCCAGTCCGGAAATTGTGACCGCGCTTGTCAGCATTGTCGTAAACAGGCGGACGCCGGGCGCAGCGGAGAGACTCCTGAAATTCGCTCGTACGAAAGAGAGCAGCATTCGCCTCTCTGCACTGAATGCATTGCGCGAAATATCCAGGCCGGCCGATCTGCCAAATCTGGTCTCATTCCTCCTGGACGCGGACGATTCGGAACAGCGTGCTGCCGCGAGTAATGCTGCCCTGACCTGCGCGCAACGAATCGATGACAAGGATGCCCGTGCAAAGCCCTTCATCCAGGCCCTCGAGAATGCTCGGCCGACAGCAGCAGTCTCTCTCCTTCAGGCACTCGGAACCCTCGGAGGAGGAACGGCTCTCGAAGCCATTCGAAAGTCGGTCAGTAACGCAGATGAACAGATCAAAGACGCCGCCCTGAGGTCCCTTTTCGGCTGGCAGACATCGGATGTGCTGGATGAGGTATTCATCATTGCTGAAAAATCTCCGAACAAGATCCATCAGGTCCTCGCTCTGAGGGCCTGCATCAGATTGCTCGGCCTCTCGAGCACGCGTGGTCCGGAAGAGACCGTGCGGCTCTTCGAAAAAGCCCTCTCGCTGGCACAGGGAAACAACGAAAAGAAGAAGGTGCTCTCCGGTCTTGCGTATGTCTCACATCCGTCCGCTCTGAAGCTGGCGCAATCGCTGTCTGCTGAGGAAAGCCTGAAGGCAGAGGCCGATCTGGCCGTAAAGAAGATCAGAGAATCCATGTCCGGCCCGCCGGTGGCGAAAGCTTCGCACCATCCACAGACGGTAAAGAACGCACTCGACGGCAATCCCAAGACCCGCTGGGATACCAAACAACCCATGAAGCCGGGCATGTGGTTCATGCTCGACCTGAAGAAAGCCAGGAGGATTGAAACGATTGAGCTGGAGACGAAAGGCTCGAGGAACGATTACCCTCGCAGTTACGAGCTTTACCTGTCCAACCAACCGTTCGATTTCGGAGAACCGGTCCTCGAGGGCAAAGGCCACGGGCCGGTCACCGTCATGAGAATCGAGAAACCGGTGGCTGTGCGATATCTGAAGATTGTCCAGACAGGATCAAGCAAGGGAAACTTCTGGTCTATTCACACGATGAAGGTAATGCCGGAGCCGAATGTCGGAACAGAAAATTGAAAAACTGAATCTGGCGCTCGGCATTGCGCTCGGCCTCTTCTGCCTGCTCGAAGTTAATTTTCGCAAGATGCAGGGGATGTCGGGTCTGGCGGTCTTCTCGATGTTCGGCATTGCGCTCTGTTTTCTTAACAATCCGCTGCATGAACGGTTAAAGGACAACAGGTACTGCAAGATTGTTGATTACATTCTGGCAGCATTGACGGTTGTTACTTTCATGTACGTGGTGGTGCAGTCAGAAGAGGTCTTCAAAGACCTTTGGCTGGAAGCAAAATCTGAAAGCCACGCACTCGCCGAAGAATCAGATTCCGGCAAAAGTGAGGGCGTGAAGCTCGGCGACCGCGCCGGAGCCGAAAGGGACCTCGATCATATATTTGCCGGGCTCGCCCTGGTGCTGATTCTTGAAGCCACCCGCCGGGCCATCGGGTATGCGCTGCCGATTCTCGCGCTGATATTCGTGGGGTATGCCTACTACGGCAGCGCGGAGTGGATTCCTGACTGGGCATTTCCGCACCGCGATATCAGTTTCAACAACATTGTTGCCAAATCCTATTCGACGGTCGGGGTGTTCGGCGCCGCGGCGCGTGTGATGTTCAACTATGTTTTTCCGTTTGTCCTGTTTGGCGCATTCCTCCAGGCAACGGGCGCGACGCAATTCATTATTGATTTTGCTCGCCGACTGTTCGGACATAAACCTGGCGGCCCGGCGAAGGTATCGGTCGTCAGCAGTGGTCTGATGGGTTCGCTTTCCGGAAGTGCAGTCGCCAATACGGCAACGACCGGGACGTTTACGATCCCCCTGATGCGGAGCTCGGGATTCAAAGGTGAGACGGCGGCCGGGATAGAGGCCGCTGCAAGCTCGGGGGGTGCCCTTGTGCCACCCGTCATGGGCGCGGGCGCGTATATGATGCTGGAGGTTCTCCCGGTACGGGCCGATGGCTCGTCCATCGAATTGCTGGACATTCTCAGAGCCGCTGTGATACCGGCCATCATCTATTATCTCTCTCTGTTCATGATCGTTCACTTTTACTCGAGGCGTATCGGCGGAGGTACACAGACGAAAGAAGAACGGAAAGGGCCTCTGCTGCCCTTCGAAGGTTGTATTTTTTTCTCGGCTTTTGCAGTTTTGGTGGTTGTGCTTTTTCTCGGGAGAACGGTCATGCAGGCCGTTTCCCTGGCCCTTGCCGGGATGGTTGTAATCAGCTTTTTTAACAAACGAACGCGTCTGTCAAAGGATGCGATCTTTGCTGCGATAAAAAAGGCCGCGATCGATTCCATACCATTGGTCACGGCCGCCGCCTGTGTAGGAATCATCCTGGGAGTGGTACTTCAGACCGGTGTCGGGTCCAAACTGCCGATGAAACTGCTCCCGCTTGCACAGAACAATCTGCTAGCAGCTCTGGTCCTTATTATGGGTTCCTCCATCCTACTTGGGATGGGACTTCCTTCTTCGGTCTGCTATCTGCTGCTCGTAACGATCATCGGCGATGTTCTGGGCAAGCTCGGCGTGCCACTCCTGTGCGCCCATTTCTTCATTTTTTATTTCGGGATGATGTCCATGGTTACGCCTCCCGTTGCCCTGGCTGCGTATACCGCGGCCTCGATCGCAGGGACGAATATCATCAAGACGAGCTTCGCCGCGTTCCGGTTCGCGCTGGTTGGTTTCACGCTGCCTTACATGTTTGTTTTTGATCCGGCGCTACTGATGCTCGATGCACAGGGCGGAACCGCGGGTATCGTGCAGATTGCTGTGGCTGTGATTTGCAGTGTCCTTGGGATCATTCCGTTCGCCGCGGGGATTGCGGGGTATCTGTTCGGGCCGCTTGGGTGGCCGCTGCGCGCGGTACTGTTTATTGGAAGTGCGCTGCTTTTGCTGCCGAACTCTTTCGCCATTGTGGATGGTATGAATCTTACCTGGCTCGACGTGGGCGGCGCAGCGGTGTTCGGCGTGGTGTGCTTTATGGGTTGGAGGGCTCGTGGTGAGGAAGGCCACTTGGAAGTCTGATCTACTATTTGTCCTTTGCCTTCTTGAACCGCTTCAATTGTTTCTGGTAGTAGTCTTTGTCCGGCTCTATCTGCAGTGCGCGCTGGATAGTCTTGATGGCCTCGTCTGTTTTGCCCAGGACGAACTGGACTTCTGCGAGGGTGTCGATGTAGGCGGCTGAATCGGGGCGGAGCTTCACTGCATGAGTGGAATCTGCCAATGCTGTATCAAGTTCTCGTTTGCACTTTGCGGCCATCCACGCGGCCTGGTTTCGGAACTGTGCACTGTCAGGGTAGCTTTCGAGGAGCGTTCGAAGGCTGGTGAATGTTCGGTTGAAGACCCGGTCTGCCTCTTCCTTTTTACCGGCGGATTCCAGCACCGGCACGAGGTGTATCGCCAGGTCGATTCCGCCCGGATGGAAATTGAAACAAAGGTCGGCTCGCTCCATGGCCTGATCGATTTTGCCTTCTTTGGCAAGGTAGCAGGCCCAGTAGGTGTGCACGTATTGAGGCACGAGCAGGTAACCGTTTGTCTCGACAAACGAATGCAGTTGCTTTACCGGACGCACCATCGCGCGTTCCCAGTATCGGGCGGCTGTCCTGTAATCGCCCTTATCTAATGCTGCTTCCGCGCGGGACCGCAGGACCTGGCCAATATATTGAGACATGAACTGTCCCGTACGGACGATGATGTCTTCCTGACCGCGAGCTTCCTCCTCCAGGCCGAAGCGACGGAGCTCGGTAATGAGGAGGTTTCTCTTTAATTCGTCCCCGAGCAGGAGGAGCTCTGCCTTTTCCATCAGTTTCTTTCCCTCATCAGCTTTGCCGGAGTGTCCGAGAGCATAGCCATAGAGGTACTCATAGTGCGGAGATCGGCTCCTCTGGACCCTGGCCAGATAGCCTGCCGCCGCGGCCCAGTCTGGTTTCTGGGCGGCGGCCCTCGCGCTGTACAGGAGAGCATTTGAATGGGAAGGATAGAGCTTGATGGCCGCCTCCATGTGCTTGCTGGCCTGGACGGGCATGGCATTTCCGGCGAAGGCCCTGCCGATGGCGTAGTGCTGGTTGGCCTGCCTGGCCTTGTTCTTGTCCTTCACCTTCTCAAAGCTGACGACCAGATCTTTCAGGACCACCGCGGGTTTCTCTCGGTCCGCACGAGGCACCAGCAGGTGATCCATCTTGTTCAGTGTCAGATTCGGACTGTCTTTGGGCGAAATCTTCTTCAACAGATTCCACCATTCCTCGGCCTCTGCTTCTCGGCCCTTCCACAGGTGCATGAACAACACTCTACGCTGGTGTGTCGATCTCATGGACGCTATTGCTTTGGCCATATGCGTAAAGGCGAGGGAGCGCAGGCCGGCCTTTACTTCCATTCCAACGATCTGATACATCGTCGAGTATGGTTTCTTTACTTTGTTCGCCAGAGCATTGAATAACTCTTCCGCCTTCTTTCGCTTACCTGCGAGGGCGTACAACCGTGCCCCCGTCAGTTGATGACGCAAAAGATGGGAAGACTTGGTTCCAAGCCCTTTCTCGTAGAGCTCAAATGCGCCTTTCAGATCGTGTGCCGCGAATCTGATTTCCATGGCACGGAGAAAGTTCTTCTTCTTTGTGAGCAACTCTTCGGCACGTTCAATCTGGCTGGTAATCAGAAACGCCTCCGCTGCGTACCAGACTCTGTTGTTCATGTCCGGCAGGCTCTTGGTCTGTTCTTCGAGCCAATCGCAGTCCTTCTCAAAAGCTTCTGTTCTGCCGTCCATCCAATTGAAAAACATCTTCATCAGACGGTCGTCATTGATCGAGTTGGACACCTTCATCACATCATTCAGATCGGCAAGGGCGTTCCATTCGCTCATTTCGACCAGGATGTCGCGGAGCAGCCGATGGTCTCCCGAATCTTTGGCCGCGTCCCTGGCCTTCTCCATTTCGTTCGCGGCCCGGTACATCATGGTCAGGGCTCGTCTGCTTCTTGAAGATTTCGACTTCTTCAGTTCGGTGATCTTTGCAGGCAGTTCGTCCTTCAACAGGTAATAGGCCGCGACATGATGCGCAACGGGAGGATGGCCGCTGTTGAGGCAGAGCTCCAGAAGATTGTGAGTTTGCTCCTTCTTGTTCTGTGTGATGAATAAGGTCAGGGACTCGCGTACAGCGTGCTCGAAATATCTGAGGAGAGTCGGCTTTTCGTTTGATGGGGCTGATTCGATCCATTCGGGGATTTTGTCCTGGTTCTTTGCTCCCTTCCGAATGATCTCCCGGAGAATCTGGTTCTTTTCGTGCGTGTTGCCGTATCGAAACTGCTGAACGAAAGCGACTTCCTCCGGGGTGGAATCCGGGCTCAGACCGAGCTTGAGCCGATCGAGAATGAACCGGGCGCGAACTCTGATCTCGAGATCCTTGTCCCTGAGCGCTCTGTTCAGGGCCGCCTCCGCGCTTTTGCCGGCCGACCAGAGTGTTCTGGTGGCGGTTTCTCTTTCGTCATAGCTCTTCGAACCAAGCCGCTGGATCGTGGCGTTGATATCGATGGTCTCTGCAAAGGCGCCGAGCGTCAGGCAGAGGCAGGCAATGCCTGGCTTGAGTTTAAGTGACGAAAACGACTGCATCGTCTGGCTCAGCGGTTCATTTGGAATACGACTCCAAGCAGGTCATCCGGTGAATCCAGGAGGGCGGCTGTCCTTTCTTCGGCCTCTTCCAGTGGAATGCGGTGGGTCGTCAGGCAATCGACATTGAGTCTGCCTTCCGAAATCAACCGCATGCAGAGCTCGAGGTTTGTGCGCGTGGTCCAGCGCATAAAGACGGGCGGATAAGGTTCTCCGTATTCCCACTTTTCATCGTGATAGCCCGAGCCCGTCCGGGCGGCGCGCCGAAAATCAAGATTGGTAGTGACAGACCTGTAATCGAAATTCATCCCTCCGACGACCACGAGGGCGCCCATTCGATGGGTGTCGGGCGAGAGCTTCATGCACTGGATGATGCTGTTCACTGCTGCGGTGCCATCGCCGCCGAAGGCGAAGACAGCGGAGTCCAGCCCCATGCCGCGAGTGAAGTCCATCGTCCGCTGATTCTGGTCCCCGTCGACGTCTGTCGTGGCGTGGATGCCCCATTCAGAAGCGATGTTTCGGCGCGTTTCGATCATGTCCCAACCGATCACGTAGTTCCCGGCGAGCTGGAATAATTGTGCGGTCAACTGACCCACGATGCCGAGCCCGACGATGGCCGTGTACTCTCCGAAGTTGGAGTCCGTTCTGCGCATGGCATGCAGGCCCGTGGCGGAAAGCATAGCGTACGCGCCCTGATCGTGGCTCACATTGTCAGGAAGGCGAACGCAGAGGTGGTGCGGCACTACCGCCCATGTGGCGTGGCAGGCGTAGCCGCCACCGATGCATCCGATCCGATCACCGACCTGAAATTCTTCCGCCCCTTCCCCTACGGCTGCCACAACACCGGAATTTGAGTAACCGAACTTCCGGGGTTCGGAATCCTTCGGGTCTTCACGCCGGTGGGCAAGGCCGTGCCAGCTCCCCAGTTCAGTTCCCGGGCTGATGAGTGAGCTCTTTACTTCAACGAGTACCGCGCCCGGTTTGAGCTCTGGAGTGGGTTCTTCAATCGGACGAATATTTCCATCACCACAGACAGTTGCTATTAGCCTTGAATCAGACATTAGAGATGCTCGCAAACATAAAAAAACCACGCCCTGCGGGGCGTGGTCGCGTCAAACCTTCAAGTGAAAATCATCATACAAATTCAGCGAGGGCTTCAGCCATTTCGCGGCAGTCACCGAAGCGCAAATCGGGATCTTTTGCCATGGCTTTCTCGATCACCTGCGCAAACTGTGTCGTCAGGCTTCCAATGAATTGAGTCGGCGGAAGAGGATCTTCTGAAAGCGATTTTCTCAGGATGTCCAAAGGCGATTTTCCGGTGAACGGCGGCCGCCCCGTCACCGTATGATACATAGTTGCTCCCAGCGCGAAGATATCGACTCTGTGATCGATATCGTTGCCTTTGGTCGCCTGCTCGGGTGCCATGTAGCCAGGCGTGCCGACAGCCATCCCCATGGCAGTCACCTGAACCGTCGGATCGACGAGACTCTTGGCGAGGCCGAGGTCCGTGAGCTTGGACATGCCATACCTGGTGACCATGATGTTGGCCGGTTTCAGATCGCGATGCACGATGTTAAAGGCGTGCGCGTGAAAGAGACCGTCCGCAACAGGTGCGAGCAACTGGGCGGCACGCTCCTGGCTCAATCCCCCTTCACGAACGACCAGGTCATGCAGGCTTTCCCCTTCTACAAATTCCATGGAAATGAAGGGCCTTCCCTCCATGGTGCCCTGTTCGTAGATCATGGTGATGTTTGGATGCTGGAGCTGCGCGCCAGTTCGGCCTTCACGATGGAAGCGCTTTACCGCGGTCTCCCCTTCAGCCACATCCGGATGCAATACTTTGAGCGCGACGAAACGCCCGGTGGAAACCTGCTCCGCCTTGTACACCGATCCCACGCCGCCTTTGCCGATCAGACGCAACATTCTGTAACCGCCCATGGTCAGACCCGCGAGGCCGACTTTTCTGGTGCAGGCCGGGCAAAGGAATTCCCCTTCGACCTCCCGGCACTTGTCGCTCATTGCATCCTCTTTGGAAATGTGTTCACCGCATCCATCACTTTCGCACTGGAGAGCGATGCGCTTGGGACCGTCCGAATCCTCCAGATCTTCCTCTTCAGCGACCTCATCTTCCGGCTCTTCAATTTCTGTTGGTGGCTTGCGCCTTACAGCAGTCATCTTCTTGGTCGCATCGGCCCCATCGGTAGTCTCAAGAATTTCAAACCGAAACTGCACCGGGCCCACCTCTACAAGATCGTTGTCGTTCAGCACCGCCCTTCTCAGATTTTCGCCGTTGACCACTATCCCGTTGGATGAGCCATGGTCTTCAATGATGTAGGCTTCGCCATCCTTGAAAAATGAACAATGCCGGCGAGAGATGTGAGGGTCTACCACGACGATATGGTTTTCCGAGACCCTGCCCATGGTGAGTGCGCCTTCCTGCGGGACGACAAACTCATCACCCTTGATGCGGCCTTCGACTGCAGTCAATTTTCCTTTCATGCAACTTACCTGCCCTGAATTGTGTGGCTTGTCTGTGCGGCTTCGGCTGGATTATAGATGGGATGCCCTGTTGATCAATGCTCGATCATTCGAGGTCCCCATCGAATTCTTCGAGCAAAGCGGCATGCGCAGCATCGGCCTGCTGCTCTCTGACTACACACTCAATTTCGATTTCAGAGGTGCTGATCAGATCGATGTTGATGTCGTTCTCCGCCAGGGTCGTGAACATTCTTGCGGCCACGCCGGTGTGGCTGCGCATGCCGACTCCGATTACCGAGATGGTGGCGATGTTCGAATCGGTTTCGACGAAAGCGGCACCCACCTTCTCCTGGATTGAGATGCAGATGCGGCGGGCCTCCTTCATCTGGTCTCGCGGCGCAGTGAAAGTGACATCGACTTTTCCATCGTCACCGCTGTTCTGAACGATCAAGTTCACGTTGATACTTTTCTCCGCCAATTGGTTGAACACCTCGGCAACGATGCCCGGCCGGTCGGTTACATCGCCGAGAGTGATCTTTCCCTCGGAACGGTTCAGGTCGACCGAACGGATGACGAATCCTTCTACCTGGCTCAGCTCTGGCACGGGGAACTCCGGAAATAGTTATTGGTTTATGGTTGTGGTCTTGACGCTTCGCGGCAAGAGGGTGTTCAGCTCTCTTCTGGCTTTTCGCCTTCTGCTTTTCCGCTCTTGGCAAATGGGAAAAGGATGACGTCTTTGATGTTGAGGCGGTTCGTCAGCAGCATGATCATGCGATCGATGCCGATACCCAGGCCGCCGGTCGGTGGCAGGCCGAGCTCGACAGCGGCGAGAAAATCTTCGTCGAGTGGGTGTGCCTCTTCGTCGCCTCCCCTTCCCATTTCGACCTGTTCGTTGAGAAGTTCGCGCTGGCGTATCGGATCATTCAGCTCTGAGTAAGCGTTTCCGAGCTCCCAGCCGAATGCGAACGGCTCGAAGCGTTCGATCAGCCGCGGGTCCTCACGATGAATCTTGCAGAGCGGGGTCGATTCGACTGGATGGTCGATGATGAAGGTTGGCTGAATGAGATGCCGCTCACAGAAAAACTCGAACATGATCTGCACCAGTTCTCCCCACGTATGTTTCACAACATCTTCTCGGGGAAGCTCCTCCTCAAACAGCAGATGGTTCTCTGGCAGGGCAAGCAACGCCTGCTGGAGAGCATCGGTATCAAGGTTGGATACGTCGATGCCGCTATGCTCGTGCACCATGTCAAGGAATTTCTCCCGGGGCCAGCTCGCGGCAAAATCGATCTCGACTTGCTCCTCTTCGTCTTCGCCGATTGAAATCCTTGTGCCCCCATTCACGGCCATGAAGACGTGTTCATAGAGTTCTTCAGTCAATGCCATCATGTCGTTGTAGTCTGCGTAGGCTTCATAGCATTCCATCATGGTGAATTCGGGATTGTGCGTTTTGTCAATGCCCTCATTCCTGAAGTTTTTACAGATGGTAAAGACCTTTTCGAAACCGCCGGCAATAAGCCGCTTGAGATAAAGCTCGGGAGAAATCTGCAAGTAGTAGGTTTCATCGATCGCGTGCACTTCAGTGGTGAACGGCCGGGCTGCCGCGCCTCCGTATACCGGCTGCATCAGCGGCGTGTCGACCTCGACGTAACCGCGCCCGATCATGAATTCACGCACCTCGGAGATAGCTTGTGACCGCTTGAGGAAATGATCCCGTTCTTCCGGCGCGCTGGTGAAGTAAGCGCTTCGGTCGCGATAGATGAGTTCCGGGTTCGTCAGCCCGGCATGCTTGTCCGGGAGAGGGCGCAGAGCCTTGCTGAGGAACTCAGTCTTTTCGACCATGATGCTGAGTTCGCCCGTACGGGTCAGAAAGACTGGGCCCTCGACGCCGACCCAGTCGCCCAAATCCCAGAGCTTGAGCTGCTTGAAAGCATCGTTCCCCAGGACCTTTTTATTGAGGAAGATCTGTATGCGGCCGGATTGATCCCAGATGTCGGCGAAGATCGTGCGGCCCATCTCACGCCAGTTCGTGATGCGGCCAGCGGTCTTGATGCTCTCTTCACTTTTGGTTTCGCCATCGATATCCCCGTATTGCTCACGGATCTGGTGGATGACGTGGCTTCTGACGTAACGGTAGGGATAGGGCTCGACTCCCTGTTCACGCAGGCCCTCCAGCTTGTTCATTCGGTTTTGTCGGTATTCGTCTTCGGTACTCATGGTCAGTTTTCGATTCTGAGAAAGAGCGGCTCTTCAACTGAAACGCCCTCGTCTTTGAATCGGGCAAGTGCGCGGCGAACGGTTCCGAATGGTGTCGGACCGATGGTGATGACATCAGGTACGAGCTCGCCGTTTCGCAGCTCGTGCAGGTTGTAAATTTGCTGAATGTTGATTCTGTCACTCTCGGATTCGCCGTACAGAATCATGGTTTTGCGCATGAATACGCCCGGCTCGTCCTTGCTGACGGATTTCAAATAGCCCGGCGAAACCTGGTCGTCGCGGGATACGATATTGAACTGTTTGTCAGAACAGTAATAGGAAGGGTTGTCCACCACATCGTTCTGAATACGCTGTTGGATGCTCATCACGTCACTGAAAAGCGCCGTCGCCGTCGCATCACCTCCGGCGCCCTGGCCGTAATACAACTGGCTGACAAAACCTTCGGTGACGCCTTCGTCCGGTTCGCTCTCAACGTAAATTGCGTTGTAGGCACCACTGACGTTTGCCAGCGGGTGGTCCTGTTTCACCAGGCATGGGTGAACGCGGAGCTCGACGTCATTGCCTTTCTTTTCCGCCACGGCGAGAGGCTTGATAACGAAGCCCAGCTTCTCGACCAGCTCCAAATCTTCGAGCGAGATAGGAAGGATGCTGGATCGGGGAATGTTCTCCTCCGAAGGTTGGACCGCGGTATGAAAGACAATCGATGCCACGATGGACAGCTTCTGTGCCGCATCATGCCCATCCACGTCGAACGAAGGATCGGCTTCGGCGAGCCCGGCGGCCTGCGCACTTTCAAGGGCCCACTGCATGGCTGGATTGGATTCTGCCGAATCCGGTGAACCAGAAAAGCCGGGCATCTTGGAAAGAATGTAGTTGCAGGTGCCATTCATGATTCCCGCAATCTTGCGAATAGGCTGCCCGCGCCAGTGGTCACGCAGAAGGCGGATGATTGGGATGCTGCCTGCAACGGACGCTTCAAAACCAACGTTCACTCCAGCTTTATCTGCCGCGGCAAAGACATCTGTTCCCCAATACGAAAGCACGGTCTTGTTCGCGGTGACGACATGCTTTCCAGCCCGGATGACTTGAAGTAATCGTTCACGAGTCTTTTCAAAAGGATCGCCTTCCGAGCCGCCAGAGCCGCCGATCACTTCAACAACGATATCCGTATCGGAATCGCCGGCGATGGCCTGGCCGTCGTTCTCGTCATACTCATTACTGGAGATCAGTTTCACGCCATCCGCAGCTCGAAGCTCATCATACTTGGATTGGTCTGGATTCCCCACCACCACGCACCGGAGGCTGAAGCCATTCTGACTGTTGAGCATCCGAAAAAGTGGAAGCCCGACCGTTCCACAACCAAGCATGGAGATGCCAATTCTTCTGCTCATTTGAGTTGGTCCGTTGTGGTTGCTCGCAGCCCGATTCCGGAGGCGCAGAAGTGTATTGAGGCATGGGGTAGATTCAACCCGGGCCAGGGCATAAGACGAAAACTGCGACGAAGAAGACAGAAGCTCAGCACCAGGTCCGAAGACTCACCATGCAGGATGCTTCTGCAATTCAGACAATACGCTGAATGCTCGCACCTTCGCCGGGGAGGACGCTCCAGACATCTGCTGGTAGTTGCCGGGGTGCGTAATAGTTTTCGAGTAGCAGTTGTGTCAGGGATTCCACTGCTTCTGCCTTGACCAGAGCCATGATGCAGCCTCCCAAACCCGCGCCGAGGATTTGCGATCCCAGGCAGCCATCGACGGAATCGCAGATGTCTACGAGTTCATCCACGTTCTGAGTGCTGCATGTGTATGCGCCGCTCTGATTCTCCAGAGCCGCATCCGGGTTGTTTTCTTCTGCAGCGCGGATCAGTCGTTTCAGTTCCGCGTCATCCAATGGGGCGGGATGCCAGGGGACGCGAACATCTGTCAGGCGTGAGACTCTATCACCATCATGAGAAAGCCGAATCCAGGAGCCGAGGGTATCGAGATCGCTGCTGCGAAGTAATTCGCCCAGCCTGCGGGAACGGGCCATTTCGGCGAGCCCATAGAGAAGTATGTCACGGACCGGATAGCCTCCCTCCGGCATGGTGTGGCTGGAGAAAATATCATCGAACTCTTTGCGGTCCTCTGCACACTGGAGCAATTCTTCACGACTGATTGTGATGGGCAATTCAAGCAGCAGACGGTAGGCCGAAGCAGAATCCAATGCATTGGGGCCATCAACAAAATCGCGCAATTGGGGACGCGACTCCTTCCATTCGGGATGTTGCCGATGCAGGATCAGCTTTGAGATTCGATAAACGGCCACTCGCCAGTTGTAACCGTTGCGGGCGTTGTCACCTTTGGCCGCCCGGTCGTGCGAATTGGCGAGGACGATTCGGTAACCCGATGGGAATGGATGGATGCCTTTGAGGTGGAATGGGACGCATCCAAGCTGCACAACGCTGTCCGGCCGTGAAGCAAGCATTGCCGCGGGATCGCTGGTGCCGCCTTTCAGGCCAATGATCTTCTCAGACTCGCTGGAAAGCTGAATGAGATGAGCGTGTTCAAATTGATGGTCGAGAAGCTCACACGATGCCAGCACCATGGAGAGCGTGAGTGCCGATGATGACGAGAGACCGGCCGCGGGAGGCAGGTCGCCGCCCACACACACATCGAGGCCCGGCAGGCTGTCGTTGAATTCCTTGTTCAGGCGAATGACGCCACCCGCGAGGTAGAGACACCAGAGCGGCAGCCTGTCGCGGAATTCGAGGACTTCAGGAGTGTCGACGAAATCAAACCAGTGGTTTTCGCCGCAATGTGGAGCATCGGACGCATCGAATTCGTGATCAGGGTAGTTTTCGGAATCGAGGTTCGTCAGCCGGTAGCTCGAATCCTGTCGGGGCGCGGCGGCAACGTAAATGTATCGGTCAACTGCGAGCATGTTGACGTCGCCGCCCTGGTGATCGATGTGGCGACCCATCATGTTGATGCGGCCCGGGGCACGGGCAATGACTGACGGCGTCCGGCCGAATCTGTCTTTGAACTTCTGAATGATTCGGTCTTGCATCATGCGCTGGCGTTGGACCAAGCGGTGGCTTTGCCGCGGCGGAGTATGAGATGATCCGTTGTCGCGCGGCCCTGCTGAGAGAGCATGAACATCGCAGCTTCCGCGACTTCTTCGACGGTCATCCAGTCATTGAAATCAACATCATCACGAATCCCACGGGCGAGCGGTGTGTCGACTCCGCCGGGGCTGATTGTCTGCACGACGATGCCGTGTTCCTGAAGCTCGATGCCCATGACCTTGGCCAGGCCAATCTGGGCGTGCTTGGAAGCGCAATAGCCGCCCTGGGTGGGATATGGCTTCAGGCCGGCGACGGATGCGATGTTCAGGATTCTGCCCTGTCCGCGTTCAATCATTCCAGGGATGACCGCTCTCGAGCACAGAAACGTGCCGCGAAGATTGACGGCTACCATTTCATCGAACTCTTCCGGCGTGAGCTCCCAAACGGAGGCAAACCGTGCGACGCCCGCGTTGTTGACCAGGATGCTGATCGGGCCAAGCTCTGATTCGATTTCTCTGATCAGCTTTGCGACTTCTTCTTCCTGAGTAATATCAGCCTGGATGGCCGCGGCCTCGACGCCGTGTGTGCGGATAAGATCTGCTGATTCCTCAAGTGGCTCTCTGGTGCGGCCGCAGACGGCAACGGACGCGCCTTCGGCACCGAGCGCGAGCGCAATGCCTCGTCCGATGCCGGTACCACCGCCAGTGATCAGAGCTGTCTGGTTGGTGAATGTGGGCATGTTTGTTTGTTAATGCCTGTGAAGCAGAGGGATTGAGGGCAAGGGGATGAAGCCTCAAGACCGAACGGTACCGATCACGTTCTCTTCAAATCCAGAAAGTACTCCATCAGCTCGTAGCCGTTCTCAAACTGGACCTCCGCCTCTTTTGCTTTGGCTTCGCTGTAGGTAACGGGCGGCCCGGCATCCACCCCGGTACCGCTCATGGCGAACGGGATGGCTTCTTTCACATGAGTCCGGATGTCGATTGGGGTCGGATGATCGGGCAGGACAAGGACGCGATGTTCCGGGTGTTGCCTTAATGCGGCCGTACACGGGCCGATGACTTTTTCGTCAATGCTTTCGATGGCCTTGATTTTTTCTTCGATGTTCCCTTCGTGACCGGCTTCGTCCGGGGATTCAACGTGGACGAGTACGAAGTCGTGATCCTCCAGGGCTTCGATTCCGGCCTCGGCTTTCGCATCGTAATTCGTGTCAAAATAACCGGTCGCGCCTTCCACGTGGGGGACATCCCACCCAAGTAACTCGCCCATCCCTTTGATGAGGTCGACCGCGGCGATCACGCAGCCGCTGCGGCCGAAGCGTTCTGCAAAAGTCGGCAACGCCGGTTTCAGGCCATTTCCCCAGAGCCAGATCATGTTGGCGGGTGATTTGCCTTCCCGGACGCGCTGCAGATTCACCGGGTGCCTCTCGAGTATCTCGCGCGAGCGACCCATCAGTTCGCGCAGCAACCCCGAATCCTCACCCGTTGGAAGGACATCCTCGAGGCGCTGGTTCATCACGTCATGCGGTGGATTTGCGGCGACACTGAGATCACCTTTGCCGCGACGGACGAGAATGTTGCGGTAGCTGACGCCGGGATAGAAGACCAGTTCGTACGTGCCGAGCTCGTCGGCGACAGCCTTTATGAGCTCATGTCCGTCTTCGGTCGGAATGGCGCCTCCGCTGTAATCGATGAGTCTCTCTTCGTCCGCGGTGATGAGGTTGCATCGGATGGCGGCATCCAGCGGCCCGAGCTCGATCTTCATACTGGCTGCTTCGATGGGTGCGCGTCCGGTGTAGTACTCATCGGGGTTGTATCCCAGCAGACACATGGTGGCGACGTCACTGCCCGGGGAGTGAGAGCTGCATGTGGTGTGCGCGCTCCCAAGGATGCCCTCAGAACAGATGGCATCGAGATTCGGCGTGTGCGCGGCTTCGACAGGGGTCTGGCCGTCAAGCTCTCCGAGCGGGTGGTCGGCCATGCCGTCGGGAACGATGAGAAGGTACTTCATGCGTAATCAATAATGTGTAATGCGTAATGAGTAACAAGGGGACCTCTCCTTGTTTCCTCTTTCTCGCTGTCTCCTCACGCGCCTGCAATCCTTGGCATCCTGGTCTGCTCTCGGCTGAGTTCTGCCTGCATGAATTTGAAGAGGAGTTCGGATTTCAAGGACCCTGCTGCGGGATCGTTCCAGAGGTTGTTTACCTCTCCTGGATCTTCGTGCAGATCGTAGAGGTCGCCAAAATCGTGATTCTTGTAGAGGGTGATTTTGTAACGGTCGTCCACGTAAGTGCGCAGGTTGAGGACATTCGGTTGGTGACGGTTCTCACAGATAATGTGATTGCGAGCCGGTTCGCTTGAACGCCATGCGGACATCTGATCGACTCCCTGCATCTCACCGGGAATATCGAGTCCAGCAGCGGCCATAAAGGTTGGTGAGAGATCGACAAGGCTCTGCATCGTGTTATTCACCGCGCCTGCCGGGACGTGACCGGGATGGCGGACGATGTACGGAATGCGGATGCCGTCTTCGTAATGGAATGGGCCCTTGGCTGTCAGGCCGTGCTGACCGAGGTAGTGTCCGTGGTCGGTGGAGAAAACGACGATGGTATTATCAGCGAGGCCCTTTGCATCGAGATGATCGAGAATCTGCCCGATGTATTTATCCATCAGACTGACCATGCCGTAATAGACGGCCATGTTCTTTTTCAGTTCGTCTTCGTTGTGAGCATGTCGGTTGCAGCCGTGCGAGCCGTACTCTTCTTTCCAGGGCGAGAAGTCCGGATTTTCCTGCTGGGTGAGTTGGATAATCGGCGGGTTGTTTTCATGTTCCCCTGGCGTCACATGGCCGGGTTGCATATCTGCCGGGTCGTACATGGTATCCCACGGCTCGGAGACGAGATACGGCGGGTGCGGGTCGTGAAAGCTCGCCCAACTGAAAAACGGTTTGCCTTCCTCCACCGCCGCATCGATAGCCGCGATGGTTCGGAGCGCGGTCCAGCGGCTGTAATGGAATTCCTCCGGCAGACTCCACTTGTGTTTGCGTCGTGGGACGTCCCGGTTGGGTGGCCATTCCTGGAAATGGTCCTTCCAATCGGGCAGACCGTTTTCCTCCATCCAGATTCCGTAGTGCTGGCCTGCGTGTGCTTCGTCTGCGTGGTTACGTGCGATTTCGATGTGATCAAATCCATACCAGGGTCCGTGGAACTGGCGCCAAAAGTCGAGATCGCGAAGAGTGGGCTGGCATTCGAGAGATTCCGAGCCTGGCTGTGTGGCCAGTGGCTGGAAATGGGCCTTGCCGAGAAGGCTTGTGGAGTAGCCGGCGTTGCTGAGGTGTTGCCCAACAGTGGGCACATCTTCGGGCAGCTTGACGCCTATGGTCCAGCAACCGTGCGCGGATGGGTATTGCCCGGTGATGATGGTGGCCCGAGTAGGTGAGCAGACGGGATTGGGGCAGTAGGCCCGGTCAAAGCGCGTGCCTTCATTGCAGAGCCGGTCGAGGGCCGGGGTAAGGATCAGCGAATTCACCGAGCCCAAAGTGGAGAAATGCTGTTGGTCGCTGGTAATGAGGAGGATGTTGGGTCTGTCAGACATGTTCGTTTCTATCGGAATTGGCAGGCGGATGGAGACTGCAGGAGACGTTATCGACGCTCTTTGAGCGTAGCAGGGCAGGCCTGTCTTGTCGTTTCATTCACAACACTCCGTCCTAAAATTCGGCGAGAAGCCTGAGAATGGCTTCCTTTCCATAGGAAATGTCCCTGACAAAGATCGACCCTGAAGTAGCCTGGCAGAGTTTACTTCAAAGAATCTCCCTTGGGCAGATGTAACGGAGAGCATCCGAGCCAATGATCATTTTGGGATGCTTTCCGTAGCTTTATCTATTTGCGATGTAATTAGTTATGGAAACTGGTGGCCGAAGATACCATCGGCATCGCTCCGGCAGGAGTCCAGTTTCAGTCGCGTTCAGTGTCTGAATCATTTTCATTCGGTTCCGTCTTTGCGATGTGCGGCGCAATTCCCTCCACATGCATACGGTGATTACGATGTCTGAAACTGATGAGCAATCTGATCCTGCGGTCATCCTGGTTGTGGATGATGAGGAAGCGAATCGTGAGCTGCTTCAAGTCTGGCTGGAAGAAGCAGGATACCAGGTGGCCCATGCACCTACGGGTGCGGGTGCTCTGGAATTCATCCAGAAAAACTCAGTCGATCTGGTTCTACTGGATGTGATGATGCCGGAGATGAATGGATATGAAGTCTGCAAAGAGATCAAATCCAGCGAGGGCCTTGGTTTCATTCCCGTCGTCCTCGTAACCGTGCTGCGGGATGTGACCAGCCGGATTCAGGCGAATGAATCTCATGCGGACGATTTCCTTTCGAAACCCGTTCATCACAAAGAGTTGATGACCCGTGTAAGCAGCCTTCTCCGCCTCAAGCAGACCCACGAACAACTCGTCCTCGCGAACCGGCAGGTAAGCCTGCAGAATAAAGAGATGCACGACCTGCAGACGATGAAAGAGGAGCTGGCACAGCTCCTCGTCCACGATCTTCAGAACCCTCTTGCGACCATCAGCGGATACATAGAAGCCCTCTTTCAGGGAAAAGAAAGGCTCACTTCGATGCAGAGACAGTTTCTGATGGGAGCGCTGGACGGCTGCCGTGAACTGCGCGAGATGGTGCTGAACCTTCTCGATATCAGTGTCATCGAGGCCAGCCATCTGGAGCTCGAGACCGAGTATCTCGCCCTGCACGATCTGGCTGACAAGGTCGCGCGGACATCTATCGCCCCTATCAGCGATGCGACTTTGAATTTTAAGAACGAGCTCTCTGATGAGCTTTACGTTTATGCCGACAAGCACCTGGTGAAGCGTGTTTTTTCGAACCTCATCGGCAACGCAGTCAGGTTCTCGCCGGATGGAGGAACGATTCGCGCCACGGCGGAAATCCAGAAGGATTCGGTCATCTGCAGCGTGGTGGATGATGGCCCCGGAGTGCCAAAAGAATATCACAAGAAGATTTTCGAGAAGTTTGTGCGTCTCGACTGGAAGAAAGTCAAGGGCCGGTCTGGCCGAGGCCTTGGCCTTGCTTTCTGCAAGCTGGCTGTTGAAGCACATGGTGGACAGATCTGGGTCGATCCGGCTGAAAAGTCAGGCAGCCAGTTCTGTTTTTCGCTACCTGTATCGGAAGCTGAGTCAGCTTCTGCATCTCAAAGTGGGAGGATTTCATGAAACGGTTTGGTCTACAGTTTTATCTCCTGACGAGTTTCATTCTCGTTGGGGCAGTACCCACCATTTTTCTCGGCATCACACAAATTCTGCAGCCTAAAGGCGTCCACGCGACGCTCTTCAGCGTGATTGCCTGGAGCGGCTTCGCTCTGCTCCTGGCCGCTGTTTTCGGCGCCTACCTCTCTGCACGTTTTCTACGCCCTGTTCTGAATCTGACAACAGGCATCGAAGCCGCGGCCGGTAACGATTTCACATCCGACATCGATATCAGTACTGCAGCCATGCCAAAGGAAGTCGCTGAGCTGACCGATGAATTCAACCGGATGATTCATCGACTGCGGGACAGCTACTCCAATCTGGAACAGAAGGTAACAGAGCGCACTTCTGAGCTGGCCGAAGCGAACCAGGTTCTGGAGATTCGCAATCAGCAGATTCTGGATGCGAGCCGTGCCAAAGGGCAATTCCTGGCCAACATGTCTCACGAGCTCCGCACCCCGCTGAACGCGATTATCGGCTTTTCACAGATGCTTCAGAAGCCGCGCACGGGCGAACTGAACACCAAGCAGAGCCGCTACGTCTCCAACGTTCTCGAGAGCGGCCAGCACCTGCTGTCCCTTGTCAACGACATTCTGGATCTCTCCAAAATCGAAGCTGCGAAATTGAGCCTCGAGTCGGAGGAGGTGGACCTGCCGGCGCTGGTCTGCAGCGTGACAGATTTGATTCAACCCCTGGCTGATAAGAAAGACATCCTTCTGACGCTGAATCTTGAACAGGGGTTGCCAGAAATCGTTGCGGACAGCAAACGGGTCCGTCAGATCCTTTTCAACCTCCTCTCCAATGCCGTTAAGTTCACGGAGTCGGAAGGCAAGGTCGAGCTGTCCGTCAGTCATTCTCCGGAAGAAAATCGAGTTCGTCTTTCGATCTCCGACACCGGCATTGGAATCAGCAAAGAGGATTTGAAACACATTTGGGACGAGTTCCATCAGATCGACGATTCCTACGCCAAGACGCAGGAAGGCACCGGCCTTGGCCTCTCTTTGACCCGGAAGCTTGTCGCGTTGCATCAGGGATCAATTGATGTGACGAGCGAGTACCGAAGTGGCAGTACATTCACTGTCGAATTGCCTGTCACGCCACGGCCGGTGTATGTGCTGGTTGTGGAAGACAAAGAAGATGTTGCTGACCTGTTCACCGAAAAGCTTGAAGATGATGGCTTCGAAGTCATTACCGCTCAGGACACACAACAGGGCATCATGGAGGCCAGGCAGACCAATCCGGATCTTATCTTTCTGGATTTGGAGCTACGTGGACGTTCAGGATTTGAGCTCCTCAAGTCACTCCAGGCCGACCCAGTCACCTCTCAGATCCCGGTCATCGTCATGGCCGCTAACGAGATGAAAGACGAAGCCGAAATACAGGAGTTCATCCGGACAACCGTGCACAAAGGTGATTTTACCTTCCAGAAACTTCTGGCTGACGTGCACCGGATTGTTCGCATCAGCGCATGAAAGGATACAAATGACAAACCGGATAACAGAACAATCCAAAGAGAGACTCGAAGCTTCCCGCGCCCCCATCGATGAGGTGTTGTCGTCTCTTCGCCATGACCTGAAGACGCCCCTGAACAGTGTCCTTGGTTTTTCCCAGGTGCTTTTACAGGGAAGTGCAGGTGAGTTGAACGAACGGCAACAGAGATACTTGCAGAACATCAGACAGGGCGGCGAGAATTTGCTTTCACTCCTCGACGCCCTGTTGGATGTTGCAGGCGCTGCAGATTCAGACGAAGTGAGCATCCCGTTTAACTCCCGGCACAAGCTGGATGGGCTGCAAGGCCTGCTGAACGGGTCGGGCTACAAAAGAGGCGTCGAGGTAACCATTCAGATAGAGGCCGAGACGGTCCTCAGAGGCAACCCAACTGAATTTCGCCGCCATGTTTTTCAGATCCTCTTTGGCCTCATACGCTCGTCGGATGAAGGTAGTTCCGTTGTCATGCGTTCTGAAGATATCGACGAAGTGCTCCATCTGAGTTTTGAGAGCCGCAACCAGGAATCTGAAACCGCGCTTCCCGCCTATGTGGCGACCTCTGCCCGCGTGCTTGCCGAAGCTTTTGCCGGAAAACTCGAAACACGCAGTTCGGCAAATGAAAGGATTTTGAGGCTGGCCTTGCCGGCATATGGGGTGGCCGAGTTCGTGAATAATTCTGTACTTTCCGCTGCTTCTTAAGAGGGAAAACCATGAGTCATGCAACCATTCTCATCATTGAAGACAACCCCATGAATATGGAATTGGCTTCGGATCTCCTGCTCGATGAGGGCTTCGATGTCATCGGTGCCAAAGATGCTGTCAAAGGCATCGAGATGGCGAAAGCAGATCATCCCGATCTCATCCTGATGGATTTGCAGCTCCCCGGCCTGGATGGCATCCAGGCCACCCATCTGCTCAAGGAAGAAGCGAGCACGCGAGATATTCCTGTTATCGCGCTGACGGCTCACGCCATGAGTAATCACTCTGCCATGGCCAAAGAGGCAGGATGCATCGCGTTTATATCCAAGCCGATTGATGTGATGCAGTTCCCTGATCAGATCAGTGAGCTGCTGGAAGAAGCGCAGTCCGTGGCTGCCGGCTGAGCGGTAAGGGGTGAGGCGCAATGCGTATACTCATTACGTATTACTTGTTTGCCCCTGCCGTATCCCGACCCCTTCCGGACATCCCCTCAAATGCCAGCCAATTAATGTCCAGTAAATGGCCACGCGATCGAGTGTCTTCTGATGCTGAAACAGGGTGCAGATCGCCGCTATAAAATTGAAGAAAAGGTTTGGAAATAATTTCAGAAAGCAACCTGTTCGGAACAACAGGTATACCGTCCGTGAATACCACTTACTGAAGAAACGGTATCTGGAACGATAGAATTCCACACGGCTGAGGCCCGGCAGGCGGCGGACCGAGCTCGTCCCCTGATGGTGGACGGCCTGCGCCTCCGGAAACTGCACCAGGCGGTAGCCTTTGAGCGCAGCACGATGACAAAGGTCTGTTTCTTCAAGGAACATGAAATAGCCTGTATCGAAACCCTCTATCTCATTGATGACGCTGCCGCGAATCATCATCATCGCACCGATGACCACCTCGACTTCTCGCAGTGCTGAAGTCTCCTGCAGTTTACTTGGAAACCTGTCGGGAAAAATGCGCCGCAAAATCGCCTTGTTGAGGAGCTCTGTGGCCAGGGATGGCACGTTATCAAAAGAGTTTTGAAGCGACCCGTCTGCATTCAGAAGTTGTCCGCCGCAGATGGCAATATCCGGCGCGGCGTCCATCTCCCTCACGAGTGAATCGAGCGTGCCGTCGAGGAGCCTTGCGTCGTTGTTAAGGAGTAGAAAATACCGTCCTTCAGCAATTTCAAATCCCTGGTTATTCGCTGCTCCGAACCCCAGGTTGTCATCGTTTTCGATCAATCGGACATCAGAGAAATGTTCTTTGACAGCTTTTACCGAACCATCTTCCGAAGCATTGTCCACCACGATGATCTCGAAAGAAGTTTCGCCGGCTGTTTCGCCAACGGAGGCGATTGCCTCCAGTAGATAATCCTTGAGATTCCAATTGACGATAATAACGCTGACGTCGCAGGTGGGTTCAGACGACATGATAGTCTGACGGTGGAGACAGGTTTCCAGTCTGTCTGTTGGACGGATGAGAGGTCTGTCCGTATACGCCCTCTCCTACTCCTCCTCACCGACGATCGCCGCATCGGCATTGGGGAAGTTCGGCAGCAGTTTGTCCAGGTGAGTAATCTTGAAAACTTCGGCAATGGTTGGGGTCATCGACGAGATCCTCAACTGTGCGCCGCGCGCTTTGAGCTCTTTGTAAATGTTAACGAATGCCCCCAGCACCACGCTCGAAGCATAGCTGACGTGGCCGAGATCCAGGATGATGACTTCCTGCCCTTCCGCGGCTTCGATGATTGCCGGCCGCACGAGGTCGAGGTTGTGGTCACTGATCTGCCGGGTCAGAAGCTCGGCGATGCGCATGCCGTTCTTCTCGTGCACACGCAGAGTGCCGGTTTCCGAAAGCAACGTTGCATCTTTGATGCCGACTTCAAATTCAGGTTCCACCTCTTTTTCAATGGCAGGCGCTGGCGTATCCCAATCCGCATCCATATCGAAATCCATGCTGGCCATAGCGCCGGCTTCCGGCTCTATGTATCCCGCGCCAACGTCATCCATTTCTTCTTCGCTCATCACGTCGACGGCAACCAGCGTCGCGGGATCTGCCAAAGCCTGCTCAGAACGTTTCTTGACCATGAGCAGATGATTTCCCGCGCCCATATAAACAACTTCATCGAGCATCTGGTCCATGAGCATGATGCCATAGCCCGATTCACGAAGATCGTCTTCGACCTCTAACTGTTGCGGGATCTTCTTGGGGCTCATGCCCTCGCCTTCGTCTGAAATAACAAGCCCCCATCTGTCTCCATCCGCATAAAGATGATAGCCGACCAGTCTGTCCGGATGATACTTGTTGCCGTGAAGCATGGCGTTCTTGATCGCTTCATCCAGACAGAGCTGAATACGTTCTGCATCCATCGCACCGAGGTATTTTCTTTCTGCAAGGGTCCGCAGAATTCGGATGATCATCGGATCTTTGAAGGCCAGCTCGGAAGGCGTGTCAGCCTCGATCAAAGATTCACCAAAGCTAGGCCTCATTTCGGATTCAAATACTGGCATGGTTCACTCCCTGTCTACTCCCCGCCAAATGCGACGCGCAGCTTTTGCTGCAGATCTTTTTTATCCACCGCTTTATTGAGTGCCTCTGCTGCCTCGACCTGGCCTTCTGCTACCAGTCTCAGCAAGGCATCATTGAGCAGCACCATCCCCTCTCTCGCGCCTACCTGCATGGAAGACGGGATCTGGAATGTCTTTCCTTCACGAATCAGGTTCGCGATGGCGGTGTTGACGATCAGAATCTCCAACGCTGCGGCACGCCCTTTAGTCTTCTTCTTGAGAAGGTTCTGGGCGATGACGCCCTGAAGAGACTCGGCAAGCATCTGGCGAATCTGCTCCTGCTGCTCGGCGGGGAACTGGTCGATGATTCGGTCAACCGTTGACGCCGCAGTCGTCGTATGCAGAGTACCGAAAACAAGGTGGCCTGTTTCAGCCGTTTCAATAGCGATCGCCGTGGTTTCAAGGTCGCGAAGCTCTCCAACCAGAATGATGTCGGGATCCTGTCGAAGCGCACCGCGCAAGGCCCGTTCGAAGCTCTCGGTGTGCTTGTGCACTTCACGGTGGGTCACCAGACAGCCTTGTGATTGATGGACGAATTCGACCGGGTCTTCAATGGTCAGCAGGTGATCTTTACGGTTCTTATTGACGTAATCGATCATCGCAGCAAGCGTGGTCGACTTACCAGATCCGGTCGGGCCGGTTACCAGCACCAGGCCCTTGGGCAGCATGCAGAGCTTGAGGATCGCCGGCGCCAGTTTGAGCTGTTCAGCAGTCAGAATCTCAGACGGAATGATGCGGAACACGCCGCCAATGGAATCGCCCGGCTGATGTTTCATCAGGTTCGCACGAAAGCGTGCCAACCCGGGAACTTCATAGCTGAAGTCGGTGTCACCACAGTCAAGGAACTCTTTCCAGTTTCTGTCGGGGCAGATTTCACTCAGAAGCCGCTGGCAGGTATTCATATCCATTGCGGGAACGTTCAGAGCCACAACAGCTCCGTCGATACGCATCATGGGACGTTGCTTGGTTCTGATATGAAGGTCTGACCCGCCCTGCTTCGATAAGAAGTGAAAGAATTTGTCAATCTCTGGCACAGTAATATCTCCTGTTATTCCTTCGAAACACTTGCCGAGTTCGCGGCAGTCTTTATTTCAACCTCTGCGGCCCAAGAAGATGGGTTTTTTACAAATTCAAGTCAGGAGTGTCAACGGCGACCGCGGGTTACTCACCCCAGCAGGAGGAGACTATAAGCTTGTCCCTTGCCTCACCCAATCCCGCAGCCGATCAAACACCATCTTTGCCTTTTCGAATCTCTCGGATGCATGGAGAGGCAGCACATCCTCCCGATATCTCCTTTCCACCTCATCCTGCATCTCCATCCGCGCCACTGGAATCTGTATCGATCGAATCTCGTTGAAGCTGATATTGAGAGTGCCGACGCCGTTATAAAAGCGCCGGATCTGGTCGAATCCGAAATCAGTCTTCAGGAACAGCCAGACGTAAAACGGATTCAGGCCTTCGATTCGGACCACATCCACGAAGCACCCGACATTCGCCTTGAACCCGCCTGGAAAAATGGACATCCGGTTCTTTGCCAGGGCGCCCATCCCGGATCGAGCGATGAGCAGGTCCCCTGCCTGAGGACGGGATCTGGGTGGATTGAAATCAGACTCCTCAGTAATGGAAGCCGCGTTGTTGAAAATCAGACCGGTGTCGCCGAGTTCGCCCTGGCCGATGATGCGCACAGGTCCGGACGGCTCTTCCGCGGTTTTTCGGCCTGTGATGATCGGTCCGTAGGTAATGTGCGTGATGAAGTCACCAAGCGGGCGAAGAGGAAACCGGGTGTTGGCCTTCGTTGGGATTCTGAGATTTGGATGGAAGTAACCAGTGTGCCAGCGAAAGGGTGTTAGCTGATCCGATGCCACTCGAACGGTGAATTCAGAATCCTCGAGGTTGCGTGCTGCGCTGAGCACTGAATTCAGGTAGGGAACGATCCGGGGCACTCGCGGAGCGTCTGCCCTGCAATCGTCCGAGTAATTTGGATTGGCCAGCAGGACTGGTGAATCAGGCTCTGTGGCTCCGGTGAGCGCGTTCTTCTGCAACACCACCAACGACGTAAATGCATTTGTATTCACTCCGACGAACGTTGCCCTCGGAAAAGTCACAATGGCCCGAAGCTCAGCTCGCTCAGCGACCCAGTCTCGCAGGTGGCGATGACGATCATTCGCCAGCAGTCCATCAGGCAGAATGATGGCGACCCAGCCACCCGGCCGGGCCAGGCGGACAAATCGTTCAAAGAAGAGCATTTCAATTCTGCAGCGTTTCAGTTGTGCCAGAGCTTTCTGAATGTTCGGTCCAGGAGGAATGCGTTCCAGTTCTTCTTGAATTCCCCTGCGGTCCATCGGCCGCCTTTGCCAGGTTTCCAGACGCAAAAGAGAGCGAAGCAGGTCTGCTTCGGTAGAGGGGTCTGATTCGAATTCACGGAGCATCCTCTTCACGCCGTCTCCCCCGAAGGGGGGATTGCCAATCACGATATCGAATTCGCCCTCAGCAATCTGGATTGGCGGATCGGCGAGTGTGTTTTCAGAAGTGGAACTCCCCGCCCCGTTCGATAGTCCATTTCCTAAAACCCCCTGCAGCCTGCCGTCAGCAAGTCCATCCCAGTGATTGCGCATTGCAGGATCGATATCGACAGCGACAAATTCTGCGTCCGTTAAATGGTGAGCCCCGCTTTGAATGAAGACACCTTCCCCTGCCGCGGGGTCGATGACTCTTGCCGGGCGGCCGTCATCCCACGCGCCCGATGTATCGAGCAACTCCCAGACAAAATCTGCAACGTTTGTGGGGGTGAAGAACTGACCTTTGGACTTCTGTGCTTTCGTGGCCTTCAATGCTGTGTCCAATCAATGAGAATTGATATACATTGTCTCAAGCCTCGCAGCCGCTGTTGACGCCCGTTCGACCAACTCACCTGAGCCCAAACGAAAATGAGCGACAAGGATTATGTCATCGGTTTTGATCTCGGCGGTACGAAACTCATGGCAACTGCGCTTGACCGCTCATTCAAGCCCCTCGCGTCGAATCGTAAGAAAACTCGCGCAGTCGATGGCGGCGAAGCGGTGTATCAGCGCATCAAAACATGTATCTCCGATTTGGTCGATCAGTCTGAGCTCAAAGGAAGATCTTTGAAAGGGATCGGGATGGGCGGGCCGGGCATCCTTGATTCTGAAACGGGAGTGATCGTTTACACCCCTAATCTGCATTGGGAGAACTTCCCCCTCGGCCCGCGGCTGCAGGATGATTTCGATGTCAAAGTGTGCCTCGATAACGATGTCAATATGGGCCTTTACGGCGAATTTCATTTCGGAGCAGGCCGTGGTTTCAAACACGTCATTGGCCTGTTTCCCGGCACAGGCATCGGAGGCGGCCTCGTCCTGAACGGCGAGATCTATCGCGGCACGGGCAATGCCGGCGAGCTGGGCCACATGACCCTGGAAGTCGGCGGGCCATTCGGAGCAGAGAAAATGCGCGGCACCCTCGAAGCCCTGGCAAGCCGGTTGGCAATCGCCAAAGAAGCCGCCGTCCTCGCCGCGCAGGGGGAAGCGCCATGGCTGCTCAAGAATGCCGGTACGGACATCGGCAACATTCGCAGCGGCGTCATCGCACAGTCCATCGAAAACGGTGACAAGCCCATCGAGAGAGTCGTCCGGCGAGCTGCCCGCTACCTGGGCGTCGCCATGGGCTCGCTGGTGAATATCTTCAGCCCCGAAGCCATCATCCTCGGCGGCGGACTCATAGAGAAGCTGGAAGACCTCTACATGGAAGAGACAGTGAAGGCCATGAAGAAAAACTCCTTCACGTTCATGTCTAAAAACGTTAAGGTGCTCCCGGCCGCGCTGGGCGATGATGCCGCAGTGATGGGCGCGGCCAAGCTGATCAGTGAGCAGTTGGAGCGAGAGTGATCGCTCGCGGGATTTGCAGGCCGCCGGAGAACAGCCCTCCCAGAAACTACTTGACGAGGACGCAAATGTTGGGATTCCAAATATGTTGGGTCACAACAGTGTCCAGGTGTCTGTAAACCGCCCGCCGGTTGGGTGCTCCTGAGATACAATGTCGCAAGTGATGCTCGGCGAGAGTGTTGGAGTAACGGCTTTAGCCGGGTTCTTCCGGCTGCCAGGACCCGGCTTTTGAAGCCGTTACTCCAACGAGCTCTGCAACCTGTATCTTTGATGATTTGCCCGCCCATAGCGGTCAGGTTAGGGCTGAAGCTTGGTCTTACTCTTCGTCTTTCTCATCGTCTTGATCTTTGTTCAGGAGCAATTTGAGATTAAGACGAAGAGAAAGACGAGGAGAAAGACCAAGCCAGTCTCACGTTGTCTTCGTCTACGAGGGTGAAGAATGACCAGATGGACTTTTTACGGACGAAGCTGAACAGTTAGAAATCACTACGTGAACAGAGGAACCACAAGATGACCGCCGCAGATTTACTCGTAGATGAACTTCAAGCGAGAGGAGTTCGGTACATCGCAACTCTCAATGGGCACGGGCTCGACCCTTTCTACCTGGCATGCGAGCGCGCGGGCATGCGGATGATCGATGTGCGCAACGAACAGGCCGCCGGGTACATGGCTGAAGTGACCGGCCGGCTGAGTCGTTCCGTTGGAGTCTGCGCCGTCAGCGGCGCGGTCGCCCATGCCAATGCTCTTACCGGAGTGCTCAACGCCTGGTTTGATGGCGCTCCCATGCTGCTCATCACCGGCATCACGCCTCTTCAACATCTCGGCTGGGGAAACTTTCAGGATTTTAATCCGGTGCCCATGTCCGAGCCGATCTGCAAGTATGCCCGCCTGCTCGATGTGCCCGGACGGGTACCTCAGATCGTGCATGAAGCATTCAACGCCGCGACGACCGGCCGGCCCGGCCCGGTCCACCTGTCATTGCCAATCGATATCGCAAGCGCGGAAGTGGACCCTGACTCCGTACGCCTTTCACACATCCGGAGCGGTGAGGTACGCCCCGAAGGAGCTGCAGACCCCGATGCGCTTCAGCAGGCCACCGACCTCCTTAAGCAGGCCCAACGCCCTTTGCTCGTCGCGGGCAGCGGTGTTTTTTACTCGCAAGGGGAAGCGGCGCTCGCCGAATTCGTTCAACAGCAGAAGATCCCCGTGACCGTTCCGATCTGGGATCGCGGCTCCATCGCTCAGCCGCTCGAGGAGTACATGGGAGTGCTGGGCGCCGCGGCCGGAGGCCCGAAACTGCTTCCTGATGCAGACCTCATTCTTCTCGTGGGCGCAGACTTTGATTATCGGGTCGGCCAGATATCGAAACCTGCTATCGCATCGGAAGCGAAGATCCTTCGCATCCATGCGGACCCCACACAGCTTCGGCAGGGGCTGGAAGCGCATCTCAGTATCCAGGCCTCGCCCGCGACGGTGTTGAAACAGTTGACGAGTGCTTGTGAGGAGGCCAACTGTGCCCCCGCCGAGGATTGGCTTTCTGAATCAAAGGACAGACTGAACGACCACCAGCGCGGCTGGCAGGACGCAGCCAAACGATTATCCGGAAGCACCAGCGGCCATGATGTGGTGTCTGCGATCCAGGAAGTCATGTCTGATGAAACAATCCTCCTTGTTGACGGCGGCAATATCGGCCAGTGGTTCCATCAGGTCCTTGGCTCCCAGCGCTACCCCGGCCATTGGTTGACCTGCGGGGCCAGCGGAGTGGTCGGCTGGGGACTGCCCGGCGCGATGGCGGCTCGTGCCCATCAACCCGACGGGCCGGTCATTCTTCTTTCCGGCGACGGTGCGTTTACCTTCACCCTCGGCGAGTTGGAATGCGCGTCCCGCCAGGGCCTCCACTTTGTAGCGGTCGTGGCCGATGATGAGCAATGGGGAATCAGCGTCAGCGGTCACCTTGGAAGCTACGGCCACCCCCTTAACAGCACCCTCGGCCCCACACGGCTCGATCTGGTCGCTGAAGGACTGGGTTGTCGAGGCGTTCGTGTTGAACAGCAGTCAGACCTGGCCCCCGCCCTTCAAGAAGCATTGAAGGCCGAAGCCGTAACGGTCATTCACGTCCCCATCGTCCCAAGCAGCCCAGCCTGACCACTTAGTTCTTTCTCTTAATCGTTATCCTAATCGTCCTCTTAATCTCCCGGGCAGGCTGCGCTGTGCACGTGCACACCTCTTGATCTTCCTCTTAATCGTTATCCTAATCGTCCTCTTAATCTTCCGGGCAAGCAGATCAGTGCTCTACACCGGAACTCCTGCGCGGTGTGTAGACCTCCCAGTTCTTCCTCTTAATCGTTATCCTAATCGTCCTCTTAATCGTCTGGACAAGCAGATTGGGGCAGATGTCGCGTCTCACATTCCTCAAGACCCGCCTCTCACATTTCATGGACACATGTTCACGAAGAACATCGTCTGATCATCGCGAGCTCACTGTTGCTCAATTTCACTGACTCCAGGCAGCGATTTGTAGATTAGGCTTCCAGATTCGTTCGTAAAAAGTAGACGTCAGCTGATATCCGGCCTGAAAGGCCACAAACATGGCAGCCCAGGGCAACGCCCTGGGAACAGATTGAAGAGACAATCCCAGCCCTGAAAGGGCGACACAACATAATGCCTCTCAGCGATCTGTGCCGCCCTTTCAGGGCTCAAGGGCGACCGTTCCTAATAACCCAGGGCGTGCATGCGTTTAGCGTCTGCTATGGCCGAAGGCCATACTCATCGTAGCCTGGGGTATCACCCCAGGAATGTGATGCGTATCAGCATCTTTTGGCCGAAGGCCATATTCACCGAGACGGTGACGTTGGTGAATTTGGCCTTCGGCCAATGAACCTCGTTCGATTCATGAATCCTGGGGCGTTGCCCCAGGCTACGGTGAATCATGGCCTTCGGCCATAACTGAGACTTCGAGAAAGACGCCAAACGCATACCCGGGCGTTGCCCGGGGCTGATATGTCTGTGCCCCTTCGGGGCGTGACTGACTTTTACGAACGAATCTTCCAGCCCGATCACTCATGAAACTGTTACAGGACGGAAGCCTGAACTACGAATTCGATCTCTGTTTCGAGTAATTCGGAGTCTCAGATGGCGAGCTGCGCGACAGCAGATTAAGAGAACGATCAAGAGCCTCAGACTTCATCTTCGGTTCGCAGCATGCCCTGCACGGCTTCCCCTGAATTGTGTAATTTCCAGGGCTGACAATCGGCCCACGATCCGGTAAAAAGCACGGACCGGCATCCGAACATCCGAGGAAGCCATCATGGTGGCAGTGACCGTTTTCATCAGCTACAGCATCGAGTGGAGTCAGAATGTCACTATGACGAGAACAGGACTGATCTTGATGGCGTGCTTCGCGGCCTTGTCCGCCGGTTGCCGGCTCCATCATGTCGCAGTGGATTCCGGCCGGCCTCCGGCCCTGACAAAAGACGACGTTCTCTCGATCCGGGAGGGCCGGTTCCACCTGGACGGGAAGCCCTTCGCGGAGATCAGCTTCAACAAGTTCGATCTGCTCTGGCAGTTGTACGACCAACTGGCGAAAGGGAACGCGCTGAACGACACGGACCCGATGGTCCAGGCCCAGGATCGGGCCCTTCGGAACCTGCACGAAATGGGATTCCGCTCGATCCGGTTTTTCGCTCTGCCCTGGGGGCCGCGCGGCCCTGAATCCTACGCGGATCCCGAGAAGCGCAAGCTCCTGTACGCAGCCCTCGACAAGGCCATGGAGCTATGCGACAAGCACGACATTCGCGTGGTCTGGTCTCTCGGCGCCGGCACGTTCACTGACACGAAACTCGTGCCCGGTAAAGGCTGGGTCCATCGCGAGGAACAGAAACGCGAGCTTATCTCCGACCCGGAGTCACGGGGCCGCAAGCTCCTCTACCAATACATTGACGAGACCGTGGCGCGGTACAAGAACCGCAAGACCATCCTCATGTGGGAGATCTCCAACGAAGTCACGCTCTCTGCGGATATCGGCAACAGGGATCGCGTGTTCAAGGGCCAACGGATGCCGACGCTCAAGGACGTGGCCGGATTCTTCGACGATGTGGCCAGACGGATCAAAGCCGCGGATCCGCTGAGGCTCGTCAACAGCGGCGGCTCGCACATGCGGGAGAGCCAATGGAACCTGTACCAACGCCGCGTGTGGGATAAGGACACGTTCGAGGAGCAGTTCAAGTGCATTGAGCTCCTCTATGGAAACTCCGCGGTGGACGTGATCGATATCCACTCCTACCCCAACCACAAAGGCGGCTACACCATCATGGGCAAGGACGGGAAGGAAGCGCTGCTCGTCCACAAAGGCTACACCGAGATGGCCGCCCGCCTGGACAAGCCGCTCATGATCGGCGAGCTCGGGCTGCACGCGGCCGCACGAACCAACAAGAAAGTCTGGGAGGAGAGGCCCGGCTACTTCGAGAGCTACTCGGACGCGGCCGCAGCCAGGCCCTGGGTGAAGAAGACGCTCAACAGCGTAATCGACGCGGGCGTCCAACTCTCCTACTGGTGGTGCTACCAGTCCGATCGTCCCATGGATCAGAAGAATCAGCAGCGCTTCGACCTCTCCCGGGAACGCAACCCCGAGCTTCTGGCCTGTTTCGTAGAAGCGAACAAGCGGCTGAAGGCAGCAAAGGAGAAAGCCACCATGAGTACCGTATCCCCCGTCCGAGTCCAAAACGGTAAGTTTGTTCTGAAAGAAACGGGAGCGGCCTACGTCCCGCGCGGGTTCAACTACGTCCGGCTCGACCTCGAGGGCAAGGGCGGCCACGCCACGTTCTCGCCGTTCGTGTACGACCGGGCTCGGGTGGTGGCCGCATTTCAACACATGGCGGAAAACGGATTCAACGTGGTTCGCGTTTTCCTCAACGGGCTTCGCGGACAGCGTGGCTGCATGTTCCAGAGCCGTGATGCCGCGGCACCGGATCCGAAGTACCTCGACAACCTTGCGGAGTTCCTGCTCCTGGCGGGGCAGCACGGGATCCTTGTGGTCCCATGTTTCGATTTCTTCCCGGAAGCCGGCCCCTATCGTGACGGTTTGAAAAAGCGGATTGAGAACGTCGGTCCGTTGAGCAACCACTACCTGAACCAGGCATTCATCAACGCCAAGAAGCGTTACCTGCGCGACGTCATCCGAGAACTGCGTAAACGCGATCCGCGCACGCTGTCGGCCGTGTTCTGCTGGGACCTGATGAACGAAGTCTGCTACCACCTCGGCCAACCGCCGTTTTCGCTTGACCAGGGACGAGTGACCCCAGCCAACGGCGTGACCTATAATCTTGCAACCGACAAGGAACGTCTGGCCGACGACATGGCCGTGTACTGGATCGACCAAATGGCATCTGCCATCCGTGCCGAGATTCCCGACGCTCTCATCAACGCAAACGTCTTCACGTACCATGCAGTCGGACGGAACGGCCCCGGTGATTTCCGCCCGAAAAAAGCAGTCTGGCAGAACCGGTATCCGTTCAGGCCCACGGCGCTTCTGCGCTCGAAGGCCGATGTGATCGACATCCACATCTATGCAGCGGACGAAGCCGCGCTAAACGCGGACATGAAATCAATCGAGCATGACAAACTCGTCGCCGGGCTTGCAGACGCACCGAACAGGGCCCTCATCATCGGCGAATTCGGCGTGTTCAAGAGAGCGTTCCCGGAACTGACCGCGGGCACCGCGTGGGCAGGAAAGATGACCAGGCGTTTTCCGGGCCTGGGCGCCGCAGGATGGATCTACTGGACGTACGATACGGACGAGCAAAAACAACTGTGGAATGCAATGTCCGGCCACGGAGCGATCTTCAACAAGCTGAAATCAAAAGCCATCAGATAACGTCTCCGGCATATAAACACGACGTCATAGGAGATTTCGCATTTGCCACGGCGTATGACGCTCAAGCACCAGTTCTTCGCCTCCACGGGGCCTGAAGTTAGTCTCAGCAAGCCGGCACAGCTTCGACCAAGCATACGGGTCAGTTCAGGTGCAACCCTCCTTACGCTGAAAGCGTTAGAGAAATGAAGAAATGAAAACCGCGCTTGCTCTGGTGTTAGTTATTGATCAGGTACTGACGTTAACGAATGCGAAGTTTCTTATGACGTCGTGTTTAGAAGTCGAACATGGAAGCAGCGCAATATGAAAGAACCGTCGTTCACGCTCTGCGAGCCGATAATCAAACGAAGACGGTGTGGCAGAAAGCTGTATTACCGGATGTTGTTTGCACTCGCCGCGATGCTCTGGGGCTGTTCTCAGAGTTATGCCGCGGAACGGCCACCCAATATTCTGTTGGTCATCTCCGACGATCAGGGGTATGGCGACTTCGGTTTCACCGGAAATGAGGTAGTCAGGACGCCGAACCTGGACCAGTTGGCCAGGCAGTCGGCCTTTTACAGTAACTTTCTTGTGGCGCCTGCCTGCACGCCCACACGGTCCGCGTTGTTGACCGGTCGCAACCATCTGCTCACCGGGGTCTGGGGCGTCGGGCCGCGCGGAGATGTGAGGCGCGACGAAGTGCTGATGCCGGCCTTCTTCAAGCCGTCCGGCTACCATACCTGGATGCTTGGGAAAGTAGACGGCGCCAAGATGATGGAGCTCGGCCCGCTGGATCGCGGGTTTGACTGGTTTTTTATCATCGGCGGTGGATATCTGCACAAGCGTCCTCGTATTTTCAGCCCGGGCAGTGGCAAATGGACAGAGGGCTGGACGGCGGACATCATGACCGATAAGGCGATTGAAAAGATCCGGAAGGCCGGTAATCGGCCGTGGTTGGCACATGTCGCCTATATCATTCCTCATCTTCCATGGGTGTGTCCGGACGAATATGCCGATCCGTTTCGCAGGAAGGGGCTTTCCGAAGCCCTCGCACAGTGTTACGGATCCATCACGCATATGGATCACAACATTGGCCGATTACTCGAAGCGGTTCGCGAGGCAGGGCAGGATAAGAACACGATCGTGCTGTTCTTGAGCGATAACGGTCCCACTGAAGGCCGGCGTGCCTGGGTTAACAACAACTATGAAAACGCAGAAAACACTTCGGACTGGAAGGTGCGCAACCCCCTGGGACTGACCGGACACAAGGCCGAGGCATGGGACAACGGCATACGCAGTCCCTTGCTGGTGCGCTGGCCCGGTCGTATACCGCCGGGGGAACGTAAACAGCTTGCCGCCGTCGAAGATATCCTGCCTACACTGCTCGACCTCTGCGGAATGAAAGACTCTGGAAGACCCGAACATCTGCCGTTCACCGGAGTCACGTTGCGGGCATCACTGGAAAACGCGAAAGCATCGGTGAAGCGCGCTGAGGTGTTTCGTCTCGCGCTGGCCGGCCCCGGTGCGCCGGGCACCGCGGCCAGAGGCGGTATCATCGAAGATGCCGCGGCCGTTGACTACTCCCGCCTGCACGCCATCCTGCGGGGCGAACGCTACAAATTTCATCATCTGCCCGGCGGAAAACACAAACTGTTCGACATTCTGAAAGATCCGGCGGAGAAGCGGGATATCGGTCCGGACCACCCCGAGCTGATCACCGAAAAGGCGCAGCGTTGCCGCAAGCGGTGGAAGGACATCGCCGAAAGCGGTCGTGCCCTGCAAATGGCGCACAGCGTGGTGAATAATGCCGCACACCCACACACCGCCAGGTGGCGCGTACCTGCCAATCGCGGCCAGCGACTGAAAGGAGGACTCAAGTGCATTTTCAGCGGCGGATGCCGCGGATTCAGAAGACCTGGCGACCGCATCGACTACCGCGTTGACGTGCAGCAGGCGGGCTCCTTCAGTCTTGCGGTCACTGGCAAAGGGCTGGATGCCGCGGCAACGATTGAGCTGCTGGTAAACGGCTCAGTTGTCAAAGCAAAAGACCGAACGGCCATGAGAATCAGCTTTGACGCAGCGCAACTTCCAGCCGGCTTTTCCACGTTAACGTTGCGAGTGCCTGCGCATGCGGCTCCCGGAACGGCTGCCGCCACAGTGGATCAGATTGTGTTAGACGTGAAATGACAGATCCTATCGAGTGCCAAACGTAGGATGGCCGTCTCGGCCGTCTTCTTTGAGCCCTCGATGTCGGCCGGGGACGGCCAACCTACGTGGCGCGCGCCGGCTGGTAGCCCGAGACGAGGGCAATTTAACGCATCTGGATGACAATTCTCAGGGGTAAAGCCCCGGGCCGTTTGCCTAGCCCAGCCCAGCGGGCTGGGTCTTCGGGCAGATCATCCTTAGGGGCAACGCCCCGGTTATTTGCCCTCATGAATGCCTCCGCATAAATGGCCGGGGCGTTGCCCCTTTCTAGATCTTTGTACCATTCACCCAGCCCGTTGGGCTGGGCTAGCTAGGCAAACGGCCCGGAGCTTCGCTCCTGAAATCCGTCTAAACGACTCCGTCTTGGCCTACTAGCTGGTAGCCCAAATGTTCGAAAGCCCACACCCGGAAACTCATACCACCATCACTGCATTCTTCTCGATGTGATCCCAATCTATGGGTGCCGTAAAACCGGGTGAATCCGGCACTTCAAAATAACCATCGACGATCGGGAGTTCCTTCCGATTTTTCAGGCCTTGAATCTGTTCAGTGTCGATCACCAGCACTTCGCCGTAATCATTGTTGGGGATGGCGGCGCAGAGATGAGCGTTGACGCTGCCCAATCCGTGAACCTGGGCCCGCATTCCGAAAGACTCGGCCAGGTGTGATGTTTTTATGGCGCCGGTGATCCCTCCCTTGAATGCTGCGCTGATCCTCATCATGTCGAGGGCACGGTATTGAATCCAGGTGGCGGCGTTCCAGTGGCAACCGTCTGAGGTCTCGGCCGCCAGCACGGGGATGTCGAGGCTGCGGCACAGTTCCGCGTAACTGGGCAGATCGAATTCTCTCATTGGCTCCTCGTACCAAAGGAAATCGGCCTCTTCCAGGACGCGGCCGACTTTCATGGAGGTTGCGTAATCCCAACCAGCGGATCCATCGAACATCAGGTCTGCTTCATCACCCGTCCATTTACGAAGATTGCGAGACAGCCGGGCGTCTTCCACGGGGTCTCCCCAGGCGTGGAGCTTGAATGCTGTGAATCCTTCGTCCATGCATTCCTTGATGTGCTTTTCGTACTCGTCCATCGTGTCCCAGGTAACCGTGGATGCGTAGGCGGGAACGCGGGACTCATATCCACCCAGAAGTTGGAACAGCGGCAGGCCGGACTTCTGCGCTTTGATATCCCAGCACGCGATATCGAGCGCGCCCAGGGCATGCACCTGGAATTCCTCAAGACGATCGATTTCCCAGATTTCATGCCACAGCTTTTCGGTCATCAATGGATCGGAGCCGATGAACTGCTTCAGACGCCGGCGCGTCACGTCCGCCAGATAATGGGCCCGGCCGCCGCCGGAGCGGCCAACGATGCCCTCATCAGTCTCGACTTTGAGGACGGCACCATATGTCTTATCACCCTCAGAGAGGGCGTCATCGTAAGGCAGTCCCTCGCGCCAGTGGAAACTGGGAGGAGTTTTGGTTGACTCCGTGACGTAACATTTGATGTCTGTGATTTTCATTGGATGGATCTTTGTTCAGGGGATCGGCGCCCTCCATGCCGCGCAGGATTCTATCAAGTTGTTTAGGAGCTGTATCCAGAGTCGCCAGATTCTCGGGAGGATTCGGGGAAGGGCTCCATGAAGGCGTCACATTGCCGATGCAGTGCCTCGTGTGCTCACTGCTCGAAGGCAAGATTGACCAAACCACATGCAAAGAGCAGATCGATCGCCGACGCCGCCAGAGTCACCACACCGAATTCACAACGACGACTAAGAGGTTTCATACAACAGCTCTCTTACTCATCCGTGCACCTGCTGGCGGGCACATTCTCTTTGCCAGTTTGGCAGGGGTTTAATCCATTGAGCGCAAATCGAAGTGGGTGGGCCTGGCATCGAACGTTTCCACAGCGAGTAACGTCAGGCCGTCCTGATGCCGCGCGGAGACCGAGGGCCGCGCCTCAGCCGGCTCCACGACCTCGAATGTTCCGTTGACGGTGAGATGGACGATGACCGGCTCGGGAACAGCTTCCGCAGGACGGCCCAGAGCTGGCAATGGGTAGCATACGCTGAGTCGCCATTGCTTGTCGGACATCTTCCGGGACATGACGAAGCATGGCTTGTCGACGGAGACCAGCCCCGCGTCGAGTGATGCGATTACGTCCGGCAGCTTTTCCTGCACCTCGAAGAACGTGCACGCAACGAGGCGGCTTTTCGCGATACTGACGGCATGGACGGCGTCCGTGTTTAGAAGCACAGAGTAAGGCCTATCGCCAGACGTAATGCGGCTTGAGAGCGCTTCCATTGCAGCTTCGTCGGCGCCCAGCAATACCACGTATTCATAATCGCTGTTCTTGGGGCCGATGGCGTGGTCAAACCATGCTTTGGCGAATGGGCCAGCCGTCGCCAGCTTTGTTTTGTTATGACGGGAATGTTGCTCGACCGCGTGAACCCTCAGCGGCGGATTATTCGGTGGGATGAAGTAGCCGGTTTCGTACTCGTCAACCATCCACACGGGGAATTGTTCCGGTTGCACTATTGCTTCAAAGGGCATGGCACTCTGTGCGCGGCGCCAAGACATGGTGACAGGGCCATCGGGATTAACTGCATGGCGCTGGAAGAGTGTCGTCACACAGGAGTGTTTGTCAGAACCATTCGAAATCCCGCTGCCGAGACATATGAGCATCGGACCGGCGGCGACTACGGAAGTGCGGCCCCGGATGGACTGGTCATGCGGATTGGCGGGGGTGTCCAGTCTGAAGGCGAAGACGCCGAATTTCTGTTCAAGATGACTGCTGCCTGAGAAAGGTGTCACTTGCGGCACGCGAGATCCGTAAAACGCTGTTGGAGACCCTTCGAGCAGATCGTGCGGTAAGGCCAATGTGGTGGCGCCGGGAGGCTGCGCCCAGTCCCAGCCGGGCTGCACGAAACCGCTGGGATCGGGCCGTCGCTCGTCCATGATCATCATCGTCCCATGACTTTGGTATCTGCCGAAGCGGTTGTCCGCCCTATATGTTTCGTGTGAACGAACCGGCCCTTGATGTCCCTTCAGGATCACCGAATGACTGCCACACTTGTGTAAACCTGAGGCCGCGTAGTTCATAGACCAGGATCCCTGGGGCTTGCGCCGCTCAATCGGTTGCCCAAAAAGCTCCATGGAATCACCGCCCCACATACCCAGGTAAGCTGCCGCGAGTTGTTCATCGACGTGGTCGGTACCCGGCCTGGACTCGGCGAGCAGACGGAATGCATGCTTCATGGAATCGGGCTTGCCAGTCAGCGGATGACGTCCGCAGGCGTTGAAACCATATCGTGGATGCGCCCAGATCTGCACCATCAGAAACGCGTGTCGCAGCTTCTCCCATGCTTCGATTGAGATTTCGTAGGACGTGCCGTCCAAAGCATGGATGACTTGGGCCAGTGAGCGAAGCGCCGGCAGGCCATATCCCGCGTAGTGCATTCGGTGGTGAAAAAAGCACCCGTCGCTCTTCATTCCCCCGTTGCTTGCGACGATGAGTCTTTCAATCAACTCCTTGAAGTGTCGCGTCAGCTCTGATTTGAGTTGCGTGTCGTCCAGCAGGACCAACGTGATCAGATGGGTGTAGGCAATGGTATTGAGATAGTCAGCGCTGACGACCATGAGCTTGGCCTTGAGGGTATCCGGGAACTCGTCATAGGGCGCGGTCATGTCGCAGAAATCGCGCCCGAACCAGATGATGGCCATAACCGTCTGTTGAAGGAGACCGGCTCTTCGAAGTTCATCGCGCATCAAGAGAACCGAGGGCGCCCAGTTTCTGGACTTGTACCCGAAGTGGTGCTGAGCATTCAGCGCGCTGCCTTCTGCCCAGCCCTGGTCGAGCAGATGTTCGGCCATCAGAACGTACATGTGCGCCAGGTTCGGCTTGTGTTTCGTGGATGCCTGCCCGTGCAACCGCGCGATCGCGAACATCAGATCGAGATATGAGTGAAGTTGTTTCGTCCCAACGTGCGTGCCGCGGATGCCTGCGGAGTCCTTGACAATCTTCAGGGACTGAAAGCGTCTGATAGCCTCCGTCAGCCGGTTCTCGTCGAACTCGCCATGTCGATATCTCTGCAGCAGTTTCTTTCTGATTCGAGCGAATTCACGGACATCGGGCTTTGACTGCGCTCTCTTGCGAAGCCCCTGAAACCGGGGCTTGTGGATGGCCAGTTGATTGATGACTCCCGACTCTATCTCAGGCATCTGGTAATCTGGCCATGCCCAGCGAACATCCTCCGAGACCACGGGACGCAACGCGTCTATGAACAGCCGGCCGCGATCGACCCCCTGTGGCGACCTGAGACGAACGTAATCCATGCCGGGCGCGGGCTTGCCTTCCATGTCCCTGAATTTGATATGCGCGAGCCGCCAGCCGGAGAAATTGAGACCGAAGTGAAACCAGCAATCCGGACTTTCACCATCACGTTTGCCAAACTCAATCCGAAGTCGTGCTGAGTCATACGGCGTTTCGTTGTAAAGCCACATGCTGAAGGTCGAACATTCGGGAGCCGCGTTGGCGTAGTCTCTGAACTGTGGTTTGAAAGGAACCGGCGCTCGAATCTCGAGCGATGCGTCAGGTTGTGACCACGCCCAACGCAGGGACTGCGTACCATCGATGTGGTGGATGTCCGTCCTGGCCAGCGCGTCCGCGTCCATCCCGGGCATATCGTTCTCGAAATCAATCTGACCACCGGCATTCGCCTGGACGACACAACGGGACTCATAGATCACGTTGTAGCCCGGTCTAAGAATCGATCCCTGCCGTGCCACATCACGGCAACCGACTGCCGTCAGCAGGAGCACGCTCGGCAACAGAACTGACCGGTGAGAAAATCCTTTCAAGTCATTGCCTCACTCGACATTAGTCGGAATCTGCTTACGGCGCCGTCCCAATAGCCGCACGCTCGAATCTCGTCCGTCCGGCCAAAATCCGCACTAATTGGATCTCTGTGAGCTCTTTTCTGTTCTTCCAGAAGTGTCCTACAGCCTTTTTGGCTTCGGCGGCAGGTTCACCTTTTCCTTCTTTTTCGGCTCGGCGTTTTCAGGCTTGGCTTTGGTCTTGTTCTTTCTCTGCTTTTGCTGCTTGCCTTTGGCCCCGTACATGGCCTTGCGCAGTTCGTTGTACTTGGTCTGGAGCTCGGCGCGCTGGTCCAGAAGGGCTTTGTACTCGGGATCTTTCTCGGCAATGATGGCACCCGGAACGCTGTTGGCTTCGTTGTAATCCTGCTGCCTGGTTTCGCTTGCTTCGAAGAGTTCCTTTAGGTCTGCGTCTTTCCGATGATTCCTGATCACTGAATAGTAACCTCTTTCAGCCTGGGGAATGTTGCGCTGCAGACCATTGCTCTCATTGCGGAGCTTTCGCATGTCCGAATATCCCTTGCGGTAGTTCGTGCGAAGTTCCCCGGCCTTGGCTACGGCTTCCGACGAGTCCCCTTTGAGCTTGTTCCTCTGGTCAAGATTGGTTTTGAAGCGAGGGCTGATCTTGGCGACTTCGGTGTAAAAGCTCTCCTTCGATTTCTCCAGCTCTTCCTTTTTCTGGGCCGGCGCGGCTGCGAAGGCTTTCAGCTCTTTCTTATCCTTGAAATTCTCGGCCGAACGCTGCAGAGATCTTTCGGCGTACTGCACCCGTTCCAATTCCGGGTTCTTGCCGAGAAACTCCCTGTAATCCCTCTGATTCTTGTTAATAACTTCCTGCAATTTGGCAATCGCTGCCTGCGCTTTCCTGTAATTATCGCGGAACTCCACCACTTTGGCAGCGGCTTCGGCAGTCTCTTCCTTCAGCTTGTTTCTCTGGTCCAGGTAGGTCTTGAAACGTGGCTCAACTTTGGCGATCTCGGTGTAGAAGGCCTCCCGCGCATCTCCCAATTCTTGTTCCTTTTTAGCGAGCGCACCCGAATGCTGCTTGAGCTTCTCGTTCGCTCTGTAGCCTTCGGCAGACCGCTCCAGGTTTCGCTCCAGGTTCTGCAGCTGCTGCAGTTCCGGGTGATCGGCATTCAGCTTCTTGGAATCTTTCTGATTCTGTTCCAGTGCCTCCTGGATGGTCTTGGAGTTGTCATTGACCTCTGCCAGCCGGGCCTTCAAGTTGTTCCGTTGATCGTACTGTGCTTTGAACTCGGGGTTCTTACCGGCGATTTTAGAGTAGACGGCTTCACGGGCCTTGTTCATTTCAGCCATTTTTTTGCGGCTGGTTTCCGTCGCCTGCTTGACCTCGGGGTCATCGGCAAACTTGTTCTCCATCGTCCTCATTTTTTTTAAGAGCGCGGAATACTGTTTCTCGAGCACGGCCCTCTGTTCTTTAAGTGAAGGGGCCGTCTCTTCGGCCGAGATCGAAATACACAGGCAAACGCAGCCCGTCAGAAATGCATTGAAAGCACGCATGGCAATACTCCTGTCTGTAAAGCGAAACCGGGCTGGTGACACTACTGTTCGCCCTGATGAGATGCCATCGTCCCTGATCGCATTGGGCCCGGAATTTCGCAGAAATGCTGGAGGATAGGCCGTAGTATTGCGGCTGATTCTGGCTCTTCAACTCGCAGGCTTGACTCTTCTCTTTCTGCAATTACGTTTCTGCATCCGGGAAGGAATACTTACGATACCAAAGACCAGAAATCGAAACAGCTTTCAGAAGGCCGCACACCGAAGAGGAGAGCAGAGGGTGAGCGGCGATGAGATCGACCATCTTCTAAAGCTCTCCCGGAGTGCGGATGTTGCGGAACGCTTACACGCGGCACAGCATCTGTGTCCGTGTCATGTTCGCCGTCATGTCGAGCCCGTGTGGGATGCTCTCTTTCGGATGATGGAAGACGAAAATGTGAAGGTCCGCCGGGCAGCCTGGCATACCATGGAAGATGGCGGCCGAACGGATGACCCCAGGCTCGAGGTGATTGGCAGAAGGGTGCTGCAATCGGAAACGGATGACCGGGTACGGCGATTTGTCGAGGCAATCGTCGGTCCCCAACTGAAGGCGGAGTTGATGCAGATGAAGAACCCTGCCAGGCCGGCGAAAAAGCTCACAGGTCAATGCGATTTCTGTGGACGGGAGAATGTCGCGGTGGTCAAAGATCTCGAGACTGAGATCCCTGACGCCGGGTCGACTCGCCCGGCCCTCGTTTGTCAGGAGTGTTACTGAGGGCTGCGGATTGCCTCGATGATCGCGCTGTTATCCGAATCACCGAAGCCGAGCTCTTCCGCTCTCAAGAGCAGTTGTTGATGCAGTTGGGTGAGAGGAATGGCCACGCCCACCCTATGAGCTTCAGCGATCATGAGCCGGACGTCTTTGAGGTGCTGCGAGAGCCTTGCCTGCGGCGTGTAATCTGCGGACACCATTTTGTGGCCTTTTATTTCCATGGCAGCCGAAGAGGCCGGAGTCTGCTTCAGGATTGAGAGCGTCTGGTCCGGGTCGAATCCGAGGGCATTTCCAAAGAGCAGCGTCTCGGCCAGGACCGCCCTGTGCAATCCCACCGCAAGATTGTGAACCAGCTTGAAACTGCTTGCCGTCCCAGGGCCGCCCAGGTGAAACACGTGTGCTGCCATCGAACTGAAAAGCTCTTCATGCGTTCGAATGACAGCCTCGTCCCCGCCGAGGAACAGGGTCACTTCGCCTCTTCGAGCCTGTCCGCTGGAACCGGCGATGTTTGCCTCGACATAGTTCACCGCGTGATCGGCAAGGTTTGTTTCGAGCGACGCCATTTCTTGAGGGTCACCGGTTGTGGTATCGAGAATCGTCTGTCCCGCCCTCAGGCATGGCGTGATCTCATCCATGACATCCGCTGCCACCTGGCTGGTAGGCAGACTGAGAAGAATGGTGTTGCAGGCTTCACACACTGCCGCAGCGGATTCAGCGGCCCGGCATCCAAGAGCAGATGCTGATTCCAGTTGCGCCGGATTTATGTCGAATCCAAGAAGGTCAAAGCCCCGGGTTGCCAGACGTTCAGCTAGCGCGCTGCCAAGCAAGCCGAGGCCGATGATTCCGATGGGTTCCATGTTTTACCGCTCATGCCTCTCCGGATTTCCTTCCGGTGAACCGTGCAGCCAGGAATGGCTCTGCGAGGGTGATCAGGATCACCATGCCCAATGCCAGCTTCCACAGTTCGCGGCCGGTCCGCACATCAGAGATCGTTTCGTTCAGGGGCGCGCCCGGTTCGACATACTGAAAATCCAGATTCGGCAGCCAGCGTTCCAGATCGGTACGAAAAGCGGGCATCAACGAGCTCTCGGCAGCGAGAGGATTGACGGCAAACTTGTCTTCAAAGCCCTCAGCGGCATTGACCATGTGGTAAAAGCCGGGGAGCTGGGTGCGATCCCATCGGATG
>JASLXP010000730.1 GCA_030740295.1 Planctomycetota bacterium
CCCATGGGGCTGCTCCATCGCAGGGCTGTTTCATTCTCGGACCTTGTTCTCCTCGATATAGTCCCAGTTGATCCGATAGCCCATCCCGGGCTCCTGCGGTACCCGGACGCAGCCGTCGCTGTCGAGCGGGTCGCAGATGGCTTCCAAGTAAGGCTGTGGAGTATCGTAATCGACTCCAGGGGCGAGAAGGCCACGCTCGTAGTATTCGCAGGTGTCTTCACTGGTCGCGGCCAGAATCTGAAGATTGGCGAAGCCGCTCATGTGGATTTCGCATTTCACGCCGTAAGCTTCACACACCGAAACCATCTTCTTTACCCCGGTGATGCCGCCGCGGAGCACGTCGATGCGGCTCATGTCCGACGCGCCTCGTCTGATCCAGTCCGCCCTCGTATAAATGCTGCCCGCTGCGATTTCCGGAGAGAGGACAGGGATGCTGAGATCTGCGCAGAGCTTCTCGTACGCGGAGACGCGATATTCGGACATCGGGTGTTCGAACCAATAGAAATCGAGCTTCTCCAATTCGCGCCCCACCCTTAACGCTTCCTCGTAAGTGCGATAGGTGCCCCACGGATCGAAACTCAGGACCATGTCGTCCCCCACGGCTGAGCGCACGGCCCGGCACAGTTCGATATCCTGCTCGATGTGTGATGGTCGACCGGGGGCCGGTTCCTTCTTTACCGGATCCCAGAAGTAGTAGGGGTGGATCTTGTAGTGCCGGTAGCCTTCGGCTTTGCACGCGGCCGCGTGCTCGGCGTAGTTTTCGGGAGAGCCCATGTTGGGATAGGTGCTGGCATATGCCTTGACACGTTCGCGACACCCGCCGAGGAGCTTGTGTACCGGGACGCCAAAGGTGCGCGCCTGAAGGTCCCACAGGACCATATCCAGCACGCTGATGAGACTCTCTTCGATGTTGGCCACCCACATCCAGTGCCAGAATTTTTCGCGGTCAAAAGGATCGTGACCAAGCACGAGATTCTTGAGTCGGCCAGTCATTGCCGACCTCTGGTCTCGTGTCATCCCGTCATGGTCCCCGTGTCCTTGGCCTCCAAAATAATATCCTTCAGCGCCATCATCGGTGACGACCTTTGTGAGCGTCTGGATGGTCGTCGTTTCGGGAAGGAATTGGCCGTTGCTGTATGGTCGCTTTGGAATTCGGAAAGGAATCACCTGCAGGTCTGCGATTTTCATGTCGGGCTCCTGAGAAGCGGGTTCAGTTGTTCGAGAATTGCATCCAGTTCGCGGTGGTCGTCTTCATCCATTTCGATGCTGCCGGGGGTTCGCATCTTTGAAGTTTTGAAGACGCCGCGGCGCACGAGGACCTCTTTGCACACCTGGAGGCCCACCAGTGTGTTGAAATTGATGAGAGGCAGGAGCTGGTCGAAGATTCTGCGGGCAGAGCTTTCATCGCCGGCCTCGAGGGCCTCCCAGATTTGCACGTACACTTCCGGGGTGGGCGCGCCGGGCATGAAGCCCGTGGCGCCGCGCCGGGTTTCGGAAATCATCCAGCGGCCCCATGCGCCGCCGAACACACCCCAACATTCTTCGTCAACCGCGTCCACCACCGCAGTGATCGTATGCGCGGTGCAGCCCGCTTCCTCTTTGATGTATCGGACGTGTTCGATATCGGTCACCATCCGGGCGATGAGTGACGGGCTGAGCCCTGGATTGGTGTGCTGAACAAACACGGGAATGCCTGCAGCATCGGAAATGGCACGATAATAGGCATTGGTTTCTTCGGGCGTTGCGGACGAAAGAAAAGGCGGCAAGGCGATGACCGCATCGGCCCCCACTTCGGAACCGTGATGAGCGTGCTCCGCCGCGGAGGGAGTACTTGTGCCCGCGACTCCTGCTACAACTGGTATCTGCCCAGCAGCTTCGATGACAACCGTTTCCACCATGCTCCGCCTTTCACGGTCGGAGAAGTATTGAAACTCGCTGCCGAGGACCGGGAAGACTAATCCGTGTGCGCCGGTCGCGATGCAAAAAGCAACCTCCCCGCGAAGGCTGTCGAAGTCTATCTCTCCGCCTGCATCCAACGGAGTCTGCAAAACGGGAAAAATGCCTCTCAGTTTTTCAGGCATTGGTCAGTCCTTTTCTGTCTCTCCTGCCGCGCCCTGCGGCCGCAACCAGATCCAGTGTTACGACGGATGAATTAAGTTCTTTGAATCAGATTCGTTGTACTGCTTTGCCATCCGTTGGTAAACTTGTAGTACACCCGCGACGCGCAGCGTTTCAAAGGAGATCTTTAAGGCTGCCTGACGGCCGCAGCCGAATCGTGGCACGGCCGTCTCAGCCGTGATTCACGGGCGGGACGCCCGTGCCACAATGTTCTCAGCGCCACACGAAGAAATCTGCCAGACTGAATTGCCAAAAGATGCGAAAACGTATGAAACCCTTACAGGGCTCTCAGGGAGCCCAACCGGCCCTGCGATCTATAGACATTAGAAACTATTTCGAGGCCGAAACAGGTTTCTGGTGTCTGGATTCAGTGTTCGGGACAGGAAGTTGTCGCCGTCTTTCCTGACCACTGACGCCTGACTCCTGAACACTCCTCTGATGTAGCATCTCTGGTACCCCAGTATCTTGGGGAACACGTATGTAGCTTCTGGAGAATCAAGACATGTTTATCTCGAATCGGTCTTTCCGAATCTTGTTGCTCATTAAAGGCGCCGCCCTGGTCGGATTGCCTTTCCGGACGGATGCTGAAGAGACGCTGGAACAACTCCGCGCCCGATCGATCAACGTTTATTGGACCGACCTCGCGCCCCGGCTCGATGGCAAGATGGGTGACGCGTGCTGGAAGGAGGCCGAAGTGGTCAAGGATTTCCGCACGTTTCAGAAGCCTGCAGAACGGGCATCGCAACAGACGGAAGTGAGAGTCTGTTACGACGCGGAGAACCTCTACCTCTTTTACAGGCTCTACGAGAACAGGATGGACAAACTGTTCTACGGGCCGCCGGAAGATATGAGGGACATGCTGAACTTCAGCGGGGACGTGGCGGAACTGTTTCTCGATCCCGGCCGGACCCGCACGCTAAAATATCAGTTCTGCGCCAGCCCGTTCGGTACCCGGTACGACGGTGGCCCGAAGCTCGGCCGCAAGTACAATCCGAACTGGATAGTCAAGCCGGGCATCTATGACGACCACTGGACATTGGAGATGGCGATTCCTTTTTCCGAACTGGCCCTGGATGGCGACTTTTACGGCACGCCTCAGAAGGGTGACGTGTGGGGCATCCAATTCTGTCGTGACCAGGCGCACCTTCACGAATGGTCACACTGGGTGCCGACACCCAGGAGTTTCCATGAGGTGAAGCTGTTCGGCACGGCGACGTTTCAGGGGCGCAAAGAGGGCAAGGCGCTTCCGGTGGTAAGATGTGCGGAACCTCAGCCGCTCTTCTTCGGGGCTGGCACGCTGAATTTCGACACGGGACAGGATCGCGAGGGTCTTAAAGTCGATTACACACTGAGCCGCGGCAGGAAGCAGCGCAAGGCAGGAAAGCTGAAAGTCGGCGAGCGAATTTCAGTTCCTTACCACATCACTGAAAGCGGCAAGTGGAGTCTGCATGTCGAAGCCCGCCAGGGAAAGAAGCTCATTTACGCTGGCTACACGTTCGCCGAGCTTCCGGCCATCGACAAAATGCTCGCGGCTATCGGGACGAACATACGCGATGCGCGGAAGCGGCTGAAAGACTTCAAGCATCCTGCGGCCGCGACGCTTAACGAGAAGGTGAACAACCTGGCCAATGAGGCGGAGAAACCCCTCCAGACTTTAAGGAGGGCAAAGGAGCTGTCACGGGAGCAATGGCAGGAGCTCCTCGATGGAGCGAAAGGCCTGAAGAAGACGTGGAAGGACATCGAATTCGATCTGCACCTGGTTCGGATTTACCCGCAGACGGAAGAGGTCAGGAAGTATGCGGTCGGCTCGGCGGGGCCCCACGAAAAGATTTATCAGAATACGCTTTTCAACGGCGATCTGGATGCCCCGGTCCGCATCGCGCTGGCAGGCCGCGAGACAGAATCCTTTCAACTCGTCGTCATTCCATTTTGGACCAAGCTCGAATCGATCAGCTTGAGCTTCACCGATCTCAAAGGCACCGGCGGAACGATTGCCGCGAAGAACATTCGTTACTCACTCGTCGATTACGTGCAATTGAGCGGCGTCGGACCCGACCACCCCTCACAGCGGATGCACGAGCCGGACATCCTCTGGCCGGGCAAATCGTTCGGCGTGGAGAAGGGCAAAGTCATGAGCGTCTACGTCGATGTGCTCTGTCCTGCAGGGACGCCCGCCGGGGATTACACGGGAACGATCACCATCGAGGCCGGCGGACAGAAAATTAACAGGCAACTGACAGCGCAGGTGTACGGATTCGATTTGCCTCCCGTTTCTTCGCTCGAAAACAACTTCTGGTTCGGCCCGGCCAATTACAACTGGGGACGCTTCTACGGCACGGGCGTTTACGGCAAGATTCCCTATACGCTCGAGACCTACAAGAAACAGGCGCAGGTGCTCTCCCGTTACCGCATCACGCCCTTTTGCGATGATGTGTACACGCTGCTGCCACACCTGACGGTCTATCGCGAGCAGGACGGCCGCTTCACTTTCGATTTCAGCAAGTGGGCGGAGTTTATCCGCGTCGGCCTCAAGTACGGCGGCAACGCCTGGCGGGCCTCGCTCTCATGCAATCTTGGCGCGATGGCAATTATCAGCAGCATCAGCATCACCGACCGGAAGACCGGCGAGGTAAAGCCTGCCCGCGAATACACGAAACAGTGGTCGAATGACCGCAAGGAGGGTAAGGCCTACTGGGACACCCATCCCATCTACCCTCATTACCTGAAGGCATACGTCGCCTTCCTTAAGGAGATGGGCATCATGGAATCAGCGCACTTCGAGATTTACGACGAGCCCAACTCGAACCCGCGCTGGCTGGACATGATCCGCCACCACAGATGGCTGCGGAAACACGTGCCGGAGCTTCAGCTCACCGCCTACGGCATGCAGCCTTTGCGGAGACAGGCGGGTAAACATTCACTCGGCCTCTGCGACGTGTGGGCGCCGAACCTGCGAGCCATTACTCCCGAAGTTCACAAGGCCATGCTGGATCGCCGCGAGAAATACGGCGAGAAATTCTGGTTCTACACCTGCGGTGAAGTGCAGGACAAAGACGGGCGCCCCGCTCCGTATCTCCGCTACGACCGTTCTTACATCTCGCCCCGCATCCACGCCTGGTACGCGTGGCAGCTCCAGGCCGACGGCATGCTCATCTTCGCCATCAGCGGCATTCCAAAAGAAAACGTGAAGACAAGCGCCAGAGACAAGCAGTGGCCGAATGCCGAGTGGCTCGACGGCTGGTCCCGCGGCTGCGGCACCCTCATCTACCCCGGCCCGGATTTCGAGGTTATCCCCGGCATGCGCCTGGCCAGCGTCCGCGACGGGCTCGAAGACTACGACTATTTCAGAGCCCTCCACGACCTGAGCGCCTACGTGGACCCAGAAGAGCAGAAAGACCTCCTTGCGCGCATCCAGGACGAGCTTTCCATCGAAAAGGATATTATCGACGGCCTCTTTTCATGGACTCGTGACACCACAAAGCTTCAGGCAAAACGCGCCCGTCTGGCGGGGCTTATTGTTGAAGCGAAAAAATTAATGGACTGAGGACAATCGTCTCATGTGCAGTCAGATATTCCTGTTAGCTGCTTTTGCGTTCTCGCCGCCGGCATCGGGCGATGTGGTGGGGAAATATACCTTTGATGGTCGGGCGCCCAAAGGGCGTAAAGTTCAACGGATACACAGCGCGAGGGGGCCTTACTCAGGCGAAGATTACACGCCGAATCCGAAAGCCGGGGAAACCGGCCCGGTCCTGAAAAATCCCGGCGGTGGCGGCGCACAGCGTGCATTCTATCGCTCTTACTACAACAACGACGCAACGGAAGAATCCCGCGGGCGCCAGACGCTTGAGTTGGAACAGCATCACTCGTTCTACCTGGACGCGTATCGGACCAAAGCCGGAGAAGGAAAGCTTCCAACCGTAGGCTCGTTCACATGGGAGATTGTCTGCCGTATCGATGGTTACGAGGGTACGAACCACTTCGGCACGCTCATCGACAATTCAAAAGGCGATGGCCGCGTCGCCGGCTATCCGGGAAAGGGAGTCTGCTGCCGATTATGGATGGGTGCAAAGCAGGATGGCGAATTCCCCCTGAATTTCAGCGTTCCGCTCAACGATAAGCATCGCGTTAAAACCATTTCGGCGCGATTGAAACTCGGCGCGTGGTATCACATCGCAGCGGTTTACGATGACGTGACCCATCGCTCCGTCCTTTATATCGATGGTGAGCCGGCAGCGATGGCGGCCGCTGTTTCTGCAAAGGGACGCTCGGCAGGCTTCGGATTGGGCTACTTCGGTCCAGACGTAGAAAAGGTGTCGCACCCCATGCGGCTGAACCGCGCATGGATCGATGGATTGGCCTTCCACAATGCCGCGCTTACGCCGCAGAATTTCGAGCTGCTGCCTCCGGATCAGATCAAAGATCGCGATAGGGAAGCGGCGGCAAAGATCATCGAGGTCAAGGACGGGAAACCTGGCCAATTCATGCTGGCGCATAGCGGCGCGCCCGCGGCCATGATCGTGCTCGCCAGGCTGCCCACGCAGTCCGCGCAGACGGCTGCGTACGAACTCCAGCATCATGTCGAAATCATCTCGGGGGCGAAGCTGCCCATCGTTCGCGAGGGCGCCGCGCTCCGCGGGGTACGAATCTATGTCGGCGATACCGAAGCAGGCAGAACCGAAGGCCTGACTCAGGATTCCTTCAAGCCCCAGGAGTATGCCGTCAAGTTTGTAGACCGCGCGATTCACCTGGTGGGCCGGGATGACCCTGACAGCGATTTTGTGTTCTACAATTACGAACGGCTCGAATTCCAGAACCTGCCGGGGTCATGGGATGAGCGCGGGACCCTGCACGCGGCCTATGACTTCCTGGAGAAGTTCTGCGGAGTACGCTGGCTGAATCCGACCGACTACGGAACCGTGATTTCAAAGACGCCTACCCTCATCGTGAAAGAGAAGGAGGTCCGCCGGAAGCCGACGTTTGAGTACCGCGACGCGATGGCCGCTGCAGGAAATCCAGGACGCTACGACGGCTACATCGCGCTATGGCCCCGCAATTCCACCGAGTTCAAAGCGTGGGACGCGGCAGCTTACGCTGAACTTCACCAGCAGTTTCCGAACGCGGGCCAGTATGAACGGGCTCGCAGGGCTCGTGCGAAACTGTTCATGCTGCGCATGCGCGACGGCGGAGAACCCCAGCGCTGCAACCATTCTCTGTACGCCTATTACCAGCGATTCTGGGACGATCCGAAGACGCGCCAGCCCGATATGTTCGCCAAAGGCTATGAGGGCAAGCCGCCCCAGATGTGCTACACAAGCCGGACCCTCATCAAACAAGTGGCCGACGATGCGCGGCACTACTACGACACCGGCGATTCCCGCGGCATCTTCTGGCAGCCAAAGCTCCCGAACTGGTTTCCTGTCGAGCCGATGGACAACCGCAGCTACTGCAAGTGCGACCAGTGTCGTCCCTGGATCCATTCAGCGGCGGGCAAATCACGTTTCTACTCAACGGGAACATCGAGCGACTACCTCTTCAACTTTGTCAATGAGGTGGCGAAAGAACTCCGCAGAACTCACCCGGATAAGTCTGTTGTAACGCTGGCGTACGCAGGCCATGCTGAGCTGCCGACAAAGGTGAAGCTCGATCCCAGCGTGGCCGTGCATTTCTGTTTTGCCACGAACCGCGGCGCGGTCGGCAGCGACAGTTACAGACACGAATTGGAGCTGGTGAAAGCCTGGGCCAATGACGGCACCAAAAGGCCGCTCTACCTCTGGCTCTACTACACCTTTCCCGTCGAGAGAGCGCGCAACGCAAACCTGAACTGCTGGCCTGGCTTTTTCGCCCACGCTGTCGGTGAGCAGATGAAGCTCTTTGCAGAATCGGGCTACAAAGGCATGTTCCACTGCGGTTACGGGCAGGAGGTTGAAGCCTATGTCACCTTCAAGCTGATGGACGACGCGAGCCTCGATGTAGACACGGCGCTTGCAGAATACTTCGCTGGCCTCTACGGCGCCGCTGCCGATCCGATGAAGAAGCTCTACCTCGAAATCGAGCGCGGCCATTGCGAAGGCGCGCTGACCTACACTGTCGAGCGCATCGAGGAACTGGGGGCGCTTCTCAAGAAGGC